>JAYVJV010000121.1:0-13037 GCA_043769005.1 Polaromonas sp. | reverse complement strand
CTTCGTCCATGCGGATAAACCACTGCGCCGCAGCGCGGTAGATGACGGGCGTTTTGTGCCGCCAGCAGTGCGGGTAGCTGTGCACGATGTTGGTGGTGGCAAACAGGCGGTCGGACTGGCCCAGCACCTCGATCACGCGCTCGCAGGCTTTCCAGATATTCAGGCCACCAAACAGCGGCAGTTCATCGGCATAACGGCCGTTGCCCTGTACGGGGTTCAAAATGTCGTCGTACTTCAAGCCATGTTTGACGCAGCTATTAAAGTCTTCCACGCCATAGGCGGGGGACGAGTGCACCAGGCCCGTGCCGTCGTCGGCTGTGGCGTAGTCGGCCAGGTAGATGGGGGCGAGGCGCTGGTAGCCTGCATGCGCGTCGTACAGCGGGTGCTTGAAGTGGATGAGTGCCAGGTTTTTGCCCAGTGTGGTGGCCACGATCGTGCCAGCAATTTTATAGCGCTCCAGGCATTTTTCTACCAGCGATTCGGCCAGTATCAGCAGGCCACGCACGGTGTCTACCAGCGCGTAGCTCAGCTCGGGGTTGAGGTTGAGGGCCTGGTTGGCGGGGATGGTCCAGGCGGTGGTGGTCCAGATCACCGCGAAGGCTTTTTGGCTGAGCTTGGGCAGGCCAAAAGCAGCGGCCAGTTTCTCTGGCTCGGCACATTCAAAACCTACATCCAGCGTCTGCGATTTTTTATCCGCGTATTCGATCTCAAACTCGGCCAGCGACGAGCCGCAGTCAAAGCACCAGTACACGGGCTTGAGGCCGCGGTAGACAAAGCCGCGCTCCATCACCCGCTTGAAGGCGCGGATCTCGTTGGCTTCGGTGGCAAAGTCCATGGTGCGGTAGGGCTTGTCCCACTGACCCAGTACGCCCAGGCGTTTGAAGTCTGCCATTTGCCCGGCAATTTGCTCGGTGGCAAAGGCGCGGCATTCGGCCTGCACTGCGGCGCGGGAGTTCAGGGGCGACGGGCCGTCCCCTAGCCCCTGAGCGGCCCCCTCGGGGAGCAGGATGCCAGCAGACGTGGGGGCTAGTTTTTTACCATGCAGCTTTTCAATTGCGTTCTCGATCGGCAAGCCATGGCAGTCCCAACCGGGGATGTACTGCGCGTCAAAGCCGTCTAGCTGGCGGGCCTTGACGATCATGTCTTTCAAAATTTTGTTGACCGCGTGGCCGATGTGGATGCTGCCGTTGGCATACGGCGGGCCATCGTGCAGGATGAACTTCGGACGACAGTGGCGCACGTCGCGCAGCTTTTTGTAGATGCCTTGCTCGTCCCATTCCTTTACCCAGAGCGGCTCGCGCTTGGGCAGGTCGCCGCGCATGGGGAACGGGGTGTCGGGCAGGTTGAGGGTTTTGCGGTAGTCGGTGGTGGATTCGGACATGGTATTCATAGAGAGTTTTAGGTAACACAAACGCAAAAATCTGGAAAAAATCGCAAAAAAAGCATTCTCACATTTTGCGTTTTTTGCGCAGTTTCAGCGCTTTGGGCATCACCTGATGTGAAGGGATACGACCCGTGATGGCAAGGGAAAGAGCGGGGCCTGTGCCCCTTCAAATTCGCGGTATCTGGGTCGATGCTTGGGCGGCAAAAAATGCGCGTGTATCGGCGCAGTCGCGCGCTATGCCTTGGGTTAAGGCCGCCAGGCTGTCGTATTTCAACTCGTCGTGCAGTTTATGTAAGAGTTCCACGCGAATGATTTTACCGTAGCCAGCGTCTGGGCCCAGCGCGCCAGGCCAGTCCAGACAATGGGTCTCCAGCAGCACCCGGCCACCGTTCACGTCCTGGGGGTCGATCGAGGGGCGGATGCCCAGGTTGGCCACCCCGTGCAGCGGCTCGGGCGTGAGACCGTGCACCAGCACCGCAAAAATACCGCTGGCGGCGCTTTGCCAGGCGTGCGCGCGCGATGAAAAACGTAAATTGAGCGTGCGAAAGCCCTGCGGGTAGGCGCTGGAGATGCCCAGCTCACGCCCCAGTTTGCGGCCATGCACGACATGGCCGCTGATGCTGTAGGGGCGGCCCAGCAGCTTGGACGCATCTTCCATGCGGCCCTGGGCCAAGGCCTCGCGCACCGCTGAGCTGGAGACGCGCAGGCCGTGCACCTCGTAGCTTTGCATGCGGGCCACGTCAAAGCCCTGGGCATCGCCCGCAGCGTCCAGCAGCGCGTAGTCGCCCGCCCGCTGCGCACCAAAGCGAAAATCGTCGCCCACCAGCACATACTTTGCGCCCAGCCTGCGCACCAGCACGTCGCTGATAAAGGCCTGGGGCGAAAGCGCTGCCAAGGCGGCATTAAAGGGCAGCACCACCACCTGGTCTATGCTGCAGCGAGCCAACTCGGTAAGCTTGTCGCGCAAGGTGGCGATGCGGGCCGGTGCCAGCGTGGGTTTGCCAGCGCGGGCGGCAAAAAAGTCGCGTGGATGCGGCTCAAACGTCATCACGCAGCTAGGCACCTGGCGGTGCGCCGCCTCGTTTTTGAGCAGGGCAATCATGGCCTGGTGGCCCCGGTGCACGCCGTCGAAATTGCCAATCGTCACGGCGCAGCCGGTGGCGGGCACGGCCTGCGGCGCGCCAGAGGGGCCTGCGGGTGAACCAATGGCATGGCCGAAGCCTCTAAAGACTTTCATTGCGGTGGATTCTAGGTATCAATTTAATAGCTGCTTACGCACATCTCTATTGGTTCAGGCAGGGTTTTTAAGCTTAAAAAGTGCCTCAAAATAGAGTATATTGTGCTTTAAGACAGTGAGGATCAGTTATTCGGTGTGTTAGCGCTTTGTGCGAAGTACTCGGAGGTGTGTTTTGAAGGTCTTGAAACTCTCAGCCCAAGGGCTGCCACAGTCGTGGATTAGCTTGGAACAAGCGGTCACCCACTATGCCTCGGGTGAGGTGCGCTGGGAGTCTGGCGGTGAGGTGGCGGTGTTCCACGGGGGGCATAACGCCGTGACGGGCTTGCAGTCCATCATCACCGTCAACAGCATCATCGGCACCAAGGGCGTACCCAGCATCAACCCCTTTGACCTGCGCCCGGGCCTGACCAATGGCAAGCTGTTCTCGCGTGACCGCAATGTGTGCGCCTACTGCGGCCAGCATTTCCATGAGGAAGACCTGACCCGCGAGCACATCATCCCCTACGCGCAAAACGGCCAGGACGTATGGATGAACGTCGTCACCGCCTGCCGCGCCTGCAACCACCGCAAGAGCAGCCGCACGCCCGAACAGGCGCATATGCCGCTCCTGTACGCGCCCTATGTGCCCAGCTTGTGGGAGGACTTCATTTTGCGCAACCGGCGTATTCTGGCCGACCAGATGGAGTTTTTGATGGCGCATTTGCCAAAATCCTCGCGCTTGTACGCATAGAGCGTGTAGTAATTTTGGTTAAGATAGCTGGGTGAAATCCACCCCTGTTACTGTCGTAGAGCCCACATCCAACCCGTCGCCACGCAACGCGTTGCCCGCTAACACGGGCCGCCACATTTTTCGCGAAGAAGCCTTGGTGGCCCTGCAGCCGCGTTTGCAGGGCGAGGTCATCGTGGTGCCCCGCATGGGCATGTGGTGGTGGTGCCTGCTGGGGCTGGTGATACTGGCGGCGCTGGCCTGGTTTGTCACCCAGGGCAGCTATACCCGGCGCAGCACGGTGGCCGGGCATTTGGTGCCCCAGGCGGGCATGATCCGGGTGCAAACCCCGCAAACCGGCGTGATTATCGAGCGCAAAGTGGCCGACGGGCAGGTGGTGCGCAAGGGCGATGTGCTGTATGTGCTCAGCAGTGACCGCGTAGGCAGTGGGGCCCGTGAGATCCAGCAAGACATCAGCCGCGAGATCCAGCAACGCCGTCTGTCCATGCAAAGCGAAATCGCCCGCAACGACAAAGCACTGAACGATGAAATCGCGCATGTCAACCGCCGCATCAGCGCCCTACAGGCCGACGCGCAGACCATTGAGCGGCAGATCGAGCAGCAGCGCCGCCGCGTCGCTGTGGCCCAGGACATCAAAAACCGTTACCAGGGGCTGGCCGACCAAGACTACATCGCCAAAGAGCAGTTGATTCAAAAAGAGCTGGATTTATCCGAGCAGCAGTCGCGCCTGCAAGCACTGGAGCGTGATGTGCAGGCCAGCCAGCGTGAGCTGGTGGCCGCTGCGCGCGAGATTGACAGCACCAAGAGCCGCTACGCCAACCTCAACTCCACATTGCAGCGCACCATCTCTACCTCAAAGCAAGAGCTTACCGAGGTGGACTCGCGTAGGCGCGTGGTGGTGACTGCACCCGAGGATGGCCGTGCCACGCTGGTGGCAGGTGAAATAGGGCAGGTGGCCGATGCGTCGCGGCCTCTGCTGAACCTGCTACCCATCCAGAATCAATTGCAGGCGCGCCTGTTTGCCCCCAGCCGCACGATTGGCTTTGTGCGCCCGGGCGACAAAGTGTTGGTGCGCTACCAAGCCTATCCGTACCAAAAGTTTGGCTTGCACGAGGGCAAGGTGGTCTCCATCTCCACCGCCGCCGTGCCCAGTGCCGAGCTGGCGGGCTTTACACTGCCCGACATCGCAGCGGGTGAGCCGGTGTATGGCATCACCGTCGATCTGCAGTCGCAAAGCGTCAAGGCCTATGGACAGCTCCAGGCCCTGCAAGCCGGACAGCGCCTGGATGCCGATATTTTGCAAGAGACTCGCAAACTGTATGAGTGGATGCTCGAGCCCCTGTACAGCATTACCGGAAAGATGGAGCGCTGATGGCGTGGACTGACGCAATCCGCATGCAATGGGGAGCCAAGCTGCCCGTGGTATTGCAAACCGAGGGGGCCGAGTGCGGCCTGGCCTGCCTGGCCATGGTGCTGGGCTGGCACGGCACGGTGACTGACCTGGCCATGCTGCGCCGCCGCCACGCCATATCGCTCAAGGGCATGACGCTGGCAGGGCTGGCGCAGATTGCGCAAAAAGAGAGCCTGGGTGTGCGCGCGGTGCGCTTGGAGCTTGACCAACTAGGGCAACTCAAACTGCCCGCCATCCTGCACTGGGAGCTCAACCACTTTGTGGTGCTCAAGTCGGTGGGGCTACAGCACGTCACCATCCACGACCCCAACTTTGGCGAGCGTCGTGTGGGCATGGCCGAGGTGAGCGAAAAATTCACCGGCGTGGCCATGGAGCTGTGGCCCGAGCCGGGCTTTGAGCCACGCAAGGAGACCACCCGCATCTCACTCATGCAGTTGATGGGCCGGGTCAAAGGCTTTTTGCCGTCGCTGACCCAGGTGCTCATATTGACCCTGGTGCTGGAGGTGTTCTCGCTGGCCAGCCCGCTGTTTATGCAGTGGATTGTGGATCAGGTGGTGGTCTCGCGCGATGCCGATTTACTCACCACCCTGGCCATCGGCTTTGGCCTGCTCCTGGTATTGCAGCAGGTATTCAGTGTGGCACGGGCGTGGGTGATGATGGCGATGAACACGGCCATCAACGTGCAGTGGCAGTCCAGCATCTTGACGCACCTGCTGCGATTGCCGGTGGAGTATTTTCAAAAGCGCCATCTGGGCGATATCGTCTCGCGTACCAGCTCGATCGGCGAGATCCAGCGGGTGCTGACCAGCACGTTTGTAGAGACGCTGTTTGACGGTGTGATGATGGTGCTGACCCTGATCATCATGTTTGTCTACAGCCCTACGCTGGCCTGGATTGCAGTACTGGCCGTGTCGCTGTACCTGCTGATCCGCATCCTGTGGTACCGGCCCATGTACCTGGCCATGCAAGAAAATATTGTGCGCGGTGCGATGGTGTCGTCGCATTATCTGGAGACCATTCGCGGTGTACGCGCCATCAAGCTGTTCTCACGCCAATCAGAGCGCCAGGCCGCCTGGCAAACCCTGCTGGTGGCGCAGACCAATGCGGGCCTGGGCATCCAAAAACTTAATTTGTTTTACAAAGTAGTCCGAGCGGTCTCTAGCGGAGGTTTTTACATTTTATTGCTCTGGATGGGCACCCGTCAGATCCTGGAGGGCAACCTGAGCGTGGGTATGTTCATGGCGTTTTTGGCCTACCGCAGCCAGTTTGATACGCGCCTGTCCGATTTGATTGGCAAATACTTTGACTACAAAATGCTCTCCTTGCACGCCGAGCGCCTGGCCGACGTGGTGCTGACACCGCCCGAGCCCGCCAACATGATGCTGTTGGGGCAAGACAACACGCAGTTCAAGCACCTCCCCTTGCAACTGGAAAACTTGAAATTTCGCTACTCCGAGCAAGACCCCTGGGTGCTGCAAGGCATTAACCTGCACATCGAGCCCGGCCAATCGGTGGCTATTGTGGGCGGTTCGGGTTGTGGCAAATCGACCCTGGCCGCCCTCTTGCTAGGGGTCTACACGCCCCAGGAAGGCAGTATCCAGCTAGGTAGCATCGCCCTGGATCGCATGGGCATTCACCAATGGCGCAGCATGGTGGGCACCGTGATGCAGGACGACACCTTGTTTGCCGGGTCGATTGCCGACAACATCAGTTTTTTTGATCCCCGACCTGACCATGACTGGGTGGCCCAATGTGCCCGTGTCGCCTGCATTCATGACGACATTGAAAAAATGGCCATGGGCTACCAAACCTTGGTGGGCGACATGGGGACGGTACTCTCAGGCGGGCAAAAGCAACGCGTGCTGCTGGCGCGGGCGCTGTACAAGCAGCCGCAAATTCTGATTTTGGACGAGGCCACCAGCCACTTGGACGTGAAGCTGGAGGCAAAAGTTAACGCCGCCATTGCCCAGCTGGACATGACGCGCATCGTCATTGCCCACCGCCCTGAGACCATTTACGCCGCCGAGCGGGTGGTAGAAATTGAGCAAGGAAAAATCACTTTTGACGGCAGCCCGGTTGCGTATTTGCAGCTTATCAGCTCCATGCGTTTGGACCATACTGTATGACACTTGCCCGACCCATCCTCACGCCTTGGCGGCATGTGGCAGCAGCGTGTGCCACCGCAGTGGTCTGCACCCAGGCGTTGGCGCAGATGCCAGCACCCATGCTGCCGCCAGGCGCGCAGGCCAGCGCCTGCCCCGCTTTGCAAGCGGCAGACTTGATGCAGCTCACGCTGCCGATGGCCTTAGACCATGCCCTGTGCGCCAACCCCAGCATGCGCCAGGCCATGGCCACCATTGCCGAGCGGCAAGCCGGGGTGGATCTGGCGCAAACGGGTTATCGCCCACGGGTCAATGCAGGGGCCTCGGTCACTGCCAGTCGAACGGCCGGCCCCAGCAGCTCGGGATCGTCGGCGCAAAATATGGCGGGTAGCCTGGGCCTGAGCTGGGTGCTGTTTGACTTTGGCCTGCGCGATGCCACCCTGGCGCAAAGCCGCGCCCAGCTCAGTGGTGCCATGGCCAACCTGAGCAATACGCAACTCAATGCGGTCGGCGAGACCTTGCGCCTGTATGTCGATGCGCTCACCGTCTGGTTGCGGCTGGACAGCCTGCGCCAGGCGGAGCTGGTGGCCGAGCAAAGCCTGCGCGCTGCCAGTGCCAAATACGATGTGCAGGTGGGCTCCTTGGCCGAAAAACTCCAGGCACAAACCGCATTGGCACAAACCACGCTAGATCGAGTGCGCGCTAACGGCCAGTGGGAGACCGCGCGTGCAGCGCTGGCGGTGCACATGGGCTACGGCATCACCCAGCGCATGGGTATGCCCGGCCTGGACACGGCAGTGCCCTTTGTAGAGGCCGCCACCAATATTGGAGACATGCTGACCTATGTGCGCGAGCAGCACCCCCGCCTGCGCGCACTACAGGCCGACGTAGAGGCCCAGCGCCTGCGCGGTGATGTGGTGACCGCCGAAGGCAGAGGCTCGGTGAGTGTGAATGCCAACGCGCAGTTGGCGCGCCCCTTAAACCTGGGCGGTGGTGGGTTCGAGCGCAGCGTAGGCGCGGGTGTGGTCGCCAACATTCCGCTGTTTAACCGCGAAGAACAGGACGCACGGTTGGCGCAAAACACCGCGCAGACCGACAACAGAATCTCCCAGGTAGAAGCCGCCCGCAGAGAGCTGGAAACCGAGCTGCTGCGTCAGGTGCTGACGGTGCAAACCGAGATAGAAACCCGGCTGGCAGCGCGCGCATTGCTGCAATCGGCGGAACTTAACCACCAGGTAGCGCTGGGGCGCTACCGGGGGGGCGTAGGTACGATTGTGGATTTACTCAACGCGCAAGCGGCCCTGAGTGGAGCGCGCTTGGCATTGGATCAGTCTTACTTGGCGCAGGCCAGTGCCAGGCTGCGGCTGGCGACGGTAGTAGGAAGATTGCCTGGCAGCTATCCGGCTAAATGAGTTCAGGCATCCGCGAAAACTACAAAGCCTCAAAATTCGAGGCTCCTAGAATGACTGTAATGCGAATATCAGACGATAGTGGTAATCGGTGGTGGGCAAGCTGCGCCATTGCTGCTCGAGCTGCCACCGGTGGCACAGCACTTGTTCGAGCTCGACCCGCCCGTGGTGCAGTGGTTGGAAGAAGCCGAACCACTATGCTTTGCTTTTTTCGAACTCTGGTGTTTGCGTCCAGCGCCCGATACTAATTCCATTTCTTCCAACGATAAAACTCGCATGATTAACTCCTAACAGGTTAAAGAAAACAACAAGATATGCATGAGCGGCATGCAGCAAAATTATATTAAAAGCCTAATGACTTGTCAATAAATGTAAATTTAAAACAATACTTTTAGGCTTGTTCAACTGATTAATTAGTAAATTGTTGCTAATTTAAAGCAATATCCCGACTTTCGTGGCTTATTTTGATGGTGATTTGCCTGCGTACTCGTTTCACGGGCCACTGGCTGGTCAACAAAGGCTCCAGATAATCACGCACCAGGGGCGGGCGGGCTTGGGAAAAGTACAGGCTGTAGTTTTGATTGATTTCACGCATTGCACACTGACCCAGATCGTCTCCATGGCTGCACACCTGAATGACGCAGGGCGCATGGGTGTAGCCTTGGGCAAGCAGTGCCAGTGCGCGGTGGTAGCCGTTATTGAGCACTAGGCGGTCGGCATAGCGCACGACATTGAGGACGTTGGTGCTAAACCCCACCCCAATCACAATCGCTGCCTGCGCATGGCCTCTGGGGTGGTAGCCAGAGATATCTTCTACCGGAACCAACTGAGCCGCAAAGCTGCGCAGATCATGGCTGTCGGAGTGGAACACATACTCGCCGTGAGTCTCCCTCCCCAGCACACATTGCCCATGCGCGGGCATCAGCGGAAGACATAGCTCGGCTAACTGAATGGAAGTTAGTTTCTTCGGTATGCGTTTTTTTAATGCTTCCAGGGTTGACACTGTCAGGTCAAACTGCGAGCACACAAGTTGCGCCAAAGGCACCATACCAAACGCAATCGGTACCGTCGAAAACGTAGCGCTAAAACTCTCCAGGGCTGACAAACGCTGGATGTGCTCTTGCATTGCGCTGGGGATGGGGCGTACTTTGGGCTTGTTGGCTACATCCGCCTGCGTAGTTTCCAGCCCCTGGTAGTGCTTTGCGGCAGCCCGCCAAAGATCCGCCAGGTCGCATTCATTGCGTTGGCGACCTCTGATGGATCGTTGACGCACAAATTGCAAAAATTCACCCAAATTAGTGGCGCCCATCAGATGCAACTCTGCATCTAAAGTGGGATCGCTCAGCTTGGCCATGCCAGAGTTTTTGGTAGTTGATGCCATTTGCTATATTCAGTCCAAGATTGATTTGTATTAGGCTTAAATAATGACGATATTTATTGCAATTGCATCCTATTGTGATCCAGTACTCCGTATGACGCTCGCCAGTGCCTACGAAAAAGCCAGGTTCCCAGATCAATTACGTTTTGGAATTGTGGATCAAAGCCCCAAGAACGCATCATATCCAGTGCCAGCACATATTCCCGCTGACCAAGTAAGCTACGTGTACGTTGAGGCCGCGCAATCACGCGGATGTTGCTGGGCACGCAGCCTGGTGATGTCTTTGTACCGGGACGAAGACTATTACTTTCAAGTCGATTCGCATACCTTGTTTGCACAGGACTGGGACGATATTTTGATTCGCAAGCTCACTGCCTGTCTTCAGTTTTCCAGTAAGGCCGTGGTGAGCAGTTATCCACCGGGGTTTCATTTTGCGAATGAGCTGCCGATTCCGGACGAAACGCCTTACAAAATCAGTGAAATGCTAGCCGCTGCAGTGGTCAGTGCGGGTACCGTGTTTCAACAAAAACATCCCTGTTTTATATTTCAGACAAAAAAAATAATGAAGATCGGTGCGGTGCAGGGCTACCATATTTCGGCAGGATGCTTGTTTGCTCCAGGCCAATTTGTGCAATCCGTTCCGTATGATCCATTTTTGTATTTTGGTGAAGAAGAGCAAAGTATCTCCTTGCGCCTGTATACCCAAGGCTGGGATATTTATCACGTGGCAGGGATTCCTGTTTACCATCTTTATAACCAAGTTGGCGCACCTGCAAGGCCTCTGCATTGGGCTGTCGCAGAGGGTGCTACTGAAAAGCCAAAATGGTGGGGCCAGATACGCAGAGCGCAAAAGCGTATCGCGACATTGGTTTGGGGTGACTCCAGCCAACTGGGGGTGTACGGCTTGGGCCGTCAACGCAGCTTGCAAGACTACGCCGAGATGTGCGGTATTGATTACCCTGGACGAACTATTGCCCAGAAGGCCTTCGATGGTCCATGGGATGTGCCGCCAGAACAGATCATCCCCCGCAGCACGACGTAAATTGGATCGTGCGATAAAAGAAAAAGAGGCCTAAAGCCTCTTTTTCTTTGCCAGGTTACAGCCCAATCTTACTGGCCAGTGGCCGTCACACCACAGGTCACCACAAAGGTCAAGGTTGAACCTGCGTTGAAGGTGGGGATGCTTGCGCCGCCTGCACTTTGCAATGCCGTCATCAAAGCGGCTGGCGTGCCTGCTGGACAGGTCGCCGTACCAGCGGTAAGGGCGCATGTAGCTGCTGTGCAATTGAGCCCGGTTGCTGCTGGGTCTTTGATGATCGAATTGGGAGCATTGGCAGGGCCAAAGTTGGCTACAGTGATGGTGTAGCTGGTGGTACTACCCGCAGCTACGGTACTGGTATTGTTAGTTTTAGTGATGGTCAGAAGCGTTGCGGCCCCCAGGTTGGTAAGCACGGCCGCAGTATTATTCGCCGGGTTGGTATCACTCGTACCCGCCGTGGTCGCTATCGTCAGCGTGTTGGTGACGGTGTTGGCCGATGCTTGGGCGCTCACAAGCGCAGTCACCGTGACCAAGCATTGCGCTCCGGCAGGTGCATTGGCAAACGTGCCGGTGATCTGCGTGGCTCCACCTATTACGGCTGTTGCAGTAGTGCAGGTACCACCGCCAATTGCGCCCGCAGTGATGCTTAAAACAGGGGTCAAAGCGGCGGGGAGTGTGTCGGTAAAGGTGGCAGAACCTGTGCCACCCACGCTGGAGTTGGCAATTGTCAAAACATATTGCATGGTTTGCCCGCTGCCCAGTGAGACGGTGGTCGTCACCGGGGTGCCGCAAATGCCGACGCATTGGGCTTTGCTGGCAGAAAAATCCGTACCAACTTTGAACACCGCCGTGGCGGTCGTTGCGTTGGAGCCGGAGGTTGTGCCAAGTGCGCCAGGCGCGATGGTATTGGTGTAAGTGGTGGTGCTGGATGGCGCTGTCACCACTACAGAGATCGTGCATCCACCAGCGGGTATCCGTCCTCCAGCCGCGAACGTCAATGTTCCCAAGCCTGCCGTCGCGGTGATCACGTTGGTCACTGTGGTGCCTATAGGGGCGCAGGCACCCAGGTTCAGGTTGGGTGGTGCGGCTACCAACATGCCCGCTGGGAAGGTGTCGGTAAATGTATTCGTCAGCCAGATGGATACGGAGTTGGAGTTGGTCAGCGACAGAATGAGCGTCGTCGTACCACCCGACACGGGCTGGTAGGTGGGACTAAAGCTCTTGGAGACGCTGGGCGCGGCGGGTGCGAGGACGCAGTTACCCATGTCGGTCACCCCGTTATTGGTTGCGTCTACCACCGCTTGGGAATCGGCCGTTCCAGGAGTAAAACTGAGCAAAGAGTTCCCCGCCGTGACACCGCCAAAGTAAGCGGCACCGCCGACCGGGTTCACAGACGCCCCACCAATGGATAATGGGGTGGCAGTGTAGGTGGTAGCCGTACCTGCCGTGACGCTGGTAATCGCCCCGGCAGCTATGTTAATAGTCAGTGGGTACAAGGAAGCGTTTGCTGTGTTGGATATCAACCAGGCTTGGCCGGCTTGATCGAGAAATATATCGCCACTACCACCCGATGCAGGCAGCCCGCCGCCTATGGCAAGCGTGACGGTTCTCCACACCGCTGTGGTTGTGGGCGCGGTTTTGTTGATAATGGCCAAGTGGTACGCGCCGCCGCTCGCTGACATCATGATTAAATTGCCATTGGGATCGATCAGGGCACCCAATATATTTGCATTGGTATCGGGAGAAACAGGGGCAATCGTGCCAATGGTGGTGGTAACGTAAGTGTTGAGGTTGACGGAATGAACATTCAGTCCTGTTCGGTCAAAATAATACAGCAGCCCGCTATTGGGATCGCCAGCCAAGGCATTCGCGTTGCCGGTCAAAGTGAAAGATAAGGTAGTGAACTTTGCTGCAGTGCCGGGACTGTTGTTGTAAAAGCCCAAACGGTAGGGCTGCGCGCCACCATTGGTAACAATACCCCACATCGCCGTACACGCCGATTGCGCCCAGGCAGGAGTTGCGACAGCCGTGAGTAGCCAGATGAACACACTGGCTAAAAGCTTGACCCAAGCGAAATTGCGCATACCCATGAAATTCTCCTACGAACGCAGTGTTGTTATAAGTAACAATAAAGTATTGATTATACCGCCCTAAATCGCTTTGTTGCAATTTGTGCCTGCCACATTATTGCGTGAAAACCATGTCATTCCCCAATTGTGTTGCGCAAGTACCGTTAAGTAGGCAAAAAAGTCGCTAGGAGTCTGGGCGGCAGAAACTAATGCAACCTAGTCCACGGAGGGAGTTTGTCAAGCGTTATAGGTTGATGACAGCAAGCTACATCGCCTACCAC
>JAYVJV010000120.1:0-14652 GCA_043769005.1 Polaromonas sp. | reverse complement strand
CGACACCATTTTGGCCAGCGTGATGTACGTCAACAACGAGATCGGCGTGATCCAGGACGTGACTGCGATTGGCAATATCTGCCGTGAAAAAGGCGTGATCTTCCATGTAGACGCGGCGCAGGCCACGGGCCGCGTAGAGTTTGACATCAGCAAAATGCCGATTGATTTGATGAGCCTGACCAGCCACAAAACCTATGGCCCCAAAGGCATCGGCGCGCTGTATGTGCGCCGCAAACCGCGTATTCGCATCGAGGCGCAAATGCACGGTGGTGGCCACGAAAGAGGAATGCGAAGCGGCACGTTACCCACACACCAGTGCGTAGGCATGGGTGAGGCTTACCGCATTGCCAAAGAAGAAATGGTTCAAGAGAATAAAAAGATCAGCGCTTTGCAACAACGCTTGATGAACGGCCTCAAAGGCATTGAGCAAGTGTTTATCAACGGCCACGAGACCAGAAGAGTGCCGCACAACATCAACATGAGCTTTAACTATGTAGAGGGCGAAAGCCTGATCATGGGCATCAAAGGCCTGGCCGTGTCATCTGGCTCGGCCTGCACATCTGCCTCTTTAGAGCCCAGCTATGTACTGCGCGCCCTGGGCCGCAGCGACGAGCTGGCCCACAGCAGCCTGCGCATGACGATTGGCCGCTGGACGACTGAAGCTGAGATTGACTTTGCGATCAACACCATCAAAGAAAACGTCGCCAAACTGCGTGACATGAGCCCGCTGTGGGACATGTACCAGGAAGGTATCGATATTTCGTCCATTCAGTGGACAGCACATTAAGAGGTAAACAAAATGGCATATTCTGAAAAGGTCGTAGACCACTACGAAAACCCCCGTAACGTCGGTAGCTTTGAAAAAGGCGACGACACAGTAGGCACCGGCATGGTGGGTGCGCCCGCCTGCGGCGACGTGATGAAGCTGCAAATCAAGGTCAACCCCCTCACGGGCGTGATCGAAGACGCGCGCTTTAAAACCTATGGCTGCGGCTCGGCCATTGCTTCCAGCTCGCTCGTTACCGAGTGGGTCAAAGGCAAAACGCTTGACCAGGCAGCCGCTTTGAAGAACAGCCAAATTGCCGAAGAACTGGCCCTGCCACCCGTGAAAATTCACTGCTCCATCCTGGCTGAAGACGCCATCAAAGCTGCCGTGAACGACTACAAACAAAAGCACGGCGCGGCGGTAGCTGCGTAACCCATCTCCGTTCGGGCTGAGCCTGTCGAAGCCTTCCTACCTGCTCAGTCTAAAAACGAATCTCGCACCATGGCCGTTACCCTCTCCCCCGCCGCAGCCAAGCACGTCACCAAATACCTTACCAAGCGTGGCAAGGGCATAGGCGTGCGCTTGGGCGTTAAAACTACGGGCTGCTCGGGCCTGGCCTACAAGCTGGAATACGTGGACGAAGTGCCGCCCGAAGACGTGCTGTTTGAGACCCAGGGCATTAAGCTGATGGTGGATCCAAAAAGCTTGGCTTATCTGGACGGCACCGAGCTGGACTTTGTGCGCGAGGGCTTGAACGAGGGTTTCAAGTTCAATAACCCTAATGAGCGCGACAAGTGCGGTTGCGGCGAGTCCTTCCGCGTGTAACGCCTGCATCCGTGAACCTGCAATCTACCGATTTCGAGCTCTTCCAAGTCCCCCAGCAGTTCGCCCAAGACCGCGCTACGCTGGACGCGCACTGGAAAGACCTGCAGCGCCAAGCGCACCCTGACAAGTTTGCCGCGCAGGGGGCAGCGGCGCAGCGCATCGCCATGCAATGGAGCGTGCGCATCAACGAGGCCTACCAGCGCCTGAAAGATCCGCTCAAACGCGCCGCCTACCTGTGCGAGCTGCAGGGCGCGCCCATCAACGCCGAAAACAATACCGCGATGCCTGCGGTCTTTCTGGTGCAGCAAATTGAGCTGCGCGAGGCGCTGGACGACGCTAAAACGCTTGAAAATATTGATGAAATAAGCCTGCAAGCCAATGAAAACAGGCGTAAGCAGCTATCAGAAGTAGAGCGTCTATTGGACGTTAAAAAAGACTACCCCGCCGCTGCACAAGCCGTCAGAGCCCTCATGTTTTTGGAGCGATTGGGCCTGGACATTGAGGCGCGCGCCGAGCTTTTGGGACAATAGCGTACTAGGCATCGACAAAAAGCATCGACAAAAAAGCATCGACTGAGACACCATGGCACTTCTGCAAATTTCCGAACCCGGCCAAAGCCCCGACCCGCACACCCGCCGCCTGGCGGTAGGCATTGACCTGGGCACCACCCACTCGCTGGTTGCCGCAGTCAAAAGTGGCGTGGCCGAATGCCTGCCCGATGAAGAGGGTAAGGTACTGCTGCCCTCGGTGGTACGCTATTTGCCAGACAACAAGCGCCAGATTGGCTGGATAACGCCCGCCAATACTTCGCAAGAAGCTACTAATACCATAGCATCCGTCAAGCGCCTGATGGGCCGTGGCCTGGGCGACGTGGCCAACGCCGACAAGCTGCCCTACCAGTTGATCGACCAGCCCGGCATGGTGGGCATTGCCACCGTGCACGGCGAGAAATCGCCCGTTGAGGTGAGTGCCGAAATTTTGGCCACGCTGCGCTTTCGCGCCGAAGACAGTCTGGGTGACGATATTTTTGGCGCGGTGATCACCGTGCCCGCCTACTTTGACGACGCGCAGCGCCAGGCCACCAAAGATGCCGCGCAGCTAGCGGGCATCAACGTGCTGCGCCTGATCAACGAGCCTACTGCAGCGGCAATCGCCTACGGCCTGGACAACGCAAGCGAGGGTGTGTATGCCGTGTACGACCTGGGGGGCGGCACCTTTGACATCTCCATCCTGCGGCTGTCCAGCGGCGTGTTTGAGGTGGTTGCGGCGGGTGGAGACTCGGCGCTGGGGGGCGACGACTACGACCGCGCGCTGGCCGAGCTGATTTTGCAAAAGACGCAACTCACAGCAGCTACCGCGCAAGACAAAGCCGCCATCAAACAGCTAGCCAGAGACGTGAAAGAGCAATTATCTGCTATTAATTCAGTAGCTGCTTACGCCCGTATTTCCGGGGCTACAGCCCAATTTACCATTGAAAAAACCGAGTTTGAAGCTGCTACAGCCAGTTTGACCGCCCGCACCGTGCAAGCCGTGAAAAAAGCCCTGCGCGATGCCAAGCTGAGCGTGGAAGAAGTGCAGGGCGTGGTCATGGTTGGTGGCTCCACCCGCATGCCCCAAGTGCAAAAAGCGGTTGCGCAGCTGTTTGGCAAACCCCCGCTGAACAATCTCAATCCCGACGAAGTGGTGGCGCTGGGCGCGGCGATTCAGGCCAACCAACTGGCGGGCAATAACCCGCAGGGCAATTTACTACTGCTAGACGTGATTCCCCTGAGTCTGGGTATTGAGACGATGGGCGGTTTGGTCGAGCGCATCGTGCCGCGCAACCAAACCATTCCCACCGCGATGGCGCAAGACTTCACCACGTACAAGGACGGCCAAACCGCGCTGGCGCTGCATGTGGTGCAGGGCGAGCGTGACCTGGTGGCTGACTGCCGCAGCCTGGCCCGCTTTGAGCTGCGCGGTATCCCGCCCATGGTGGCGGGGGCGGCGCGCATCCGCGTCACCTTTACCGTGGATGCCGACGGCCTGCTCAACGTAGCGGCCAAAGAGCAGATCAGCGGTGTAGAGGCGCAGATAGATGTCAAGCCCAGCTACGGCCTGTCGGACGAGCAAATCGCCAAGATGCTGCAAGACAGCTTTAGCACCGCGCAAATCGACATGCAGGCCCGGGCCCTGGCCGAGGCGCGGCTGGATGCCGACCGCATGATTTTGGCCACCCAGAGTGCGCTGGATGCCGATGCTGCCTTGCTGACCGACCCAGAGCACCGCGCCATCGAACGGCTGATAGAGACGGTGCGCGAGAGCAAAACTTCGCTAGAGGCAAAGTTTATTGAAGCGCAGACCAAGGCCCTGGCCGAAGGCACCGAAGCCTTTGCCGCCCAGCGCATGAACGCGGGCATTCAAAAAGCATTGGCAGGTAAAAACATTGAAACCGTGTAAATAAAATTACTTATACCGTTCGGGCTGAGCCTGTCAAAGCCTTCTTACGAACCTTAATGAGAGTCCTACGACAGGCTCAGGACGAACGGATTATTAGCTATGCCCATTATTAAAATCCTTCCCCACCCCGACTACTGCCCGCAGGGGGCACAAGTTAACGCCAAAACCGGTGACAGCATCTGCGAAGCGCTGCTGGACAACGGCATCGAGATCGAGCACGCCTGCGACATGAGCTGCGCCTGCACCACCTGCCACATCATCGTGCGCGAGGGCTTGAGCAGCCTGAACGAACTGGACGAAAACGAAGAAGACCTGCTCGACCGCGCCTGGGGCCTAGAGCCCAACAGCCGCCTGAGCTGCCAGGCCTTTGTGGCACAAAAAGACCTGGTGGTGGAGATACCCAAGTACTCTATCAATCACGCCAAAGAAAATCATTGATTTTTTTTGCGCCCTTTGCGTAATTTTGCGTCCTCTGCGTCCGGTCAAGTCCGCATTTTCCGTTTGAGTTTCTAGTGCTTTGCAAGCGTTGCTGATGTAATAATCAAAGCATGCGACAAATATTTTTAGACACCGAAACCACCGGTCTGTCCCCCACCAACGGCGACCGGATTTTAGAGCTGGCTTGCGTGGAAATGGTCAACCGCAAGTTCACCAAAAACAACCAGCACTTCTACATCAATCCCGAGCGCGACAGCCATGAAGAGGCGCTGCGGGTGCACGGCATTACCAGCGAATTTCTGGCCGACAAGCCCAAGTTTGCGCAGATCGCCGAAGAGTTTTTGACGTTTATCAAAGGTGCCGAGCTCATCATCCACAACGCACCGTTTGACGTAGGCTTTTTAAATGCCGAGCTGGCACTGATCGGCAAGAACGGTATCAAAAGTTATGTGTCCAAAATCACCGACAGCCTGGCCATGGCCAAGGAGCTGTACCCCGGCAAGCGAAATGGCCTGGACGCGCTGTGCGACCGTCTGGGGGTTGACAACTCGGGCCGCACTTTGCACGGCGCGCTCTTGGATGCCGAGCTGCTGGGCGACGTGTACATCAACCTCACACGCGGGCAAGATGCCCTGCTGATCGACGCAGGCGCGGGCGCGTCGGCTACTGGCCAGTGCGAAGTGCGTGTAGACCTGAGCGGGCTGGACCTCCTGGTACTGCGCGCCAACGAGAGCGAAGCTACAGCCCATGCAGAGCTGCTGCTGCAAATTGATAAAGCTAGTGGCGGAAAAACCGTGTGGCGGGCAGCGCCGTAACCAGCGACAGCCGCCTGATGCATGCATCCCAGCGACTGCTTTACTCTGCCTGGAAACGACGATTTAGCCCGAGAATCCACGCTATAATTGAAGGCTTCGGGAGATTAGCTCAGGGGTAGAGCACTGCATTCACACTGCAGGGGTCGCAAGTTCGAAACTTGCATCTCCCACCAGACCGCCTCAACAAAAAAGCCTTGCAAGTTTGCAAGGCTTTTTTGCTTTATGAATTCGCAATCCCGTCAGGCCGTCGGCGCGGGCAATGCGAGCTGCGCGGTTTGCGCTACGCGCACGCAGTCTTTGATGTGCTGCTCGCCCAGGTAGCGAATGGCGGCGTAGCCTACAATTGCCGATACGGCTTGGCCCGCGATGGGTACAAACTTGCTGGCCTGGGCGGCGGTCAAGCGCATGCCAATCATCTTGGCGGCGATGAGAACTAAGTCTTTGGTGATGAACTTGCCTATCAGCACTGTGCCCACCAAGTTAACTGCTTTTTGTACCCGCTCGCGTTTGCGGGGGTCGAGTCGGTCAAGTTGCTCGGCGCTCAGGCCAAACTCTGCATTGATTTTGGGCAGCAGGCGCGAGAGCAGGGCGGCATCTACCGCCCAGTCCAGCCCAGGCACGGGTACGGCACTGGCAAAGCCTGCCACCAGGGCACGCTTATTGAGCATGCTGCGCGAGCGCTGGATGGCGGCGATGTAGGCCGGGTCGCTGTCGGCCAGGGACGTGGCCGTCTCTTTGGCTGGCACTTTAGGTCGAGGTGCCGTCCGATGGACCGCTGGAAGATGCGCCACCTGTGGCCTTGGATTTGATCACGCTGTAAATCACCAACAAGATCAGTGCGCCGACCACCGAGGCGATCCAGCCCACCACTGCGCCGGACTTATAAAAGCCGAGTGCCTGCCCGGCAAACTTGGCCAGCAGCGAGCCACCGACGCCCAGGACAATGGTCATGATCCAGCCCATTTTGTCGTCGCCAGGCTTCACGGCGCGGGCAATCAGGCCAACTATTAAACCGACAAAAATAGTGCTGAGTAAATCCACCATGGGTATCTCCAAAAAAAGTTATGAAATTTAAGAATCCGAAAAAGACTGCACCAGTGCAGACACGCTACTTTACACCGTATTACAGGTCAAAAAAATCCTTCGTCATCACTTGAATAAAACACCATTAGCTGGCCTGGGCTTCCAGTTGCTCGCTCAAGCCCATCCATTGGTCTTCTACCTGGGCCAGTTCTGCATCCACCGCTTTCAGGCGTTTGGTGGCCGTGGCGATCTCTGCTGGTGGCAATTTTTGCACCAACTGCGCCTGCAGCGACGACTGCTCGGTTTGCAATGCTGCAATCCTGCTTTCTGTTTCCTGCAATATTTTTTTGAGTTTTTGACCTGAAAGCACCGTTGGTAATGCGTAAGCAGCTTCTTTTTTAATAGCAACTGGCGGTGCTTCCTTGATGGGTTTGGCTTCTTCGCGCAGGCGCTTGGACTCGTCCAGCAGGTAG
The DNA here is from genome assembly GCA_043769005.1 of Polaromonas sp. GTDB lineage: Bacteria > Pseudomonadota > Gammaproteobacteria > Burkholderiales > Burkholderiaceae_C > JAAFIP01. The sequence goes on along the minus strand of JAYVJV010000120.1, from coordinate 7,873 downwards.
CGTTGGTAGTCGTCCAGGTCGCCATCAAACGGGGCCACCACGCCCCGGCCCACCAGCCAGAACTCGTCACACACGGCGCGCAGCAAGGCGCGGTCGTGGCTGACCAGCATTACCGTGCCTTCAAACTCGTTCAGCGCCATGCTCAGCGCCTCGCGGGTGGCCAGGTCCAGGTGGTTGGTAGGTTCGTCCAGCAGCAACAGGTTAGGGCGCTGCCAGACCATCATGCACAGCACCAGGCGGGCTTTTTCGCCACCACTCATGGAGCCTACGGCCTGCTTGACCATGTCGCCGCCGAAGTTAAAGGCACCCAAAAAGCCGCGCAGGTCTTGCTCTTTGCCCGACTCGCCGGCAAAGCCCGCAGCGGCATGGGTTTTGGCCAGGCGGATCATGTGCTCCAGCGGCGTATCTTGCGCGCGTAAAACATCCAACTCCTGCTGCGCAAAGTAGCCAATGCGCAGGCCCTTGCCTTCGGTCACGGTGCCGGAGAGGATGCCCAGGTCGCGCGCGATGGTCTTCACCACCGTGGATTTGCCCTGCCCGTTGGCACCCAAAATGCCAATGCGCTGACCCGCCAGCACCGACTTGCTCACACCACTGACGATAGTCTTCACGCCCTCGTCGGTGTGGTAGCCGAAGCTGGCATCGCTAATGGCCAGCATCGGGTTGGGCAAGTTGGCAGGTTCTTTGAATTCAAAAGTAAAGTCGGCCTCGGCCAGCAGCGGCGCGACCTTTTCCATGCGCTCCAGCGCCTTCACGCGGCTTTGCGCCTGCTTGGCCTTGCTGGCTTTGGCCTTGAACCGGTCAATAAACTTTTGCAGGTGGGCAATTTTGTCTTGCTGCTTGCTAAACGCCGATTGCTGCAAAACGAGTTGCTGTGAGCGCAGTTCTTCAAACGCACTGTAGTTGCCGCCGTAGCGGTTGAGCTGCGCCGTCTCGATATGCACGGTGGTGCTGGTCACTGCATCTAAAAATTCGCGGTCGTGGCTGATGACGATCATCGTGCCTTCGTAGCGCTTGAGCCAGGCCTCCAGCCAGACTAGCGCGTCCAAGTCCAGGTGGTTGGTGGGTTCGTCCAGCAGCAGCAGGTCGCTGGGGCACATCAGGGCGCGCGCCAGTTGCAGGCGCATACGCCAACCGCCCGAAAAACTGTTGACGGCTTCATTGAGCTCGCTGACCTTGAAACCCAGACCCAGTATCAAGGCCTGGGCGCGGGACACGGCATCGTGCTCGCCCGCATCGGCCAGGTCGGTGTAGGCGTGGGCAATGGCCATGCCTGCGTCCATGTCGTCGGGGTCCAGGTTGTGCGCATGCTCTGCTTTTGCGAGCTGCTCACGCAGTTCGGTCAGGCGCGTGTCGCCGCCCAGCACAAAATCGGTGGCACTTTCCTCGGTCTCGGGCATGTTCTGCTCGACCTGGGCCATGCGCCATTGGCTAGGCATATAAAAGTCGCCGCCATCCTCGTGCAGCGTGCCGTTGAGCAGGCCAAACAGGGTGGACTTGCCCGCACCGTTGCGGCCCACCAGGCCGAGCTTTTCGCCGGGGTTGATGGTCAGGTTGGTGCCATTGAGCAGCACTTTGGCGCTGCGGCGCAGGGTGATATTTTTAAGGGTAATCATGCACGGGCCATGCAGCGCTGCGCTGCCTCGGGGAAAACCCTAGATTATCCGCTATTGGCTAAGACTCTGGGCCGAAATTCTTTTACAGCCCAGGCTCTAGCGGTTCGCTTCTATGGCTTTGCGCTGCGCGTCTTGCGCACGTCGTTCGATGCAAACGGGATGGTTGTAGTAAGTCGATCGCTCACATTGCTCGATCAAACAGGCACCATAAGCGAACAAGATTTTACCCTCGCAGGCCTCTCTGGGGCCTGCGGGCTGGTGGGCTGGGGTGTTGTGCGCAGAATGCGCAACTGCCGTTGCTGGATGGGGTGCAGGAGCTGGCCTGCTAGTGTTTTGCGCGGATGTACTGTGGGGTGGATTTTCCAGTTTGTAGGGAGCGCTGATACCCGGTGTCGATGCGGTCGTGGATTGCGTTGGTGCGGTTACAGCGATGGAGCGCTGCATGGTCTCGGTGAGCCCGCCACTGGCCGTGGTGGCTGGCTTGGGACTGAGCTTGGTTGTGGCGGTTTTAGCGGCTTTGGTCGAAGTTGGGCTGGACGTAGTGAGGCTAGGTTGCGTGGCATTTGATAAAGCAACGCTCGTGGCTGCGCTGCTGGCAACCGAGGAGGCTTTCGCCGCAACCATGGCGGCTGCAGTGGTGGATGGATCTGCGCTGCTCGCCGTTTCTGTCAAGATGAGAGTGGGTGTCGTGGCCGCCGCTGTAGTAGGTTTGGCCAGTTCGGTGGTAGATTTAAAGGTGCTCGTTGGGGCATCTTTGCTAAGCGCTGCAGTGCCAGAAGTAGACTTGGAGCCGGTGCCCATCCATGCCCAAGAGATCGCGAGTACCAAGGCCGCAACGCCAGCGCCAGCTAGCCAACCGACTTTGCTTTGCTTGCCGGCTGGAGCCTTCTTGGTTGGGAGGCTGGTGGCTGTTGGGGTTGATTTTTCAACGGACTTGGCTGGCTCTGCTTCAGATTTAGGTGTCGCCTTGGGCCAGGCTTGCGTTAGTGAGGGCACCTGGATGGTGGGAGCGACATCGACCTTGGCGGGCTGTGGCACAGGCTTCACCGTCTGTGCGGCAAGTGCTGCATTGGGCGCTAGCAGATCTGTCGTTGGAGTTGCAGCTGTCCCGGTAGACAAGGGCGCAGGTACCAATGGATTGGTATCGTCCGCTATCGCTGCTTTTACACCTGCCACGGTACTTAAATGCAAATCCACCGGGATGGATGGGGGCTGTACGGCAGACACGGGCACGGTAATGATGTAGTCAGCAGGGGTGGCATCAGGTTTTTTGACGGGCGGTGCTTCAGTCGATGCCGATACGAGCGTTGCTTCGTAAGGTGCAGTTTTTTCTCCCACACGGCCTTCCATCAAGCGCTTGAGGCGGCGTTTAGCCAAGTCGGCATACACTCCTTCGGGGAAACGAACTAAAAAGCCTTCCAGGTCTTCACGGTCACCGCTGTCCTTGATGTCTTTCCAGTACACCAGCTCCAACTCTTGGGCGACCAGGTTGCCACCGAAGGTGCCGCCCGTGATACTGGCATTCGTTCGGCTGCTGGAGCCGCTGCGCTCGCGCCCATCGGTGGGCATCGGCTCGATGACTTTGAACGGGTTGGCCGAGGGTGTAATGGTGGGGTCTGCCTGGCGTGCAGCGGCTTGCAATGCGGATGAAAACTCTTGCGCCGTCGCAAAACGCTGGCTTTTATCCTTAGCCAGCGCCCGCGCTACAACGGCATCAATTGCCGGGGGCAAGAGGGCGTTAATGCTGCTGGGCGCAGGCGGATCGTAGCTGTTGATCGCGCTGACGATAGAGAAATAACTGTCCCCATCAAACGGACGACGGTCCGTCAGCAGCTGGTACAGCACGATACCAGCCGAGAACAAGTCAGACGAAGCATCGACCGACTTGCCTTCCACCTGCTCGGGGGACATGTATTTCAGCGTGCCCACCACGCCGCCCTGGGTACGGGTGGCCTCGCCCGAGTCCTGGATACGGGCAACACCAAAATCGGTGAGTTTGACCCGGCCATCGGCTTCGATCAACAGGTTGGCAGGTTTGATGTCACGGTGGATGATCTTGCGCTGGTGCGCGTAGTCCAGCGCCGAGAGCAAATCCCGCACCATGCGGCTGGACTGGTCTAGGGTGTAGCGCTGGCCCGTATCCAGGTAGTGCTTGAGGTCCTCGCCTTTGACAAACTCCATTACCAGAAACGGGGTGTCGCCATCGCGGTCCGAGTCGTAGACGCTGACGATATTGGGGTGCTGCAAGCGGGCGGCAGAATGCGCCTCGGTGCGAAAGCGCAGCTCGTACTCGGCGGCTTCATCTTTGGTCAGGCTGTTGACCCGCACCGTTTTAATGGCCACCTTGCGGTTCAGGTTGGGGTCGCGCGCTTCGTACACCACGCCCATCGCGCCCTTGCCCAGCACGCGGATGACGTCGTAGCGGCCTAGTTTTTTGGTAATGAGCGCGCGGTCTGACATGAAATTAAAAGGAGTTGCCCAACAAAACTGTTGGCACTACACCAACCAACGACTATAGTTAACGAAATTTTACGTTTGATATCGGGTATCCAGCAGGTGAATAGGCCTATACGTGCTGTAAGTCACGTCGGCTGTACCCTCCTAACGACACTAAATCGTCCCGAGTAAGTAAAAGGACTTGGTCTTCCCCTGCGCTGGTGTCCAACCAGACAGGTTCAAGCTTGGGAAACGCTTGCTCAAAGTATGCGCGCTCGTTACCGATCTCCAGCACCAACACCGCCTGGGCCGTCATTTTGGCGGGCAATTCGCGCAGCAGTGGCCGGATGAAATCCATGCCGTCCGCGCCGCCGGCCAGGGCAATCTGCGGCTCGGCCAGGTATTCGGCGGGCAACTGAGCCATGCTGTGGCTGTTGACATAAGGCGGATTGCACAGCACCAGGTCGTAGGGGCCAGTGCATTGAGCCAAGCCGTCCGAGGCGATGCTGGTGATGCGATGGGCCAGCGCGTGTTTGCTGATATTGATCTGCGCCACGGCCAATGCATCGGCGCTGATGTCGGCCGCGTCCACCATGACATCAGGGTAGGCCATGGCCGCCAGTACGGCCAGGCTGGCGTTACCGGTGCATAGGTCCAGTACCTTGCGGGTGTGGTCGCTCAACCAGGGGTCGATGCCGCCGTCGGCCAGCAGCTCGGCAATAAAGCTGCGCGGCACAATCACCCGCTCGTCTACATAAAACGCCACGCCTTGCAGCCAGGCCTCTTGCGTGAGGTAAGCAGCGGGCTTGCGGCTGCTAATTCTTGCTATGATTAAGCTAGCTGCTCGCGCATGTTCTGATTGGGTTACAGGCATTTTTTCTACTGAATTCAGGTCATCCAGCGGCAATTGGAGCGACCACAGCACCAGCCAGGCAGCCTCGTCAAATGCATTGGCCGTGCCGTGCCCGTAGGCCACGCCAGCGGCATCGAGTTGCTTTGCGCATTGTTCTATCAGGTCAATCACAGTCATAGCCGCTGATTGTACGGAGCGTGTACAGGACGCGGCTGCCCGGCAGGGCATTTTTGTGCCACCATTGCGCTACAGGAGGATCAACCATGACACCTACAGCACTACTGGCCCACTACGACAGCGCCCAGCTTTGGCCCACCGCCTCGGGCCTGGATGTGCCCAGCGCCTACCAGCGCGCCCTGCAAGTGCGTGCGCTGCGCGTGGCGCGCGGTGAGCAGCCCCGAGGCTACAAAATAGGCTTTACCAACCGCAGCATCTGGCCGCGCTACAACGTGTTTGCGCCCATCTGGGGCACGGTCTACAGCAGCACGCTGCAGTTTTGCCAGGAGCAAGGCAGCATTGCGCTGGCTGGCCTGTGCCAGCCCCGCATCGAGCCCGAGACCGTGTTTGGCCTGCGCGCTGCGCCGCCTGCCCACGCCACGCTGGACGACCTGTTTGCCTGCATCGACTGGCTGGCCCCCGGCTTTGAAATCGTGCAGTCGCACCAGGCCGACTGGAAGTTTGCCGCTGCCGACACCATTGCCGATGGCGGCCTGCACGCCCGCCTGTTGGTAGGGCAAAAGCTGCCCGTGCGCGAACTGGCGGCCAGCGCGCAAGCCTTGTGCGCCCGGCTGGCCGCCACCCAAGTACGCCTGAGCCAAGATGCCAAGGTGGTAGACAGTGGCGCAGGTGCCGCCGTGCTGGACGACCCGTTGCATGCCCTGCTGCATTTTGCAAACGAGTTAAGCCAATGCCCCGGTGCACCACGCCTGCAAAGCGGCGATGTCATCACCACTGGCACCTGGACCGATGCCTGGCCCGTCAAAGAGGGCCAAACCTGGGCTGCGGATTTTGATGCGCCCCTAGCCCGGCTGGAGCTGGCTTTTATCTAGCAGCGTGGGCGAGCAATGCGCCCTCAGTTCACCTCAATGCACCTCAGGCGTAGCCTTGGCAGGGGCGGCAGGCGTAGCAGGCATCGGCAAGGCAGTTGCCGCCACCGCCACCAGATGCTGCCTGAAGAACGCCATCGTCCGCTCCCAGGCCAGTTTGGCCGCTGCTGCGTCGTAGCGCGGTGTGGTGTCGTTGTTAAAGCCGTGCTGCGTGCCTGGGTAGGTGTGCGCTTCATGGGCTACTCCTGCGGCTTTCAAGGCCGCCTCATAGGCAGGCCAGGCGGCATTGATGCGCTCGTCCACGCCAGCAAAGTGAATTTGCAAAGGCGCTTTGACCTTGCTCGCATCGCCCGCCGCCGGATGGTTGCCATAAAAGGGCACGGCTGCGGCCAGGTCGGGTACGCGCGTGGCCAGCATGTGCGCAATGCCGCCGCCATAGCAAAAGCCCGTCACACCGATCTTGCCGGTCGTGTCGCTACGAGTTTTCAGCCAATCCACTGCAGCCACAAAATCTTCACGGGTTTTGCTTTGGTCCAACTTGGCAAAGGTCTCGCGGGCCTTGTCTTCATCACCGGGGTAGCCGCCCAGCGGCGTGAGGGCATCGGGTGCCAAGGCCATGTAGCCGTCCAGCGCAATGCGCCGCGCAATGTCTTCAATGTGCGGGTTCAGGCCCCGGTTTTCATGCACCACCAAAATGGTGGGCAGCTTGGCACTGCCCGCGCTGGCTGGGCGGCACAAATAGCCGTTGACCGTGCCCGTGCCATTGAGCGAGGGGTAGGACAGCCGCTCAATTTTCAGCCGCGCATCGTCCTTGGGCACCTGCTGGCCGCGCGCAAAGTCGGGGCTGAGTGCGGCCAGCAAGCCCGCCGCCGTCATGCCCGCTTTGGCAAACCGCTCGGCCCCACGCAAAAAGCCGCGCCGGTCAATGCCGCCGTGCACATAGGCATCAAACAACACCAACAGCTCTTGGTCAAAGTCTTGCGCCGTCAGGCGTGGGGTGGTAGCTAAAGACATCGTGCAACTCCAATAAAAACCGCAAAATACTGCCAAGCCAACAGCATAGCAGGCCTGCCCTGTGAATTCATCAACACCCAAAGCAGCAGGGTAAAACCCTGCAATTACTTGCGACAATGTGCATACTGCAAGTTCCATCTACCCACACGCCGCGCCACCCCATGCCTACCCTGCCTTTCGCCCCCCGCCTCGCCAACGTCCAAACCTCCGCCATCCGCGAAATCTTCAAGCTTTTGGGCCGCCCCGGCATCATCAGCTTTGCGGGTGGCTTTCCTGACCCTGCGCTGTTTGATGTCGAGGGCATCCGCGAAGCCACCGGCCAGGCCCTGGCGGGCACCGCAGCGCAGGCCGTGCTGCAATACGGCCCCACCGAAGGCTGGCAACCGCTCAAAGAAGCCATTGCCGTGCACATGGCCAGCAAAGGCATTAGCGTGCAGCCCGACGGCCTCATCACCACCACCGGCAGCCAGCAGGCGCTAGACCTGATCGGCAAAACCATGATCGGCGAGGGCGACAAAGTCATCGTCGAAGGCCCCACCTTTTTAGCCACCATCCAGTGCTTCAAGCTCTACGGCGCAGACCTCATCAGCGCACCGATTGACGCGCACGGTGTCAAGGTGGACGAGCTAGAGCAACTCATCATCCAGCACAAGCCCAAGCTGGTCTACCTTATCCCCAGCTTTGGCAACCCCAGCGGTGCCATGCTGACGCTGGAGCGCCGCAAAAAAATCCTGCAACTGGCCGTGCAGCACCAAGTGCTGGTGGTAGAAGACGACCCCTATGGCGAGCTGTATTTTGACCAGCCGCCACCCCCCAGCATCATGGCGCTGAGCAACAGCATGCCCGAAGCCCGCCCCTACCTGGCCTACTGCGGCAGCTTTAGCAAAGTGCTGTCCCCCGGCCTGCGC
>JAYVJV010000119.1:0-15829 GCA_043769005.1 Polaromonas sp. | reverse complement strand
AGCCAAAGATGTGCAGGTCATAAGGCTGGGTTAAAATAGCAGTCATCCGAGGAGCGCTGCAGGCCACGCAAAGTGGTCGAGGCTCGGAAACGCCGCTTAAATATGGTTTTGAGTGGTTCAAGTTTCTAACTGCGCTCACCCACTGAAAACTGTGCGGTGAGTGCCCCGGCTAAACCCCGTGCAATTGCCCACACATGTTCAGTGGCTCGTTCTAACTTACGGAGCTAAAACATGAACGCTGTAGTGAAACCCCTGAAAAAGCAAGATTACGCTGTTGCGGATCTGTCGCTGGCCGCCTTTGGCCGCAAAGAGATGAACATTGCCGAGACCGAAATGCCTGGTCTGATGGCGATTCGTGAAGAGTTTGCCAAGAGCAAACCGCTCAAAGGCGCGCGCATCACCGGTTCGCTGCACATGACGATTCAAACCGCCGTGCTGGTTGAAACCCTGCAAGCCCTGGGTGCCGACGTGCGCTGGGCTTCGTGCAACATTTTCTCTACCCAAGACCACGCCGCGTCAGCACTGGTAGCGCAGGGCACACCTGTGTTTGCCTACAAAGGCGAGACACTCAAAGACTACTGGGACTACACCCACCGCATTTTTGAATTCGGAGATAAGGGCAGCAAGACCGAAGGCCCGAACATGATTCTGGACGACGGCGGCGATGCTACTCTGCTGATGCACCTGGGCACCAAGGCTGAGAAAGACCTCAAGGTCATCAGCAAGCCCGGCAGCGAAGAAGAGATCGAGCTGTTTGCCGCCATCAAAGCCAAGCTGCGCATTGACCCCACCTGGTACAGCCGCCGCCTGAAAAACATCATTGGCGTGACCGAAGAGACCACCACCGGCGTGCTGCGTTTGAACGAAATGTCCGCCAAGGGCACGCTGGCTCTACGCGCCATCAACGTGAACGACTCCGTGACTAAGAGCAAGTTTGACAACCTGTACGGTTGCCGCGAGTCTTTGGTAGACGCGATCAAGCGCGCTACCGACGTGATGATTGCAGGCAAAGTGGCCGTGGTGACCGGCTACGGCGACGTGGGCAAGGGCTCGGCCCAGGCCCTGCGCGCTTTGAGCGCCCAGGTGTGGGTGACTGAGGTAGACCCCATCAACGCCCTGCAAGCTGCGATGGAAGGCTACAAAGTGGTCACCATGGAATACGCTGCCGACAAGGCCGATATTTTTGTGTCGGCCACCGGCAATAAAAACGTCATCACCTACAAGCACATGGAGGCAATGAAAGACCAGGCGATTGTCTGCAACATCGGCCACTTTGACAACGAAATCGATGTCGCGTCGCTGGAAAAATGCAAGTGGGAAGAGATCAAGCCCCAGGTAGACCATGTGATCTTCCCGTCCAAGGGCAAGAAGCCTTCCAAGCGCATCATCCTGCTGGCCAAAGGCCGCTTGGTCAACCTGGGCTGCGGCACCGGCCACCCCAGCTTTGTGATGAGTTCGAGCTTTGCCAACCAGACGATTGCGCAGATTGAGCTGTTCACCAAGCAAAAGGAATACAAAGTAGGCCAGGTATATGTGCTGCCCAAGCACCTGGACGAAAAAGTCGCCCGCTTGCACCTGAAGAAGGTGGGTGCGATGTTGACCGAGCTGACCAAAGAGCAGGCGGCCTACATTGGCGTGAGCGTGAACGGCCCCTACAAGGCCAACACCTACCGCTACTAAGATTTTTGAAAACCAATTCAAAAATTCTTTGAACGCAGAGGACGCAAAGGTTACGCAGAAGACGCAAAAGAAAACCAAAAGAAGAAAAGACCAGAGTTGAGTTGAACAAAATTGGTTTTTGTATTTAAATTTGGTATTTTTTCTTTATCTCCTTCTGCGCACTTTGCGAAACCTTCGCGGCCTCTGCGTTCAAAAAATCCCCGCCCTGTATGCGCGCCGACCAACTCCTAGTTCAACGCGGCCTGGCACAGTCGCGCAGCCAGGCTGCTCGCCTGATTGATGCAGGTGCGCGCTGCTTGCAGCGTGGGCAATGGAAGCCGCTGCGCAAAAGCGATGATTTGCTGGAAGACGCGCAGATTGAGCTGGCTGATGTGGCCGAGGCCAAGTACGTCTCGCGCGGCGGTCTCAAGCTGGAAGGCGCTTTGCTGGCCAGCGGTGTGCAGGTGCAAGGCAAGGTGTGCCTGGACATTGGCCAGTCTACCGGTGGCTTTACCGATTGCTTGCTCCAGCACGGCGCTACTGGCGTGGTGGGCATTGACGTGGGGCATGGTCAACTGCACCCGCGATTGCGTGCGCACCCACAAGTGGTGTGTGTTGAAAAGGTCAACGTCCGCACGTTAGTTGCTACTGATTTAATAGCTGCTTGCGCTATATTTAATTGGTCTGAAGGCTTATTTGATAGAAAATTACAGGACGGATCGATAGGTTGCGAGGTGATGGTGGGCGATGTGTCCTTCATCTCGCAAACCCTGATCATTGAAGCGCTGGTAGGCCTGCTGCGGCCCGGTGGTGAGGTGCTGATGCTGGTCAAGCCGCAGTTTGAATTGCAGCCCGAGCAAATTGGCAAAGGCGGTTTGGTGAAAGACCCGGCGCACTACGCCGAGGTAGAGCAGCGTATCCGCAGCGCCTATGCCGAACAGGGCCTGCTAGTGCGAAAATATTTTGACAGCCCAATAGAGGGCGGCGATGGCAACCGCGAGTTTTTTGTACACGCGGTGCATTCGTAAACTGGAAAGAACACCATGGAAAAGTCAACATGCCCCGTCAGTTTTGAGTTTTTCCCACCTAAAACGCCCGAAGGTGTGGAGAAACTCGTAGGGGTGCGCCAGAAACTGTACGCACTCAAACCACATTTTTTCAGCGTCACCTACGGCGCAGGCGGCTCCACGCAGGACGGCACCTTGAGCACCGTGCAGGCCATCATTGCCGAAGGCCATGACGCCGCCCCGCATTTCTCATGCATCGGCGCTACCAAAGACAGCGTGCGTGCGCAGCTTGCTATTTTTAAAGCAGCAGGCATCCGGCGCATCGTGGCGCTGCGCGGCGACTTGCCCAGCGGCTACGGCGCGTTTGGCGAATTTAAATACGCCAGCGAGCTGATCGAATTTATCCGCAGCGAGACGGGTAACCATTTTCACATCGAGGTGGGTTGCTACCCCGAAGTGCACCCCCAGGCCAAGTCGCCAGAGTCTGATCTGGCGGCTTATTTGGTCAAGGTCAAGGCTGGGGCTAGCAGCGCCATCACGCAGTACTTTTTTAACAGCGATGCGTATTTTCGCTTTGTGGACGATGCGCACAAGCTGGGTGCCACCATCCCAGTCGTGCCCGGCATCATGCCCATCCTCAGCTCGTCCCAGCTTATGCGCTTTAGCGATGCCTGTGGGGCCGAGATCCCGCGCTGGATCCGCCTGCGCCTGCAAGCCTATGGCGACGACAGCGCGTCGATCAAAGCCTTTGGCCTGGACGTAGTGACTGACCTGTGCGACCAGCTGCGCAATGCAGGCGTGCCGGGGCTGCACTTCTACACCATGAACCAAAGTGGGGCTAGTGTGGAGATTTGCAAACGCCTTGGCTTAGCTGCTGCATGATGTAGCGGCAGTACAACAGTGTTGGTTTATCATTTGCACATGTAAACGCAAGTTACCGTGGGTGCGTTGTAAATCTAACCATCAACTAATTCAAGAGGTTCTATGCTGGGATGCGTATCACACACTTTAGGTCGTGCTATGGCAATGTTGGTTATTTTGTTTGCCAACTTACTGGCTCCAAACATCACTTACGCTCAAGATTCGCACAGCCCCTACTTGGACCAGCGTTCACGTCGGGAGGAGTATCTCAATTACATCAGCAGCCGTTGCCGCAGTTTGCATGAACTGAGCAATCAGCGCTATAAATCAAACACCTCTACTTATGAAGCCAAACGCATTCAAGAGGCGCGGCGCTCCTTTGAAGATACTTGCCAGGAAGAGGTGAGTGCAGCGCAGGAGAAGGCTTATAAAAACAACCGATCCAAGCGTGATGAAAAACATAAAACGGAAAGAGAAGAACAAGAAAAGACGGCAAGCCAAGAGCGTGATGACGGGAAAAAACGCCAGCAATGCCTGGAGTCGCGCCGTATCATTGCCAAGAAACGAGAGCGTACCGATTTGACACCGGGGGAGTTGCAAGACTTAGCTCGCTTTGAGGAAAATGTTCAATCACGTTGTCCTGCTGCTGTTGGTGCCAAATAGCGCTTCGTTTCATCAGGCAGCTGTTTTGCAAAATCCCTGCGTTAAGTCCTGATCGTGCTATCGGGTTGGTGGTTTTTGAGAAAAAAAATAACGTACCACCCCTGATGCTTTGGTGATGCACCTGTGCGTAAAGCCACGTAGTCCTGAGCTAAGGCCACTCATTTACGATCACACCACCTGCGGCACTGGGCCCATGGCACCGCGCAGGCCAATTATTGGAGACCGAGATGAGCAACGTGACGTGGACGGGTGGCACAGAGCACTGGATGAAAAAAGGCGACATCAAACTATTCTTGTGGCAGAAAAAAGCCAACCCGAATGTGCCGCATGCGGGCACCATCTTTTTTGTACACGGCTCGTCCATGGCCTCGCAGCCCACGTTTGATTTGACGGTGCCAGGTCGCCCCGACTCGTCGCCCATGGACTGGTTTTCTTCCCGGGGCTTTGATACCTGGACGATGGACAACGAGGGCTACGGCCGCTCGGACAAGCACCGCGATATCAACTTCGACATCAGCAACGGGGCCGACGACCTGGCCGCAGGCAGCGCCTATGTGATGGCCCAGACAGGCGCCAAGTCTTTGCTGTTTTACGGCATATCGTCGGGCGCGCTCAAGGCCGCACTGTTTGCAGAGCGCCACCCCGAGCGTGTCGCCAAAATCGCGCTGGATGCCTTTGTGTGGACCGGCGAGGGCAGCCACACCCTGGCGCAGCGCAAGAAAAAATTGCCTGAGTTTTTGGCCAAAAACCGCCGCCCAATTGACCGCGCTTTTGTGCGCAGCATCTTTGACCGTGACCATCCCGGCACAGCGGACGATGCCACCATCGAAGCCTTTGCCGATGCCATTTTGACCCTGGACGACTCCATGCCCACGGGCACCTATGTGGACATGTGCTCCAAGCTGCCCCTGCTCGACCCCACCAAACTACTCGCGCCCACCATCGTGCTGCGCGGCGAGTTTGACGGCATCGCGGGCTTGGATGATTTGATCGACTTTTACAAGCTACTGCCCAATATGAACAAGCAGTTCAGCGTGATGGCGGGTATCTCCCATGCCAGTTTTCAGCAGAAGAACTATAAGATGGTCTACCAGATTCTGCATAGCTTCTTCACCATGCCAGAGCCGGTTTACTTGGGGTAACACGATGAAAGCTATTGCGAAGTCATTGTTGGTCGGGTCTTTGCTTGCGGTGTCTTTGCAAGCGGCCTGGGCGCAGGCCTACCCCAACAAGCCGGTCAAGCTGGTGGTGCCCTTTGCCCCCGGCGGTTTTACCGACGTAGTGGCCCGCATCCTGGGGCAAAAACTGACGGTTGCGATGGGCCAGTCGTTTGTGATTGAAAACAAGGCCGGTGCAGGCTCCATCATTGGCACCGACGCGGTGGCCAAGGCCGCGCCCGACGGCTACACCCTGGTAATGGTGTCCAGCACGCATGTGATCAGCCCGTGGATCTACAAAAGCATGCCCTACGACCCGCTCAAGAGCTTTACCGCCATCTCCAAGCTGGTGGACTCGCCCTATGTGCTGCTGGTCAACCCCAAGGTGCCCGCACGCAACGTGCAAGAGTTCATCGCCCTGGCCAAGGCCGCGCCCGACACGCTGCACTACGCGTCATCGGGCAACGGCAGTGCCCAGCACCTGATGGGCGGCCTGTTCGTCAACATGACCGGGGCCAAGCTCAAGCATGTGCCCTACAAAGGCAGCAGCGGCGCTGCCAACGATTTGGTGGCCGGTGTAGTGGAAAGCAGCTTTGCCGGCGTACCCAACGCCCTGGCCCAGGTGCCCCAAGGCCGCCTGAAAGCCCTGGCTGTGACCACCGCCAAACGCAGCCCGCAGTTGCCCGATGTACCCACCTTGCAAGAAGCTGGCGTGCCCGGCTACGACGCATCCGTCTGGCTGGCTCTGCTGGCCCCCGCTGGCACGCCGCGCGATGTGGTGGACAAACTCAACAGCGAAATCGGCAAACTCATGGCCAGCGCCGATACCAAAAAGGCCCTGTTCGACGCTGGCGTAGAAGTAGCCCCCTCCAGCCCCGAAGCCATGTCGCAGTACATGGTGCAGGAGATGGAACGCTGGGGCAAAGTGGTGAAGGATACGGGGATTAAGCTGGAGTGAATCTGGCGACGTGACAAAGTGGCGATTGCATTGCGCTACTTCTTTGTCACTTTGCCAGCCTTCGCCTTAGGTTTGCCCTCCTCCTGCGGGTGCACAAAGCCAATCGGCCTCTTATGCGCTTCGGGTGTGGATAGCAGCTTACGCATCGCCTCAATCAGTTCACCAATCGAATCGTCATGTCTGGAAACCTTCCGCTCCAGCGCATGCAGTTTTTGCGACAACTCCCGGTTGGTCGCCAGCATCGAGCGCCATTGTACGAACGCCCGCACCACATGCACACTGATCTCAGTGGCGCGTTGGCTATTTAGCAAGGTAGCCGCCATGATCGCGCCATGCTCGGTAAAGGCCAGTGGCAGATACTTGCTGTAGCGCCCACGCCCTGGCAGGTTATCTTTGCTGCCTTTGCCTGCTACGTCTAAGGTTGCAAATTGCAACCTTAGAGATTGCGCTTCCTCAGCATCGAGCTGGAACATGAAGTCTGCTGGAAAGCGCGCCAGATTGCGCCGTACCTGCTGATTGAAACGTTTGGTCGTCTCGCCGTAGAATGCCGCCAAATCCACATCCAAAATGACCCGATGACCGCGCACCAACTGAATGCGCTGGGCTATGTCGCCCACATCCAGCGGCGCGGGCACTTCCCCAGAGGGTGCCGCGCTCACAGGCATCTGCTGTGCGGCGCTATCAAGCACAGTCCTTCAAACGATAACGCTGAATCGCCTCTCAGCGCAATTTGCAGGCGGGTTGAAATGTCGTCTGGTAGTCGCAGGGATACAGCCATCAAACTCTCCGTTATCAGTTCAAAACGAGTATCGCACAAACAGAAAATGTGCTATCGCTGAGCCCGATTTGGCGAGCCTCCCTCGCGAGCGATTTGGTCGCCCGTTCACAACCAGCGCCGAACCGAGCCGCAGTAGGCGAGGAACTGCGAGCCAAAGCGCTCTGTCAGTGCGCGCTCCTCGGGCAGGATTTGAAATCTGTTCATGTACGCCACAAACGCGGGCAGCAAGAGCGCAGAGACCCAGTTGGCCAAATAGGCACACCAGCCAAGCAAAACCAAGAGGAAGCCAAGGTACATGGGGTTGCGGCTAAAGCGATAGATGCCAATAGCGACGAGGGACGATGACAGCCCCGGCGTGAACGGGTTGACCGTCGTTTTCTGTCGCCGGAACGCCAGCAGGCCAGCAACCGCAACCAGAACCCCCGCAAGAACCAATAGCGCCGCGACTATGCGCCTGGCGGGAACTGGCACCGCAGCAGGCAACAGATATGCGATGCCCGCCATAGCAGCTGCAAAGACGATCGCTAGCGCAACAGGTGGAACGCGAAGTTCGAGGAGTCGCGTGTGGGGTTTCGTGCTGCGTAACGTAGAAGTCACCTGAACAGAGTGCCTTTATCGCGCAGCGTCCGAGTTGACTACCGGGTTATACGTCATAGACTTTCGAACCATGCCGTATCAATGCTGACGCGCTCAACGAGTTCGGTTTTAACCCCCAGCGCCAACTCTTTCAGTTTCTCTGCAAGTTCGTCGCCGTCGACAAGATCGATTGGCGGCGCACCGTCTCTTGTTGCTTCTTTAACGGCAGCGGGTGTGAAAGACCCCGTTGTAATAAACAAGCCTTTATCAGCACGACCTACCATCGCCCCGCGAAAATCACGGACCTCTCCGGCCGCAACCGAGCCTTTGTACCGCTTGCATTGGAAGAGAACATGAAAGCTCATAAAACCGTGGATACGAGCTATGCCTTTTCCGTCAATCCCACCATCGCCCGAGCGGCCAGTAACTTCAACATGAATAAACCCAGACTCGCGCAAGATGCGCTGAACCAACCGCTCAAAACCAGCTGGGTCAAGCTTTCGAGTAAGAACTGCTGAGAGCTTGTCTTTCCACCCCTCCTCATCGGACAACTCACGGGCGGTCTCGTCGGGCGGGCGTTTCTTCGGGGCATCCTGTTTGTCGATAGCGCGAACAACGCGGACTACCTCTGCGGAATCTACGGTTTCAAGAGTCTTTGCTTTTTCTGTTAACGACCAGACTCCACGGCTTGAATTTTCGAGCAATCCGTACTTCCTGAGATAGGTCCTTGCCCACGCAAGGCGGTACCCGATTTCCGTTTGGCTGCTTTTGTCGGGGTCGTGAAGCTGCTCCAGAATTTCCTCCGACAGCCCAGTGATTTCCACTGTCTTGGCGTAAATTTCTTCAATCGACCCTGAGCCACCGAGCTTACGTAATGCCTCCAGAAGCGGGTTCATCAGATTGTCATAGGTTGGGAACGTGGGCATAGGCATAGTGGGGTCGATGGTGATGTATAACCATTTGAATTTGACAGAACCAGAATACCAGCATGCCTGTTTTTAAGTCAACTCGGCTGCTGGATCAGTTGCGGGAACAAATCCGTTACCTGCACTATAGCCTGCGAACCGAGGAGGCGTATGTATATTGGATAGAAAAGTTCATTTACTTTCACCAGTTGAAGTATCCCTGCGATAAGTGGCGGGTGCTGGCGGTGCGGTGAAGAAATGACTAGTAGCTATATATTTAGTAGCTTCTTACGCTATATTATGCTAGGCTGCAGGCCAATATGTCACCCAAAACGGTGGGGTGATCGGTATCCCTTGGCAGCGCACCATGCGGCCAGTTTGGCGAGTGGTGAACGGGCTTGGGATGAAAATCTGTAGCGAGGCGCGGTGGAGTCTGGGGTGTACTACATAACGGGTTCGCGTGTTCGCGGAAGATTTTGCAGCACAAGTTCTTCACCGCCCGCTAGCCAACCATCTACCGCTCGTCGTAGCTGACAACCACCTTCTTCGACACGCAATGCGCTTGGCAGGTCAGTACAAAGCCTTTGTCAATCTCCCATTGCTCCAGCGTGAAGTTCTTCTCCATGCGCACCTGGCCTTCCAGTACCTTGGCGCGGCAGGTGCAGCACACGCCGCCTTTGCAGGCGTAGGGCAGGTCCAGGCCGTCTTGCAGGGCGGTGTCCAGCACGTTGTCCTGCGCATTCATGCCCATGCTGTGGGTTTTACCGTCGAGCACCACGGACAGCGCAAATTCAAAGGCTTTTTTGTCTGTAGACAAGGTAGAACGGGCGTAAGCAGCTCCTGTATTTATAGCGTCCTGCTTTTGCTGCGCGATGCCAGAGGCAAAGCGTTCGGCATGCACGCGCTCTGCGGGCACGCCCGCCGCATGCAGCGCGCGCTCGGTCGATTCAATCATGGCCTCGGGGCCGCAGATAAAAGCCTCGTCGATCTGGCTGGCGGGCAGCAGGGCGCGCAGCAGCTCGGCCACCTTGGCATCATCCAGGCGGCCCTGCTGCACCGCCACCTCGCTGGGCTGGCGCGACAGCACATGCACCAGGCTGACGCGCTCTGGGTAGCGGTCTTTCAGGTCTTGCAGCTCTTCGCTAAACATGATGCTGCTGACGCGCTGGTTGCCATACACCAACGTGAACTGTGCATCGGGCTGGGCCGCCACGGTGTGCGCCATGATCGACAGCACCGGCGTAATGCCCGACCCGGCCACAAAAGCCACGCGCTGGCGGGCCTGCGGGTTGCGCACGGTGAAGCGCCCCTCGGGCGGCATCACGTCTACCACGTCACCCACGCGCAGCTGCTGCGTAGCCCAGGTAGACAGCACGCCACCGGGCATCCGCTTGACACCGATGCTGATCTCCTGGGTGCTTGCCAGCAAGCCAGGCGTGCTACAAATAGAATAGCTGCGCCGCACCGACACGCCATCGACCTGCGCGCGCAGGGTGACGAACTGGCCGGGCGTGAAGGCAAAGGCATCGCGCAGATCGGGCGGAATGGCGAAGGTGATTTGCGCCGCGTCGGCCGTGAGTGGCGTGAGGGCTTTGACGGTGAGGGGGTGGAAATGCGGTGTGCTCATGGGCGTGGGCGAGAGGAGGGGTGAGCAGAATCTGCGGGCGGTGGGCTGGCCTTAGTACGGCTTGAAATAATCAAACGGCTCCAGGCAGTCCAGGCATTTGTACAGCGCTTTGCAGGCGGTGCTGGCGAAGTGCGAGGTTTCGGTGGTGTTGCGGCTGGCGCAGCGCGGGCAGGGCACGGTTTGGTGAACAAATTGGCCTGTAGCACTTTGTTTATTAGTGTAAGGAGCTCCTGATTTAATAGCAAATTGAATGACCTTGGCAGGCGGTGCGGGCTGTGCAGCGGCGTGCTGGGGTGGTGCAATGCCGTAGTCGCGCAGTTTGGTTTTGGCGCTGTTGGTCATCCAGTCGGTGGTCCAGGCGGGGGCCAGTTGGGTGATGACCTTGGCTTGCACGCCAGCCGTTTTCAGCGTGGCCTGCACATCGTCCTCAATCTGGCCCATGGCGGGGCAGCCGCTGTAGGTCGGCGTGATGACGACTTCGATGCAGCCGTCGGTTGCCAGGCGCACGTCACGCAAGATGCCCAGTTCGCGGATGCTGACTACCGGAATTTCGGGGTCGGGGACTTGCTCTAGCAGATGCCATATTTTGTCTAGTGGAGTAGCTAAAGTAGGAGAGCGCAAAGTGGGGTCAGAGCAAAATTTCGTACTGGGCGCACGGTCTCTGGGAGCTTGGTCGTTCTGAATTTTGATCTGACCCCAGTTTGCTTTTTCGGTCACCAGATTGCCTCCGGATGAGCGCGGGCCAGGCTTTGCATCTCGGCCAGCAGGTAGCTCAGGTGCTCGGAGTGCTGGCCTTCTTTGCCGCGTGTGACGTAGCCTGTATCGGTGGGGACTTTCAAGCGGGCTTGGACAATGACGGCGCTGGTGGATGACTGCCAGTTGCTGCGTAGAGCGGCTATATCTACGCCTATGCCAGCGTCAATAGCTATTTTTTCCATAGCTGTTTGCGCCCACCACTCCTGGGTGTAGGGCATAAGATAGACCAGGGCGGCTTGCATGCGGGTGTGCGACTCTGCGGTGCCATCACCCAGGCGCAGCATCCAGTCGGTACTGTGGCGTAGGTGGTAGCGCACCTCTTTCACGCTCTTGCCCGCGATGGCGGCGAGCTGCGAGTCTTGGGAGTGTTGCAACTGCTCCCACACCAAGATCATGAGCGATGCGTACAAAAAATTGCGCGTAATGGTGACTGCGTAGTTCATCTCAGCTTGCACTGAGGGCGCAAAAGCCGTGCGGTGCGGCAGCTCAAGCATCGTGTAGTTGAGAAACTGCTCGGGATTGCGGAAATAAGCCAGCTTGTCTTCGGTGGTGTTGCCCATCAAATTTGCACTGTGCTGGTACAGCATGCGCGCTTGGCCAATATGGTCTAGCCCGATATTGGCCATGGCTATGTCTTCTTCCAGCACTGGGCCGTGGCTGCACCACTCGGCGATGTGCTGGCCATGCACCAAGGCGTTGTCGGCCAGGTGCAGGATGTAGTCGATGTGCGCGAGCGCAGATACACGCACTGCTAGCGCATCGGCATGGGTTGCAACGCTCGGGGCTTGGGTTACTTGCATCACATATGCCCCACTGCGTCAGGAATGTCGTAGAAGGTAGGGTGGCGGTAGATTTTGTCGCTGGCGGGTTCAAACATATCCACTTTGTCCTCAGGCTGGCTGGCGGTAATGTCCTTGCTGGCCACCACCCAGATGCTGACACCTTCCATGCGCCGGGTGTACACGTCACGCGCCATGTTCAGCGCTTGCTGCGCATCCGCCGCGTGCAGACTACCGCAGTGCTTATGTTCCAGGCCCTGCTTGCTGCGCAGGAAGACTTCAAAGAGGGGGAGTTCTTGTGTCATAGCTTCGTTGGTTAGTAAAAAGGGTAGGGGGAAGAATACGGGGAGTTTTTGAACGCAGAGGGCGCTAAGGTTTCGCAGAGAGTGCAGAAGGAATACAAATAAATTCAAAAAATAAATTCAAAGAAGAAAAAAATCGTCACAAAATTTTCTCACCACGGTCTTCAACATCTTTTTGGTTTTCTTTTTTCTCTTCTTCTGCGCTCTCTGCGAAACCTTTGCGCCCTCTGCGTTCAAAAAATTCTTAAAGGCCCCAGCCCATCAAGCCGCCTCTTTCAAAGCGCGTGCCTTTTGTTTAGCCGCATAAGCCAAAGCAGCATCACGCACCCAGGCACCATCCGCATGCGCCTTCACGCGCGTAGCCAGCCGCTCGGCATTGCAGGGCCCGTGGCCGTTGACGGTGGTCCAGAATTCGTCCCAGTTGATGGCACCGTAGTCGTGGCAGCCCTTGGCTTCGTTCCACTTCAAGTCGGGATCGGGCAAAGTCACGCCCAAGATGGCGGCTTGCGGCACGGTGGCATCGACAAACCTTTGCCGCAGATCGTCGTTAGAGATGCGTTTGATGCCCCAGCGCATGCTTTGCCCGCTGTTGGGGCTGTCGCTGTCGGGCGGGCCAAACATGGCCAGCACGGGCCACCACCAGCGGTTGACGGCATCTTGCACCATGGCGCGCTGCGCTGGCGTGCCTTGCATCATGGTCATCAGGCTCTCGTAACCCTGGCGCTGGTGGAAGCTTTCTTCCTTGCAGATGCGGATCATTGCGCGGGCATACGGCCCATAGGTGCAGCGGCACAGCGGCACCTGGTTCATGATGGCCGCGCCGTCCACCAGCCAGCCGATGGTGCCGGTGTCGGCCCAGGTGAGGGTAGGGTAGTTAAAGATGCTGCTGTATTTGGCTTTGCCGGTGTGCAGGGCCTCCAGCATCTGGTCGCGTGAGGTGCCCAGAGTTTCACCCGCGCTGTACAGATACAGGCCGTGGCCCGCTTCGTCTTGCACTTTGGCCAAAAGAATGGCTTTGCGTTTGAGCGAGGGCGCGCGCGAGATCCAGTTGCCCTCGGGCTGCATGCCAATGATCTCGCTGTGCGCGTGCTGGCTGATCTGGCGCACCAGGGTTTTGCGGTAGGCGGCGGGCATCCAGTCTTGCGGCTCGATCTTGCCATCGGCATCGATTTTTGCGTCAAAGTGGGTTTGGTGCGCTTGTTCAGTAGCGCTGACAGGGGCGGCTACTGCTTGCAAGGGTTGACGGGAAACGTTGCTGTCGGGAATGTCTAAGGCTTGGGTGTACACGGGGCGTTCTCCATGCCCTCCTGCGGAGGGAGAAGCCGCATTGTACCTATTAACCGACCGATGGGTTGGTTAATTAAAGCCTACCCCCGATGGGGGGTTTAGTTGCGTGAGGGCTCGAACTGGTGAGTGTCAAACACCGACATGCCTTTGGAGTCGCCTGCCGTGTTGGTATAGGCAGCTTTGTCCTCCTCGGACAGCTCCATATAACCGCTATGGATGCGGCTGTCGCCACGTTGCACTTGGCGCGGATCGGTGGTGACGGTACCGCTGTAGTACAGAGCCGTCAGGCAGGAAGCCAAGCGTTTGTCGGAGAGCTGGGTGCGCTGGGCCAGGGTGCTCATCAGGCAGGGCTGCTGGCTGATGAGGCCAATCACATTCATATGGTCTTGGTGCAGCCAGCTTTGCGGTAGCACTGAAAGTCGGCGCAGGTGTATCGGCTCGGTGCGGTAGCTGGGCGGCAGGCGTTCTGTCTGGGTGCGGCTGGCATACACCCACATCAGCTTATCCAGGGCAATGCCCTTAAAACCAGCGGGCAGGTAGTTGGTCTCATAGGGGCGATGCCGCCAGGAAGCCAGGGCCAGCTCCAGTGGAGTGGCATCGGGCAGCATGCCCACTTGCCAGAGCGACAGGTCCACCACGGCCACCAGTTTGGACTCAAAGTGCAGTTGGTAAATGCCGCGCTCCAGGCCACTTTGGCGGCTGGCTACCTGCTCGCCCAAAGCAAAAAAAGTGCACAGACGCACCAGCACGCGGGCAAATTGATTGAGCGCTGTCGCGCATTCGTAGGCGTCTTCCAGGTTGATGCTCAGTTTGGCATCAATCGCGGCTGGCAAAGGTTGGGTAAAGGCCACGGGCCGACTGACTTGCGAGGGGTCAATCATCATGGGCGAGCCGGGTGCGGCCGGGTTGCCAATGTTGAGCGTGCCCGAACCCATGGTGACGCGGCTGCTTTGCAGTAACCACATGTCGGCATCTTCAAAAGTGACCACCTGCCAGCGACTGTTGGCAGATGCGGCAGCCTGCACTTTTAAAGTGGCTTGGATGGCCTCGTCTTGGTCAAAACCAAGCAGCCCAAGTCGGAGGAGAGGTTGCTCCATGGTGGTGCAATGTGGGTAGGTTAAACGTACTTATGAATACATTATTCTACAGTTGAGTTGCCCCACTCGGTATAGAAGTTGCCGAAAAAAGATAAAAAACGCTAACCTCCCGCCTCCACCGCAAAACCTTTGCCCCGCCCGCGCCCCAGCGCAGCCAGCACCTGGGGCAGGGCGGCATTGAGGGCGGCTTTCAGGGTGTGCGGCGGGTTAATCAGGAACATGCCGCTCTCGCGCAAACCGGGGCGCTTGGCGGCCAGTGGCTTGCCATCGGGGCTGATACTCACTTGGGGCGTAGCGGCCTTGGACGCAGGCTCCTGCCCAATGTTGAGCGTCGCGTGCAGCCACGGCTTTTTGGCCTGCTGCGCCAGCACCTTCAGGCGGCGCGGCAGGTCGTGCGACTCGGCACGCGGGATGATGGGGTACCACACCACATAGGTGCCCGTGGGAAAGCGCGCCATCGCGTCTTGCACGGCGGCTTTCACCCGGGCGTAGTCGCTTTTCATCTCGTAGCTGGGGTCGATCAGCACCAGGGCGCGTTTATTGGGCGGCGGTAGCAGGGCCCGCAGCGCGTCAAAGCCGTCGGAGCGCTCCACGCTGATCATGCGGCCCGCCTGTAGCTGCGCCATATTGCCGTGCAAGGCGGTGGCATCGGCCCCATGCAGCTCAAACAGTTTGAGCTTGTCGCGCGGTGTGCCCTCTGTGCCACTGCGCAACTGGCTGTGCATGACAAACGGCGAACCTGGGTAGACTTTGAGCCCCTTGGCATTGAAACTGGCAATGCAGTCGTAGTAATCTTGCAAAGCAGGCGCTACAGTTTTAGGAGCTGCTTGCGCATTATTTAATTGGGCTACGGGCTTATTTCCTTGGAAAATATCAGCCAAAAACAACTTGCGCACGCCTTCGTCCGACTCCGCACTCTTTTGCGCATAGTCACCATCCAGCCGGTACAAACCTGCCCCAGCATGGGTGTCGATCACCGTAATGGCGGCATCCTTTTGGGTGAGGTATTTCAAGGTAGCAATCAAGCTCATGTGCTTGAGCACATCAGCATGGTTGCCTGCGTGGAAGGCGTGGCGGTAGGAAAGCATGCAAGGATGGTAACCCTGAAATAGGCCGATTGACGTAAGTCCTTGATTTAGCTTATAATCTAGGGCTCTGTAGCGTATAGCTATGCCCGCGACAGAGTCTATGGGTCCCAGCTCCTGGTCGAACGCTTCGCGTTCGGTACTGGGGCTGTATTCATTATTTCCCACCTAAGAGGCTCCCAGAAGAGGAGCACCGACCGTGGAAAAGGCATGCTACAAACCGTTCTTACTTTTGAAAAGAGAAAACTCATGACTACGTACAGCGCTAAACCCGCCGACGTGACGCACGAGTGGTTTGTGATTGACGCCACCGATAAGGTGCTCGGACGGAT
>JAYVJV010000118.1:0-4382 GCA_043769005.1 Polaromonas sp. | reverse complement strand
AGCAGTACCAGTAGCAAAGTGCAGTAGGTGCGTGATAAATGCATGCGAGGGCCGACAAAGAAGCTGCTAGAGCGACCGCTGCATTGTGGGGCGCGCTGGCGAAGGTGCCACGCACTTAAGGTAACAAAGCGTCGTTGGTTTGACAGCATTTTAAGGCTACAGCCCAATAAAATAGAGCGTAAGCAGCTATTTTTTATATAGCAATGAAGATACAGCTTGATGCAGGACAGATAGGCCGGTGATTTACCGGTGCTCGGCGCGTTTGTCGCCCGTCAGCATGGATTTAACCAGGTTTTCCCGATGCCGCCAGGAGGTAAGCGCCACGCCGCCCAGGTGCAAGGCCACCAAAGGTATAAAGGCGTAGCCCCAAAAGCTGTGCAGGCGCTCCACCCATTCCATGCCCCAAAACCGATCAGTGGTGTAGAGCCAGCCCGACAGGCTGGCCAGCACAGTGGTGCCCAGCAGGGTGACCACCATCCACGCACCCAGTGGGTTGTGGCCCAGAGTGCGCGACTCTTTGCCTTTGAGCAGCGCATGGGCATAGGCCAGTGTGGCCGCAGGGCCTTGCACAAAGGTGGCAAAGCGGGCGTAGACCCCCGCCCAAGGCCAGCGGGCAAAACCGATGACCAAGCGCAGCGCGGCGCAGGCCAGCGCCCCATAGCCCGTCCATTCATGCCATTGGCCACCGCCCTCGTGGGTGGCAAAGGCGGCAATCACACTGCAAGCCAGCGTCCAGTGCAGCAGGCGCTGCGCCAGGCTCCAGATGCGCAAGGTGGGGGCAGTCTGCGCCATAGCGTGGGGCTGCACAGTGGGGCTGCGCTATAGCGCTGGGGGTTTGATCAGTTGCGCGGTTTAGTGGGCACAGGCGCAAGCGTCACGGGGTGAAAATAAAATTCGCCTCGCTGGCCTTTTTCGTCCAGCGCGTACACCTCGTAGCAGCCACCATCTTCCTTGATGCGGCGCACAGTCCAGCCGCGCTCTTTCAGGGTTTGTTCCAGCTTCTCTTTGGCCTGTCAGGTGGATTTGTCGCCCGACTCGCAGGTGGCCAGGCCGGTGGCTTGCGCGCCAGCGCCTAGTGCCCACAGGCCCACAGCAACACACATGCCGCGCAGCGCGCGCGGTGGTGAAAATGCAAACATAAACCGCCTCCAAAAAAACCAGATTCCCCTGATCTTGCCAGAAACGGGTAAAGCGGGTGTAAACGCAGCGCTTTCTGTGCCATCCGTCTGCGTAATAATCGGACTACCAGGTGAAATTTCAAACCACGCAGCATGGCACAGCAAAACAGTTTATTTGACACGGCAGAGTTGCCAGCCCCAGCCGAACCGCCTTTGCAGTGGGCGCTGGCCATTTCGGGCCAGACCTTGGCACCCGAGCAAAAGCAGTTCAATCTGCTGCTGGGCAAGATAGAAAAACTCAAAGAGTCACTGGCGCAACTGCACACCCTGGCAGACGGCTTTCGCCAGCAGTACAGCAAAAAAATCAACCCTTTGATAGAGCAGCAACGGCTGCTGAACATGCAAATACTGCAGTTTTTAGACCAACGCCTGCAAAGTAAGGGCCTGTCTGCCAAGGTGCGGGGCGGCATGGAGGAAATCATCTGCGGCCTGGCCATCGTTATGCTGCATGGCCCCGATGCTGTCGAGATGCAGGCCGTCCTGGAGCGTTACCACTACGAGGACGATGAAGAAGACGACGAAGAGTTAAGCGAACACGATGACGCGCAAGTCGCCGCCGAGATGAAGTCGATGATGCAAAACCTGTTTGGCATCAACATGAGCGACGAAGAGATGGGTGGCTCTGCCGAAGATGTCTTTGAAGCCACCATGCGCAAAATGAATGAGGCGCAGGCCATGCGTGATGCTGGCAAAGCCAAGCGCAAAAAATCAGCCCAACAAAAAACCAGCGACCAAGACGAGCTGGACGCAGGCAAGGCCTTGCAGGGCATTTACCGCAAGCTGGCCAGCGCGCTGCACCCCGACCGCGAACCCGACGAGACCGAGCGCCTGCGCAAAACCGCGCTGATGAAACAAGCCAATGCAGCGTATGAAAAAAAAGACCTGTTGACCCTGCTGCAATTGCAGTTGCAGGCCGAGCAGATCAACCCGCAAAGCATGAATGCCGTGGCGCAAGACAAGCTGCGCCATTTCAATCGCGTGCTCAAAGAGCAGGCCGCCAGCTTGCAAGACCAGCTACGTGAAGCCGAGCACAAAGTGTGCATGGAGTTTCGCATGATGCCGCGCAGCCGCGTGACCGCAAACTCCCTGCAAACTGCGCTGGCTGCGAGCGTGCGTGGGGTTGGCGAGCAGCTCCAGATCATGCAGCGCGACCTGCAGCTCATACAGGCTGACCCGGCTTTAAAACGCTGGGTTAAACAGCAGATGGAGCTGATGCACGATGACAGCATGTATTTTTAACCGCGATTGCACGATGAAAACAAGCAACCCCATGAGAAGGAACACAGTATGCGCATAGCCATCATTGGCCAACAAGACTTTGGCAAAGCCGTACTAGAGGCATTTTTAGCCCGTGGCGACAGCGTGGTGGGCGTATTTTGCGCGCCCGACAAAGCTGGTGCCAAGCCCGACCCTTTTAAACTGGCCGCGCAAGAAAAAGGCTTGCCCGTGTTCCAGTTTGCCTCGCTGCGCAGCCCCGAGGCGCAAGCCGCTTTGCGTGAGCTGCGCGCTGACTTAGGCATCATGGCCTTTGTGCTGCAGTTCGTGCCGCAAGAGCTGGTCAATATTCCCAAGCACGGCATGATCCAGTTTCACCCCTCATTGCTGCCGCGCTACCGGGGCCCCAGTGCGATTAACTGGCCCATCATTCGCGGCGACACCGAGACGGGGCTGACCATCTTTCGCCCCACCGACGGCCTGGACGAAGGCCCCGTCATTTTGCAAAAGCACACCCCCATCGGCCCCGACGACACCCTGGGCAGCGTCTACTTTGACCGCCTCTTCCCTCTGGGCGTGCAGGCCATGCTAGAGGCCGCCGACATGGTGGTCAAAACCCAGCACCACGAACACCACCAAAACGAAGGTCTGGCCACCTACGAGGGCTGGTGCCGCCTGGACGCATCACGCATCAACTGGCACAGCCACGTAGACATGGTGTACAACCTGATTCGCGGCTGCAACCCGGCACCCGGTGCCTGGACGACATTTGAAGGCCAGAAAATCCAGATTTTCGATGCCGCCAAAAGTATCTTCCGCCGCTTCAAAGACGTAGAAGGCCATGTGGCCGAAGTCACCAAGATTGGTGATGCCAGCTTTACCGTGTCGGCCCAAGGTGGGCATGTTGAAGTGTTCAAGGCAAAGATGGAAGGCGGCAAAAAGGACTCTGGAGCGGCGGTGGCGCGGGCGATGGGGTTGACGGTGGGCAGTGTGCTGGGCGGGTGAACCAGTAAACAGATGCAGGCGTTTCATTTGTCTCCTCCGTGTGCAGTTGCCTACAGCGGCGGCGCAGACTCGACCGCGCTGCTGCTGATGTGTTCCCAGCAGTTCCCCGGCCAGGTGCAGGCCATCCACATTCACCACGGCCTACAGGCGGCGGCGGATGATTTTGCGGCGCATTGCCAGGTCTATTGCGACAAACTGAATGTGCCTTTGCATGTGGTGCATGTTCAGGCAAAGCATACCAGTGGCGACAGCCCGGAGGACGCAGCGCGGCGCGCGCGGTATGGCGCTCTGGCAGCCAAGGTGTTAGAGCTAAATCAGGCTGCCGTCCAACAAAATAAGGCGCAAGCAGCTATTAAAACAGTAGTAATAGCACAGCATGCGGATGACCAAGTAGAGACGCTGCTGCTGGCGCTTAGCCGTGGCGCAGGGCTGCCGGGGCTGTCTGCCATGCCTGCAAAGTGGCAGCGTGATGGGGTGGAGTTTGCGCGGCCCCTGCTGGACGTGCCCGCCGCCGAGATTCGCGCCTGGCTGGCGGCGCGGGGGCTGGCGGCGCGGCATCCGGGCAGCGCGGGTTTTGCAGATTCAGTGGGCCAGGGCTGGGTGGAAGACCCGACCAATACCGACACGCAATTTACCCGCAACCGCATCCGCCAGGTGCTGCTGCCTGCCTTGCAGCAGACCTTTCCGCAGTTTCGGCAGACCTTTGCCCGTTCAGCACGAAATGCGGCGCAAGCCCAATTAATACTTGCGCAAGCAGCTATGGAAGATATAGCAGAATGCGGCAGCCCTCCGCGCATCGAGGCACTGCAAACACTCAGCCCAGAGCGCCAAGCCAACGCGCTGCGCTACTGGCTGAAAACCACGCACCAGGTCAGCCCTAGTGCCGCGCAACTGGCCGAGCTGCAAAGCCAAATTACTGCCTGCACGAACCGGGGTAAACACATTCGCATCAAAGTGGCCAGCGGGTTTGTGGAGCGCCAAGGC
>JAYVJV010000117.1:0-5738 GCA_043769005.1 Polaromonas sp. | reverse complement strand
GGGTGAGTTCAAGATCACGTCGGACGAGATCAGCTTTGGTATTTCGATTGAAAACGCAATGAATAACCTGGCGGGCAGGGTGCAAAGCGCTGACATGCGCTATTTTGTGATGGCGGTGATTATCCAGCGCGAAACCGGGGGCAACCTGGCTGAGTTGCTGGGCAAACTATCCGAGCTGGTGCGTGACCGCTTCAAGCTGATAGCGAAGGTGCGCGTGCTGGCGGCTGAAGGCAAGTTGTCGGCATGGATTTTGACCGCGCTGCCGTTTTGTGTGGCCGGAGCGATCCAGGTCATGAATCCCAAATATCTGTCTGTGCTGTTTACCGACCCGGGGGGCATTCGCCTGGTGATTGGTGCCTTGGTGATGATGGCGCTGGGGGTATTTGCAATGTGGCGGATTATTGACATACGTGTCTGAGGAGCCTGTATGAGCAGCCAAATTTTGATTCTGGTGCTGGTGTTTTTGTCTGTGACCGGGGTGGCGCTGGGCGCTGCGGCCTGGCTCAACCGGCGCGCGGCTGTGGGTGAGCGGCTACTACATCTGGATGCGGGCAGCGCCGATGCCGACCCAAGCATGACGGGTAACGCCCAGTGGCAGGCCAAGGTGGTCAAGGTAGCTGGCCCGATGGCCAAACTGTCTGCCCCCAAGGAGGGCTGGGAAGCCTCCAGCCTGCGGGTGCGGTTTATGCAAGCAGGGATGCGAGAAGCAAACTGGCCCGTGATTTTTTTTGCGTCCAAGACAGTACTGGCGCTGCTGCTGCCCAGCTTGTTTTTGATGTACCAGGGCTTTACGTCACTGGCTTTGACGATGAACACGTTGGTGATGATTTTGCTGCTGCTGGCCTCCATGGGCTATTACCTGCCCAATATGGTGCTTTCCAATATTGTGAAACGCCGCCAACGCGAGCTTTCGGAAGCCCTGCCGGATGCGCTGGACTTGATGACGGTGTGCGTTGAAGCTGGGCTGGGGCTGGACGCAGCGATGGCACGGGCAGCTAGTGAAATTGGCCTGCGCAGCAAGGCACTGGAAGAAGAACTGAACCTGGTGGCGCTGGAGCTGCGCATGGGCGTTAAGCGCGAGCTGGCGCTGCGCAATCTGGCGCTGCGTACGGGCGTGGACGACATTTCATCCTTTGTAGCCATGCTGGTGCAGTCAGACCGCTTTGGCACCAATGTGGCCGATGCGCTACGCGTACATGCCGAGACCATGCGCACGCACCGGCGGCTGCGCGCCGAAGAAACAGCGGCCAAAATCGCGCTGAAACTGTTGTTTCCGTTGATTTTCTTTATCTTCCCCTCACTCATGCTGGTGCTGATGGGCCCGGCCATGATCAATATTTACCGCACCTTGCTGCCCACAATGGGCGGACGCTGACCCAGGATCAACCCCACGATTTACCCCAAGTCAACCAGGAGAAAACCATGAAATACACCTTCAAAAAAGTGGCGACATTGTCTGTGCTGGGCACTCTGATGGCATGTGCGCAGACAACAAAACAACCCACCTACTTGTCGCAGGGCCCGGTGTCGGAGCCAAAGGGGCAGCCCACAAAGACTGATGCAAGACTGGCGGCTGCGCCCATGGCATTTAGCGTGCCGATACTGATTGCCAATGCACCCGATTTAGCGCCCGATGCGCCCTCCTCAGAGGCCGCTTATCTACAGGGCCGGGCAGCGCATGGGCAGGGGCATTTGGCGCAGGCCACCGAACACTATGAGCTGGTGTTGCTGTTAGATCCTCATCATGTAGGTGCCTTGAATGCGCTGGGTGTGATTCATTCCCAGGAGGGCCGCACGCAAGCGGCGGTGGCGCTGTTTACCCGGGCCATCGCGCTGGCACCGCAAGCCCCGCATTTGTACAACAACATCGGCTATGCACTGCTGCGTGCCGACCGCTTGGAAGAAGCCGGATTGCAGCTCAAGCGGGCGCAGGAACTGAGCCCGGCGAGCATGCAGCTGCTACAAAATTTGGAGCTGCTCGCGCAAGCCAAACGGGATGTTGCAGCTGAAATAGCCACTGATTCCCAGCCCGGCGCCCGTTTGGTAGCCATTGCACCGCACATCTACGCATTGCAGACTACTGCGCCCGAGCAGACCGTACCCAAGCCAGAACCCGCTGTGGCAGACACCATCCAGGCCACGCCGCCCGCCATGCAGCCAGCACCGGTTGAAAATATGGTTACAAAAGCCCGTGAGGACCAGCCTGCGACCGAAACAACGCCCCTGGCTCCAACTGCTTCCTTGCCTGCCGAGACTGCGCGCGATACCTTGCATGGCGTGCAACTGGAAGTGGCCAACGGCGTGGGCATCAGCCATCTGGCCAGACGTACCGCCGACCGGCTGGCGAGTACCGGCGTGAATGCCGTGCGGCTGACCGATGCGAAACCCTACCGCCAGATGAAAACCGAGATCCAGTTTGGCGCAGGACAAAAAGATACTGCGAAAGCCCTGCAGGCACGGCTGCCGTTTACCACCATCACCTCGGCAACACCCTCTCAGCTGCGGGCAGGCTTGCAGTTACGCCTGGTGCTCGGCCACGATATGAAGGGCCAAGCCGTCGCCGCCTGGTTGGATAGTCAAGGGGTACAGATGGCGGTGAATCCGTCTGCCATGCCTGTCAAGGTGGCTTCTGCGGCGACGGCAGAAAGCAGCTAAGCGGGGACGCTACAGACAACCACCAGCAGGCTAAGCATTTTTATTTTTGAAGTACCAGATTGTTTTTGTGCACCATTTCAGGCTCGCCGGTGTAGCCTAGCAGTACCTCAAACTCTGCCGTGGCTTTGCGGCAGATCAGCCGGGCCTCGGCACTGGCGTAGTTGGCCAGGCCCCGGGCAATCTCGCTGCCCTGCGCATCGTTGATGGCGATTACGTCGCCGCGCGTAAACTCGCCATTCACGGCTACCATGCCAATGGGTAGCAGGCTGGATTTGCCTTCACGCAGGCGCTTGGCCGCGCCGTCGTCTACCACCACGCCACCCGCGAGCTGCAAATGGTCGGCCATCCACTGCTTGCGGGCCTGGTTTTTGGCGGTTTGCGCGACCAACAAGGTGCCGATGGCCTCCCCCTGCGTCAGGCGAATGAGGGCATTGGGTTCACGCCCCCACGCTATCACGGTGCTAGCGCCCGAACCAGCGGCGCGCTTGGCCGCGAGGATTTTGGTAATCATGCCGCCTTTGCCAATCGAGGAGCCTGCGCCGCCCGCCATCTTTTCCAGCTCGGCATCGCCTGCTTG
The DNA here is from genome assembly GCA_043769005.1 of Polaromonas sp. Classification (GTDB taxonomy): domain Bacteria; phylum Pseudomonadota; class Gammaproteobacteria; order Burkholderiales; family Burkholderiaceae_C; genus JAAFIP01. Next base: position 2,506 of record JAYVJV010000117.1, on the reverse strand, counting down.
CGCCACGTCGACAAATTGGGCTAGCGTGTCTTTGCGTGGGTCTGCGGTGAAGAGGCCTTTTTGGTCGGTGAGGATGACGTAGGCATCGGCCTCGATCAAATTGGCAACCAATGCGCCTAGCGTGTCGTTGTCGCCAAACTTGATTTCGTCATTGACGACGGTGTCGTTTTCGTTGATGACGGGCACCACGCCGTGCTGTAGGAGCGTCATCAGCGTAGAGCGGGCGTTGAGGTAGCGCTCACGGTCGGCCAGATCGGCATGCGTCAGCAGCACCTGGGCGCTGCGCAGGCCGTGCTCGCGCAGTTTGGTCTCGTACATCTGCGCCAGGCCCATCTGGCCCACAGCGGCAGCGGCTTGCAGCTCGTGGATGGCTTTAGGGCGGTTGGTCCAGCCCAGGCGCTTCATGCCCTCGGCTATCGCACCACTAGAGACCATGACCACCTCGCGCTTGTCGGCTGCCAGCGCGGCCAGCTGGGCGCACCACAAACCGATGGCAGCTTCGTCCAAACCCCGGCCTTCGTTGGTCACCAAGCTGGAGCCCACTTTGACGACGATGCGCCGCGCATTGCGCAGGGTGTCTGAGGCTGGGAGGGTCATAAATATAGGTGTTTTAAGCTTCTAAGCCAATAAAATATAGCGTAAGCAGCTATTAAATATATAGCGCCTGCAACGCCCTATCCGATTGGCCTGGCAATTTTAACGCGGCGCAAAACGCGGATCGCTGGTGTCTACTTCAGCCTGCGCATCGGGCTCAGCTTGCAGAACCACAAAGCGCGGGTCAATGTACTCTGGCTCGGCGGCAGCGCGCTGGATGCTGCGTACATGCGACATGATGGCTTGCACCAAAGGCTCGCAACCCTCGCGTGTGAGGGCGGAGATCTGGAACACGGGCAGCGAGTCATCCGCCTTGATTTTGAGGGCGGTTTTGTAGCGCTTAACGAAGTCTTTGACCTTGGCCTCGCGCTCCTCCAGAGGCACCATGTCCAGCTTGTTGAGCACCAGCCAGCGCGGCTTGTTGTACAGCGCTTCGTCGTATTTTTTCAGCTCGCCGACGATGGCCTTGGCCTGCTTGACGGGGTCGGCATCGTCAAACGGCGCAAAGTCAATCATGTGCAGCAAGATGCGGGTGCGCTGCAAATGGCGCAAAAACTGGTGGCCCAGGCCCGCGCCCTCGCTGGCACCTTCGATCAAGCCCGGCACGTCGGCCACCACAAAGCTTTGCTCGGGGCCTACGCGCACCACACCCAGGTTGGGGTGTAGGGTGGTGAAGGGGTAGTCGGCAATCTTGGGCCGGGCGTTGGAAATGGCCGCAATCAAGGTGGACTTGCCCGCATTGGGCATGCCCAGCAGACCGACATCGGCCAGCACTTTGAGCTCTAATTTCAGCTCTTTGCGCTCACCCTCGTAGCCTTGGGTTTTTTGGCGCGGTGCGCGGTTGATGGCGCTTTTAAAGCGCAGGTTGCCAAAGCCGCCATCACCGCCCTTGGCGATCATGATTTTTTCGCCGGGAGTGAGCAGCTCGTACAGTACGTCGCCCGTTTCAGCGTCGGTGATGATGGTGCCCACCGGCATTTTGAGCGTCACATCGTCGCCCATGGCACCAAACATGTCGCTGCCCATGCCGTGCTCGCCGCGCTTGGCCTCGTGGCGGCGCGAGAAGCGGTAGTCCACCAAGGTGTTGAGCGCAGGGTCGGCTACGGCCCAGACATGGCCACCCCGGCCCCCGTCGCCACCGTTGGGGCCGCCAAATTCTTTGTATTTTTCGTGGCGAAACGAGACGCAGCCGTTTCCCCCATCGCCAGCGGCGATGTCGATATAGGCTTCGTCAACAAATTTCATTTTTTATGAGTTTAAAACAAAAAGCCCCGCACTGGCGGGGCTTTGCTTGGGCAAACGCCTCGCGGTGGCTTATGCAGCCGCTGTGATGTTCACCATATGCTTGTTCAGCGGGCCTTTGTGTCCAAAGGACACGTTGCCGTCGATCAATGCAAACAGGGTGTGGTCTTTGCCCATACCTACGTTGTTACCGGCGTGGAACTTGGTGCCACGCTGGCGCAAAATGATCGAGCCTGCGGAGATGAGTTCACCGCCGAAAGCCTTTACACCGAGCATCTTGGGGTTGGAATCCCGGCCGTTTCGCGTAGAGCCGCCGCCTTTTTTCTGTGCCATGACTGCTGCTCCTTATTTGCCAGAAACAATCTCACCGATCAACAGCTCGGTGTAATTTTGACGATGCCCTTGGCGCTTTTGGTAGTGCTTACGGCGGCGCATTTTAAAAATGCGCACTTTGTCGTGCCTACCATGTGCCACTACCGTGGCTTTGATCGATGCGCCGGCAACCAAGGGTGCGCCAATCAAGATATCAGTGCCGTTGCCGACCGCTAACACTTGATCCAACACAATTTCCTGGCCTACGTCCGCAGCGATCTGTTCTACTTTAAATTTTTCACCAGTAGCAACTTTATATTGTTTGCCACCGGTTTTTATGACCGCGTACATAAGAACC
>JAYVJV010000116.1:0-7934 GCA_043769005.1 Polaromonas sp. | reverse complement strand
ACGACCGCGAAAATCGGGTACTAAAATTTCTATTTTGATGTTAGGCGAGGCTTGTCTAACGGCATGAATACAATCCACAAAATGCTGCGCGCCGCCGTCCTTTAGGTCGTCGCGGTCAACAGAAGTGATCACCACGTATTTAAGCTGCATTTGTGCGATAGTGCGCGCTAAGTTGGCGGGTTCATTCACATCTGGCGGCAATGGTTTGCCGTGCGCCACATCACAAAACGGGCAGCGCCGTGTGCAAATATCGCCTAAAATCATAAACGTGGCCGTGCCGCCGCTAAAGCACTCGCCGATGTTGGGGCAGCTCGCCTCTTCGCACACCGTGTGCAGGTTGCTCTCGCGCAAAATCTGTTTGATCTCGTAGAAGCGGGTGCTGGGCGAACCGGCTTTGACGCGGATCCAGGCGGGTTTTTTCAACACTTCGCCGCGCTCGACCTTGACGGGGATGCGCGAGAGCTTGGCCCCGGCCTTTTGCTTGGCCAGCGGGTTGTAGTCTTCTTGGCTTTGTGCTTCGCGCACGACTTCTTGGGTACTCATACCTGTATTGTCGCTTACCTGTGCGGCTTATGCTGCAGGCGGTGATAGGCGACAGAGCGAGCCACCGTGCTGTGGCTCAGGGTGCCAGGTAGCTGCCCAGCTTTTGCGCCAACACCAGCGCCACTGCGTCCCACGAGGCAGTGACACCCAGCGTAGCCATGTCCACCGTACGCAGCCCCGCGTAGCCACAGGGGTTGATACGCGAAAACGGCTCCAAATCCATCGCCACATTCAACGCCACCCCGTGATAGGTGCAGTGGCGACTGACCTTGATGCCCAGGGCAGCGATTTTGCCGATGAAATAATTGGGGCCAGATCCTAATTCTTTTTCCTCGACCGACGGCTTGAGATCGGCCTCGGTCATGGGCTGGCCGTCGGCACCCAGCAGACGCGCATGGCTGCCGGGGTCGTCGATACGCACGTAAATGCCCGGCGCGCCGCGCACGCGGTGGCCGGTGACGTTAAACGTGGCCAAGGTTTTGATGACGGCTTCTTCGATTTTGAAGACGTATTCCTTCACGTAGTAGCCCGCCGCCTTCAAGTTAATCAGCGGATACGCCACCACCTGCCCCGGCCCATGGTAAGTCACCTGTCCACCCCGGTTGGTTTGCACGACCGGGATGTTGCCGGGGTTAAAAACATGGTCTGCTTTACCCGCCAGACCCTGGGTAAAGACCGCAAGGTGCTCACATATCCATAGCTGGTTACGCGCTATTTTATTGGGCTGTAATTCATTTCCATGTGTAATTGCGGCGCTGCGCGCTGCCGTAAAGGCCTGCATGGCCTCGTAGGTGGGCAGGTAATCTACGCGACCGAGGAAGTGGGTTGGGATGCCCATAGAGTGCACAGGATAGAGAGTCAAAAAAGCAAACCCATCATAAACCGCCCGCAGTGCACTTGCTTGAATAAAAAAACACCCCGCAGAGTCAAACCCTGCGGGGTGTTTTAGGAGAGCGCAGAAAATTACTTACCCAGATTCATGCTGACACCGGTAAACAGGGCCAGGTCGTTCTTTTTCAGGCCAGCGCCAGGGCTTGCGTTGTAGTTGTCAACCAGACCAACATTCAGGGACATGCCTGCGCTCAGGGCTACGCCCAGGTTGGCGGTGGCTTTGGCCAAGGTGCCGCCGTCGCCGCTGAGGCGAGGATACAGCTCTACGCGCTGCTTGAAGAAGATCGCGTCGGACAGTTTGTGGCTGGACTCTTCGCCCAGCAGCAGGCTGGTGGTGGAGAAGCCCGTGCCGGTCACGCCACCGATCAGCTGGTTGCTGTTGTATTTGCTGTGAATGCTGGCCAGGCCACCAAAGACGTCAAATGTGGTGGTGGCGGTATTGATAACTTTGTAGCCCATGCCACCGGCAAGAGTGCGGCGCAGCGACAGGTCAATGACTTTGTCGCCTTCCAGGCCCAGCTTGCCAAACACGTACGTGCGGGGGGTCAGGTTGTAGTCGTACTGGCCGTTCAGGCCCCATTTGTTATTGGTCGTGGTGGTCACACCAGCGGCCTTGCTGGAGCCCCGGTTAATGTAGCCGCCGGTGCTGATCTTGTCGGCAGCAGTCAAGCGTGCCATATCGACGTTGAGCAGAATGTTGTTGGTGGACGAGTTGCCCGAGGTGGTGGAGATCGAAGCACCAGCCAGGCCGCGCCATTGGCCGTCAGTTTTGGCTTGCGCAAAGGCCGCGCCTGCGCACAGGCTGAGCGCTGCGGCAGATGCGATGGCGGTGAGAGTAGAAAATTTCATGAATAACCCTTTCAAAAAGTCGAATGACCCTAGATATTGTCAGAGGACTTGATGGCCCACCGCAGTTGACGATAGCAGCAATTCATCGAGTTCGTGAATTAATGCGAATGTCTGTGTATTTTAAACCAAAGTATTACACAAATTGCGCCCATGCCGCCCCGGCTGCCCAGCCTGTTGCAAAGATGGGCAATCTTGTGGCAGCCCAGCGCCTTACAGCACCACCTTCACCAACGGATGGGTAGACAGCGTGCGGTACACCTCATCGAGCTGCTCGCGGCTGGTGGCCGTAATAGTGATGGTGACACCCAGGTATTTGCCCCCCTTGCTTTCGCGCAGCTCGATGGTGCTGGCATCAAAGGCGGGGTCAAACTGGTGGGCGATGTGGGTGACGGCGGCCACATAGCCCTCTACTTTGAGCCCCATGACTTTGATGGGAAACTGGCTGGGGTATTCGATCAGGGATTGTTCGGGTGGGATGTCCATAGCGTGGCGTAAAAAATGCTAGGCATTCTTGGCAGTTTGGTAGCCCGCATACAGCCGCTGGTACAGCGGGCCGGGCGCGCCCCGGTGGCTGGTGTGGCCTATGGGCATGCCGTCGAGCTGAGTGACGGGCAGCACCTCTTTGCTGGCGGAGGACAGTAAAAGCTCATCGCAAGTGAGCACTTCCTCGCGGCTAACATCTTTTAATTCAAAGCGAATGCCTTGCGCTTGGCAAATTTCGTCCATCAAATCGTAGCGGATACCCTCTAGCACCAAGTTGCTTTTGGGTGGCCCCATCAGGGTGCCGTTTTTGACCACCCACACATTGCTGGCCGAGGCTTCGCTGAGCAGGCCGTCCCGAAACATCACGGTTTCTGCTGCGCCCGCGTCAAAGCTGATTTGCCGCGCCATCACCGAGCCGAGCAGGCTGGTGGACTTGATATGGGCTTTTTGCCAGCGAAAATCATCCGCCGTCACGCAGGCCACGCCGTGCGCGCGCGCCTCAGGCGGGCCTGGCTTGAGGGGGCTGCACATAGCAAACACCGTGGGGGTGATGGATTCGGGCATGACGTGGTCGCGCAGCGCTACGCCGCGCGTGATCTGTAGGTAGACCAGGTAATCGCCAGCGGTAATGGCGTTTGCAGAGGCGGTTGCAGAGGCGTTTACAGAGACATTTAGGCCATTAGCCTTTATAAAACTAGCGTAAGCAGCTACCAAATTAGTAGCAATTATGAGCCATTCGGGTCGCCCTAGGGGCTGTGCAATGCGCAGCTCGGCCAACGAGCGCTCTAGCCGCGCCATATGCTGTGCAAAGCGAAACACCCGCCCGCCGTACACCGGTAGCACTTCATACACCCCGTCGCCAAAGACAAAGCCCCGATCCATCACGCTGACCTTGGCCTCGTTCAAAGGCGTGTAGGCACCGTTCAGGTAGCAGGGGTAGCTGGGCAAATCAGGATGGGGCATGGATAAAAGAAGGGAGCAAGGGGCGGGGTGTTGTTTACTAGTAAAATTAGGCTGTAACCCAATAAAATATAGTGTAAGAAGCTATAAAATATATAGCAAAAGTGAGTCTATTTAGCGCACCAGGCGCACTGCGGCAATGGCCAGCCAGCCCAGTACAAAATTGGTCACCACCATTTTGTGTATCAAACCCGCTGCCTTCGCGGCCACGGGCCATTCAGCCGCAGCGACTGCACGTTTGAATTTGCGCAAGCCAGCAAAGTAAAGATGGCCAAAGATCAAAAACATCAGCAGGCCTATTACCAGCATCAGGTTCCAGCCCAGCGGCACACTGCCTGCGCCACTGGCGGCTTTGGCCGCCTTGAACGTGCTGGTGTACAGGTGCGCACCCGTGGCAAACAGTACCAGCACCGCGACGGCCACGATGGCAAAAAAGCGCTGCAATACCTCACTCATCAGCTTGGCGCGCAACTGCGGATCGAGTGTGGCCACAGCCGCCGGGCGCAGCGCAAACAGCATAAAAGCCATGCCGCCCATCCACAAGATGGCGCTAATAAGGTGCAGAAGTTTGGCAATGTCGTACATAGTGGGCACCCAGGTAAATTGAAAAAGTCCGTAGCAGCGTGGATTGTGGCGCGAATTGGGTAGCCCCCGGCGCAGGTATAACGGAAATGACCGGAAATGAAGCGGAAATTGCCGCCCGAGCCTGCGACAACGCATGATTTATCTGCAGCAAGTTGCTCAAGTGTGCATAAGAGCACGGGTATCTACTATAATCAGAGGCTTTGCTGGATTTGCTGGTCGTAACGGTGGTGTAACTTTGCATGAACAAGATGCCTGCTCCCTTGCCGCCAGAAGACGAGGCAGAAGAACCCGAGTTCAAGAAGTGGACGGCCCATGAGGCCCAAAAGCTTCGCGAAAAGTCGCCGTCAGTCTCCCCCTGGCGCGTGATCGGGTGGCAAATCATGGCGGGGCTGGTCATTGCGCTGGGCGCGTGGCTGCTCAGTGGTGATAGTGTGGTGGCGGTGTCGGCGTTCTACGGCGCGTTGACGGTGATTCTTCCGGCGGCAGTCATGGCGCGGGGCATCATGTCTCCCACCTCCAGTTTGAATGCCATGAGCGCAGCGATGGGCTTTATGGTGTGGGAGTTGGTCAAAATCGGTCTGAGTGTGGCAATGCTTTTTGCCGCACCACAGCTTATCCCAGATTTAAGTTGGCTGGCGTTGCTGCTTGGGATGATTTTGACGATGAAAGTGTATTGGGTGGCGGCTTTTTATAAGCCGAAACCCCGTGTTGTAAGTAATTAATTGAACTGAAATTGGGTAACAACAAGATGGCAGCTTCTGGACAAGGCCCCACATCTGGTGAATACATTGTTCACCACCTGACGCATTGGCAAAACAAGGCGCAAACCGAGGTCGTAGACTTTTCGGTTTTCAATATCGACTCTATTTTCTATAGCGTCTTGCTGGGCGTGCTGGGCTGCTTTTTGCTGTGGAAAGCCGCTAGCAAAGCCACCTCGGGCGTGCCCGGTCGCTTTCAGGCGGCTGTAGAAATTTTGGTCGAAACGGTCGACGCGCAGGCCAAAGGCATTGTGCACAACGCCAACAGCCGTAAGCTGGTTGCGCCTTTGGCCCTCACGGTGTTTGTCTGGATCTTCCTGATGAACGCCATGGACATGCTGCCGGTTGATTTGATCCCCTGGATTTGGGAGCGCATCGTGGGTGCCGCCGGTGGTGACCCGCACCACGCCTACATGCGCGTTGTGCCCACGGCAGATTTGTCGATGACCATGGCTTTGTCTCTGGGTGTGCTGATTGTGTGCTTGGTCTACAACGTCAAAATCAAAGGCGTGGGCGGTTGGGTTCACGAGCTGTTTAGCGCTCCGTTTGGCGCGCACCCCTTGCTGTGGGTACCCAATTTCTTAATGCAGGTGATTGAATTTATCGCCAAAACCGTCTCGCACGGCATGCGATTGTTTGGCAATATGTACGCAGGTGAGCTGATCTTCTTGCTGATTGCTTTGCTGGGGGGCGGTTTCACCCTGTCTGCAGGTGGTTTTGGTCTGGCGGCGCTACACATTGTGGCTGGCACGGCATGGTCTATTTTCCACATTTTGATTATTGTGTTGCAGGCTTTTGTGTTCATGATGCTCACGCTCGTGTACATCGGGCAGGCGCATGATTCGCACTAGGCGCGCTTGGCACCCCGCAGGTTTGTTGCATCTGTTTTTTAGTTTCGTTTCGGTCTCTCGTTTTTTTCTCAACCTTCCCTTTCACATTTAGGAGTCATCATGGAAGTTATTAGTTTTGTAGCACTGGCAGCAGGTTTGATCATTGGTTTGGGCGCTTTGGGTGCTTGTATCGGTATCGGTATCATGGGCTCCAAGTTCCTCGAGTCCGCCGCACGTCAGCCCGAACTGATGGGCGAGCTGCAAACCAAGATGTTCTTGTTGGCTGGTCTGATCGACGCGGCCTTCATTATTGGTACCGGTATTGCGCTGTGGTTTGCTACCGCCAACCCGTTCCTGGGCCAGATCGCCCGTTTGGTCAAGTAATTTCCGTCCTCGTGCTATGCGCTCTGCCAGGTTTTGTTGCCTTGACAGTTCGCATGTCCCATCACTCATAAGGATGCTGACGTGAACATTAACGCCACCCTGATCATTCAATTGATCGTGTTCCTGATCTTGGTCTGGTTCACGATGTCATTTGTCTGGCCACCCATCGCTAAAGCCCTCGACGAGCGCGCTGTCAAAATTGCCGACGGCCTCGCTGCTGCCGACAAAGCCAAGTCCGACCTGTCTGCCGCCAACAAGCGTGTAGAAGACGAGCTGGCCAAAACACGCACCGAGACTGCTGCCCGCCTGGCAGACGCGGAGCGCCGCGCCCAAGCTATCGTGGAAGAGGCGAAAGCCAAAGCCACCGAAGAAGGCAACAAAATCATCGCTGCCGCCAAGGCCGACGCGACCCAGCAAACCATCAAAGCCCGCGAAACTTTGCGTGAACAAGTCGCAGCCCTGGCCGTCAAAGGTGCAGAGCAGATCTTGCGCAAAGAAGTCAACGCCGGAGCCCATGCTGATTTGCTAGGCCGCCTCAAGGCTGAGCTGTAAGGCGGACACACCATGGCAGAACTTGCTACCATCGCCCGTCCTTATGCCGAAGCCCTGTTCAAGGCCGCCAAGTCTGACTTGGCTGGCACCTCGGTGTGGCTAGACGCTATTGCTGCTGTGGCTGCCAACCCGCAACTGCAGCAGTTTGCGGGCAACCCGCAGGCCAGCAACGCGCAGGTGTTTGAGCTCTTGTCGTCGGTGGCTAAAGTCAATTTGCCCGAACAAGGCAAAAACTTCTGCAATACCATCATCGACAACGGCCGCGTCAACGCGCTGCCCGAAATCGCCAACCAGTTCCGCACCCTGAAAAACGCGCAAAGCGGCAGCTCCGATGCTACCGTGTACAGCGCGTTTCCCATTGACGGTGCCGCCCTGGCCGATGTGTCTACGCTCTTGGAAAAGCGCTTTGGCCGCAAGCTCAATATCCAGGTCAAATTGGAGAGCGAGCTGATCGGTGGTATTCGCGTCGTGGTGGGTGACGAGGTGCTGGACACCTCGGTCAAAGCCCGCCTGGAACAAATGAAAGTTGCCCTGACCGCCTAAGCAGCGAACAGTGGCGATCAGAGCAACATTAACGAAAGAAGGAACGAGCCATGCAACTCAATCCCGCAGAAATTTCCGAACTGCTGAAAAGCCGTATCGAAGGCCTGTCTGGCACCGCCGACATCCGTAACCAAGGCACCGTTGTGTCCGTGACCGACGGTATCTGCCGTATCCACGGCCTGTCCAACGTGATGCAGGGCGAGATGCTCGAATTCCCCGCCGACGCACAGGGCCAGCCCAGCTACGGCTTGGCGCTGAACCTGGAGCGCGACTCGGTGGGTGCCGTGATTTTGGGTGCCTATGAGCACATCTCCGAAGGCAACACCGTCAAGTGCACGGGTCGCATTCTGGAAGTGCCTGTGGGCCCCGAGCTCAAAGGCCGCGTGGTCAACGCGCTGGGTCAGCCTATCGACGGCAAAGGCCCCATCAACGCCAAAATGACCGACGTGATCGAAAAGGTTGCGCCTGGCGTGATCGCCCGTCAGTCGGTTAGCCAGCCCCTGCAAACCGGCCTCAAGTCCATCGACTCGATGGTTCCAGTGGGTCGCGGTCAACG
>JAYVJV010000115.1:0-8949 GCA_043769005.1 Polaromonas sp. | reverse complement strand
GATCCACCGCCTGCGTGTGCGCTGGGCCGAGGTGGACATGCAAAAAATTGTCTTCAATGGCCATTATTTGATGTACTTTGACACCGCCATGGCCGACTATTGGCGCGCCTTGGCACTGCCCTATGAAGCGGCCATGCACCAGCTGGGCGGCGACTTGTTTGTCAAAAAAGCCTCGCTGGAATACCACGCCTCGGCCCGCTACGATGACAACTTGGACGTGGGGCTGAAATGCACCCGCTTGGGCAACTCGTCCCTCACTTTTACCGGCGGCATCTTTCAGGGCGACAAGCTTTTGGTGGCCTGTGAGCTGATTTATGTCTACGCCGACCCCAGCACGCAAACCTCGCGCCCTGTGCCGCAGGCGCTGCGCGATATGTTTACCCGCTTTGAGGCGGGCGATGCCATGACCCGGCTGGAGCAGGGCAGCTGGCAAACGCTAGGCCAAGACGCAGGCCGCGTGCGCAAAGAGGTGTTTGTGCACGAGCAGGGCATACCTGAGAGCCAGGAGTGGGACGCGCAAGACGCCACCGCCGTGCACGCCGTGGTGTACAACCGCTTGAACATGCCCTTGGCCACTGGCAGGCTGCTGGTCGCCGGGCCTGAGCATGGCACACGGGTGGCCAAAATAGGCCGCATGGCCACCCAGCGCGTGCTGCGCGGTGCAAGCCTGGGCCGCTCAGTGCTGGATGCTTTGGTGCGCAGCGCGCAAGCGCGGGGTGACAGGGAAGTGATTTTGCACGCCCAGCGCAGCGCCGCCGCCTTCTATGCCAAAGCCGGATTTACGCAGCGTGGTGAGCCATTTGACGAAGTAGGGATACCGCATATTGAAATGGCCAAACTGTTGGCGGCGTAACTTGCGCTTGGTAAGCCCAACACGCAACTCAGGCAAGCAAGCCCCCAAAAACCAACCCAAGCCGCGTAATTCTTCGGTACTCCTTGGCCGCAAAAAGACGGTTAAACCAGCGACAATAGGCGGTTAACCCCATTTAAGAGCTGCGCCCATAGGTGTAGCCGCACATTGCACGTATGGTCAAGAAAAAACGCAACACTCCCGCCAAAACTGGCTCCACTGGTGCCTCAGCCGCAGCCCCCGCGCCGTGGGCTGAGCAGCAAGCCGCCAACTCGTCGCAAAGCACTTTTCAAAGTGCCGCCCAAGCCGTAGGCAAATCCAGCGCCAAGTTGCTGGCTTTGCCCGCCGAGCTGGGCGCTGGCGACTGGACCGCCATTATTTTGGCCATGATGTTTTTCTTTACACCCGCCCTGGGTGTCCCTAATGAGCTGATGCTGCAAGACACGCTCAAATCCATCATCGTGAGCTTCATGACGCTGGGCGCTACCTTGCTGCTGTTTTGGTCGCAGCGCAACCGACGCGAGGCATTTCGCTGGCACGCGGTCATGTGGCTGCCTCTCATGCTGTGTGCCTATGGCTTGGGCAGTATGGCCTGGTCGCACACCTACCTGGCTGGTGTTGAGGCGATTCGCTGGTTTATTTTTGCCTTGATCGTATGGTTAGTGCTTAACTGCGCCAACCGCGAGCGCTTTCACATGCTGGCTTGGGGTGTGCACTTAGGTGCCTTGGCGGTGGCGATGCTGGGCGCATCCCAGTTTTGGTTCGATGTGCGGTTTATTCCCCAAGGGCCTAACCCAGCGGCCACATTCGTCAACCGTAACTTTGCCGCCGAGTTCATGGCCTGCACCTATGTGTTCTCGGCCTACCTCATTTTTAACGAACGTAAAACTGCTGTATTGTCGTTTTTGGCGGTCACTACTGGCTTGCATTTGGTCTACCTGATGATGTGCGGTACCCGCTCGGCCTATATCGGAAGCGCGGTCAGTTTTCTGTTTATTGCGGTGATGGCTTGGAAATACCGTTCGCGCTTTAGTTTCAGCACCTGGAAAAGTGATCAAACCATTGTTTTTATGGGGCTGTTATTGGCAACCATACTCGGCTTGGGTTTGATCAAATCGGGTAATCCCGGAGCCGAGTTCAAAGATGTCAACGCCTTCCAGCGCGGATTTGCCCGGGCAGCGCAGATTCAGCTGCAAGATGGCACGCTGAATGTGCGTAAAGTGATGTGGGCAGCGACTTGGAACATGGTTAAGCAAAGACCCTTGACGGGCGTGGGAGCTGGTGCGTGGGAGGTAGATTTACCGCTGTACCAGGTTGAAGGTAGCCAGCTGGAAACCGACTATTACGCGCACAACGAAATCCTGCAAGTTTTGGGTGAGTACGGCGCGGTAGGCTGGCTGTTCATGTTCTTTCTTATCGCCTACACCTTGAAAGCCGCCTGGCGCACGTTTTTCAATAACACCACCGAAGGCCTGAATGAAGGGCCCATTCGAGCGGTGGCTTTGATCAGTTTGTTGGCCCTGATGATTGTCAGCAACATCGGCTTTCCTTGGCGGCTAGCCGCGACGGGTGCCATGTTTGCACTGTGTTTAGGGGTGCTTGCAGCCTCTGACGCACGCTTGGCGGTGCGGGGCATTTTGTCTACTTCGCGCCTGCCTTGGCGCCCAGCGTTTTCGCAGGGTGCTGCCGTAGTGTCCATGGCTTGCTTGGCCTTGGCCGCTTACATCACCCAGCAAGCCGCTGAGTGCGAACAAAAAATTGTCCAGTCCGTCAAAATGGCCTTGACCATCTCGCAAGGCGGCAACCCCAACAGCCCTAAGAACGAAAAAACCAGAGCCGAGATGATGCAACTGGCGCGCGAAGGCGTTGCCATTAATCCGCACTACCGCAAGATCACGCCCATGCTGGGCGATGAACTGGCCAAGTGGGGCGACTGGAAGAATGCCGTTTGGGTGTGGGAAAGCGTGGTGGGCTCACGCCCCTATGTAGTGGCCATGATGAGCAATATTGCCAGGGGCAAAGCGCAAATTGGCGATGTGCCCGGAGCGCTGAAGTTTTTGGAAAAAGCCAAAAAAATCCAACCCAAAGCGGTCAGCGTACGCTCGCTGGAGGTCATTTTGCTCAGCCGCAACGCCCGTGAGGCCGAAGCCTTGGTGCTGGCCAAGCAAGCGTTTGCCGACAACACCCTGGACATCGACATGATGAACGCCGGGCATATTTTGGGTGTGCGTTCCAGTGACTTCAAGTTTGCCGTGCTGGCGCTGGAGACCCGCAACAAAGCGGTGCCTGACCAGAAAGTGGACGGCTTGCTCAAAATCGCAGGCATTGAGCTGAACTACCTCAAAGACGAGACCAAGGCGCTGGCCGCTTTCCGCGAGGCCTATGTAGCTTCTGATAAATCACCGCAGGTATTGGCGCAGGTGCCAGAGGTGTGGCGGGATAAGCTGTAGCAGATTGACCTGGACGTTTGCGATCACCGCAGATCAAGGGCGCACCGTTGTGCAGAGAAAAGCCACCAGAAGTGTGGACTCCTGGTGGCCTTTGGCTAATGAAAATGGCCTGCAAGCAAGTGTCTGAACTAGACCACCTCTCGGCACGTTTTATGGATTCAGGCAAGACACCGCAGCGTATAAAGTTCCGGTCCACGAACTGAAAGAGCTGGTACCTACCAGTTGAAGCTGCATCACATCGCCCGCTACAAAAGCTGGCGTACCAGTGATACTGCAAGTTTTAGCCGCATTCGACACTGTGCAAGCGACAGCCGTTGGGTTGCCAGGCGACGTCGTGAGCGCAGGCCCCGGGTTTCGCAATACCGTGAGCGTATAGCTAGAGGGTGGCGTGCCGATCAGGGAGACTTGCAGTTGGGTTTGCGCGCAGGCTATGGGCAGTAAGGTGCCCGTTTGTGTTGATGTAGGCAGCCCCGTCGCGTCTGGGCGCATGTAGTAGGTGCCATTGCCATTCAAATTGTTGGACTGCACGTTGTAGCTGTAGTACAGCTGGGCATTGCCAGTTGGCCCGGTCGCGCCAGTCGCGCCAACCGTTCCGGTGTTTCCAGTCAGGCCAGTGGGGCCTGCGGAGCCTTGCAGGCCGATAGGGCCTTGCGTGCCAGTGTTACCGGTCAAGCCTGTAGGGCCAATGGGGCCTTGGGTGCCAGTGTTACCTGTCAAACCAGTTGCACCGATAGGGCCTTGCGTGCCGGTGTTACCGGTTAGGCCTGTGGGGCCAATGGGGCCTTGGGTACCGGTGTTACCTGTCAAACCAGTTGCGCCGATGGCACCTGTAGCCCCCGTCAGGCCGGTGGCACCTGTAGCGCCCGCGCTACCTGTCGCACCGGTTAAGCCTTGCGGGCCAATAGAGCCTACGGGGCCTTGCGGGCCCATCGGGCCAGTGGCACCGCCCAAGGCAATGGTGGCGCTGGGCCATACGCCGGCGGTTTTAGGGCCAAACAAAATCTTGGTAGCCGTATTGAGGTAAAAATCACCGTTCGCGCCGTCACTGTTGGTGGGGGGTGTGATACCGCTGAGCAAACTGTTAGCCAGGGGCGCATCGGCACCAGGCACGCCTGCAGGGCCTTGCGCACCCGCGGGGCCTTGTGCGCCTGCGACACCTTGCGCGCCTGCGATGCCTTGCGCGCCTGCGATGCCTTGCGCTCCTGCGGGGCCTTGCGCGCCTGCGAGGCCTTGCGCTCCTACTGGGCCGGTCGCACCCATCAAGGTCAAACCTTGGGTGGGCCAGGTGCCGCCTGTTTTGGGGCCAAACAGCGTGCCAGTAGTGGAGTTCAGAAAAAAGTCGCCGTTATTGCCTACGTCGCTGCCGGGGTTGGCACTGCCGCCTAACAGGCTACTGCCTGCCAAGCCCGGCAAGCCTACTGCGCCGTTGGCCCCCACACTGCCGATGGGGCCTGCAACGCCTGGAGCGCCCGCAGCGCCATCACTGCCGCCGCCGCATGCGCTGAGCGTGACCAGTGCGCAACTGGTGAAGATGGATAAAAAGTGTCTTTTGAGGTTTTTCATAGGGTGGTTCCTGGCAAATTAAGAGGTAAGGGCGGCTTGCTCTGCCGCAACGGGTGTGGGGGCTGCGCTGGCGGCAGGCTCGGCTTGGGATGCCTTGATGGGCGCGTACTGCATGGCATAAAAAACGCCATCTGTATCGCCTGGCGCAAAGCCCAGGCGCTGGTACAGGGCCAACGCGCGGTGGTTGGTACAGGCCACTTGCAGTGCAAGGGGCAGGCCGCGCTGGGTGGCCAAAGCCTGTAGGTGCTGTACCAGCAGCGTGCCAAAGCCGCGGGCGCGAAACTCTGGCAGCAGGGTAATCTCTATCAAGCGTAACTCGCTGGGGAGGCATTGCCAGTAAAGCCTGCCGGCCAGTTGGCCGTCCAGCTCCAGCAGCATGAACTCCGCGCCTGCATAGTGCTGCGTGTAGTGTTGGTGCTGGGCATGGCACTGCATTTGCAAAAACGTAGCCAACTGGTCTTGCGGCCACAGCGTGAGCACGGGGTCATCCGACCGGCTGCCCGCGTAAATACGCTGCACCTGCGGCATGTCGTCTGCCGTGAGACTGCGTAGCTGGAGCGGGCCGATGCGCATGGTGGGTGACAGTGTGACGGGTGTGAGTTGAGTGGCGCTAGCCATCAGTTGCGTGCTGGATAAATGCCAGAGATGCAAATGATGTATTGGAGCCCCAGGTACGGGTTGCGTATGCCCAGTGGCGTGCTACCACCCGTGGTGGCGCTGATGCTGGCTGCGGCCAGTGCGGTGTTGGGCGCTGTGCTGGAGTAGCTGGACACGCCGTTGCCGTCGTCCACCACTGTCCGGGCCAGCACCGTGCCGGAGCCCGGCACACTGGTGGTACCCGCAGCGCTTTGGACGTTCAGAGGGTGGGTATGGCCTGGGATGTTGGCAGCCAACACAGTGACAGATTCTGCGCCACCGCGCTCACCTAAGGCAACAATAGTCAGCCCAGGCCCTCGATCTATAGCCCCCACCGGCACGCGACTGCGTAAGTCGGGTAACGCGAAAGTGGTTCGGCCGTCGCCACCGTACTGCGTGCCCAAAAGAGAAAATAAAGCGGTATTTGGAGAAATCGGCAACAGTTGCCCATTGCAGGCGGCCCAGTACCTCGGTACGGAGGTAAAAGCTACCAACATGACGTTACCAAGAAAATTTTGTGACATTGTGCGTCTCTGAAAGTAAATTTAAGGGGAGATGTGCCGCAGGTGCCTCAGCGCGCATCAGCTGCGCGGGGGAAAAACACCTACGAGGCAAATGGCGTAGTTCATTCCAAGATAAGGGTTGCGAATGGGCAGTGGCGTACCCGTATTGGGGCCAATGCTGGCACTGGCCAGTGTGGTGTCGGGGGCAGCGCTGGAGTAGCTGTTGATGGGCGTGCCGTCGTCCAAGGCGGTTTGGGCCAGTGCCAGCCCGGCGCCCGGCGTGCCGGTGGTACCCTGGCCGTTTTGCACGTTCAGAGCGTGGGTGTGCGCTGGCAGGTTGGCTCCGAGCAGTGCCTGGCTTTCCACCCCAATTTGCTCACCCAAGTCGACAACACTCAGCCCAGCCCCATGTCCGTGGCCGATTGCCGCGCGGCCGCGTAAGTCTGGCACTGCGAACGTGGTATTGCCGTTACCACCGTAGGTGGTGCCCAACAGAGAAAATAAATCGGGATTTTGTGCAATCGGTAATATTTGCCCGTGGCAAAAGGCATAGCCTCGCGGCGGGAAGTTAAACCCGACCATTACAATGTTGCCGATAAAAGCGTCTGCCATAGTGTGCCCGTAAATGAAAATTGAAGGTGTGAGGTGCTGTGTACGCTTGCAGCTGCATCAAGCGGGCGAGGGGTAAATGCCGAACAACGATATTGCGTACTGCAATCCGAGATAAGGGTTGCGGATATCCACGGGTTGGCTGCTACCCACGCTGCCGATACTGGCGCTGGACAAGGTGGTGTTGGGTGCCGTGCTGGAGTAGCTGCGTGCGGGCGTGCCGTCGTCTTCAGCCACCTGGGCCAGCACCACGTTGGTGCCCGTCGCGCTGGTTCTACCCCTGCTGCTTTGTGCTGCCAAAGTGTGGCTGTGTGCGGGGACGTTGGCAGCTACCAAGGTCGCAGTTTCAGTACCACCTGTTTCCCCCAGCACCACAGTGCTCAGGCCTGGCCCTGCGCCCACACCCAGGGCCACGCGGCCGTTCAAATTCGGCAGGGCAAAGGTGTTTTGCCCGTCGCCACCGTAGATGGTGCCAATCAACTCGAATAATGTGCTGTTATCCGCAATGGAGAGCAACTGCCCGTTGCAAAAAGCCCAACCCCTCGGAGCGAAGCCAAAACCAAAAAGCTCAATTTGTCCGACATAGGGGTCTGCGCTAGCCATGATGAGATCCTGAAAAGTGTGGGGTGCGGTGGTAAAGGTGGGTAGTGCGTTGGCGTGGCATGCAGGGTTTCAAGCCAAATTCACAAAGCCAGACAGCAAAGGCTGGGCGTTGCGCCCTTGGGCTATGTAGCGTGCTGCCACTGGCTTGCCGTAGTGGGTTTGCGCACTACGTTGGCTGGTGATCTGGCCCTGGCTGTTCAGGGTGGCAACGCTACCTGTGGTGGTTTCCGTGTACACCAGCTCGCTATTGGGGCCCAGGGCGATGGCATTGACGCGCTGGCGCTTGCCCTGTGCGTTGCGTGACAGGTCTATGCTGCGCAGGTGCTTGCCCCGGCTATCGTGCACGGTCACTAAGCTGATCACTAAATGGAGTACGTAGATGCTGCCGTCGGCCGCTATCTCCACATCGCAAGGGTAGTTAAACCCCAGGCCCGTAGTGTCCAGCGCGCCAAAGCGCAACTCGGGCGTGCCATCCAGGGCAAACACTTGCACCCGGTGGTTGGCCGAATCGGCGACATAAATGCGACGGCCCACGACGGTGATAGCGCTAGGGTTGTCCAGCTGGCCCGGGCCACTGCCGTAGCCAGCCAGTGTGCTGAGCCATTGGCCGCTGGGGCTGTACACCCGTATTTCACTGAGCGATTTGTCCAACACATAGGCCTTGCCTGCTTCGTCAAAGCTGGCGTCCACTGGGTAGGCTGCTACCTGGCTCGCCAGCTGCCAGCCGCCCGCGGCAAAGGCGCTGATGGCGATGCCGCTGGCTTGGCTGAGGCTTTTGTCGTCGTTGTTGAGGGTGTAGACCGTGCCTTTGGAGCTGACTACCACGCGCTCGTTGGGCAGCGCGGGTACCGCGCTGGCGTGGCCGCTGCCAGCAGCAGCCTGTGCACCCTGGCCGCCGCCATCGGCACCGCCGCCTCCGCAGGCCACTAAGCTTGCAGCAACAGGTAACAAAACGCTACTTGCACAGAGCTGGGTAAATTGTCTTCGTTTCATTCAGTGCCTTTTAGCGTGATTTTGTTCACTATTATTTACATTTATAAACAGATTATGTAGTCAGAAGTGATGATGCGCCATAGTGCAAATAGACTAGTGCTATAAAAACAACTTGTCGAATTCAGGCGAGTACATCGCTGTTGAGTTACACACGATCGATGAACTAAATGTATCTAAGTGATACTAATGTATCCGCCAGATAAGCCCGCAGCCCATCGCCCCCATGGATTCGTACCTGATTCGGACAACTAGGCGCTGCATCGATACAAATCGTCGCTGAATCAACAGTGTGTTGTTGCGAGGGGCCCACAGATGGCGAAAGGCGCTCAGAAAGCCGCTGCGCAAGCCAGTTGTCAACCAACTCAAAACGCAGCAAAGAGCCGAATGGCGCACCCGTTTACAGTGCTTATCGCGCTACAGCCAGCTAAAAATATGCGCAAGAAGCTACGTAATGCATAGCGGTAAGCTTCTCGTCGCAAGCTTGCTCAAGGAGCTAGGGCACCCCAAAAGTCGTCGGGTGTTGCCGCAGTGGCCGGCATGCATCGGTAGCGCATAATCTGCACAAAATTCTCAGCGAGACCTATGATTGACCGAAAACGACTCCAAACAGATGGCTACGCCCTGCTTGGCGGAGCGATCCCGGTCGAACGTTTGGATGATCTTCGTGCCGTATTTGACGCGGGTGTGAAACCGTCAAACCAATGGCCGGTGCCGCGCGAGCCCAGCTGGCGCTATTCGTTGC
>JAYVJV010000114.1:0-2966 GCA_043769005.1 Polaromonas sp. | reverse complement strand
AGGGTGCCGAAGATGGATACGTCGATGAAGCTCCAGTTGAGGTTGGCTGCATTGCGCAGCTCGGTCACGTCGGTGATTTCCAGCTTTGGAACGTCGATGGTTTGGAACAAGCCACCGTTGAAGTAGGGGATTGCTGTGCTGCCCCACATACCGCCATCGCGCATGGCGGTGAACAATTGATCCAGGCCTTTGGCGAGCATTTCGCTAGGGTTGAGCCGTTGTTTGTTGTCGTACACGATGCGCGCGTTGAGCATTTTCTCGAACATGCGGTCGGGCAGCAGGCCCACGTCTTCGGCAAAAAAGCAAAACAGGCATTGCGTTAAAAAGTGGGCTACCTTCTCGGCATCATGGCCGCGTTTGCGCAACTGCTCGGCCAGGGTGGCAAAGCTGTGGGCGGCTTTCTCGGTGATGTCGCGGGTAGTTTGCTGGGGCCTAAAGCTCTCGGGGTCTAGCCACACGCGGCGTAGCAGGGCTTGTTTTTCTGGCAAGGCCATGTCGTCCAGCGCCACCTCAAACTTTTCGCCGGGATGTCCGGTGAACTGGGTGCTAATGCGAATGGTGATGCGGTCGCATGCCACCAGCAAGGGCGGGTTACTCAGCGCCAGGCTGTAACGCAACAGTTGGCTCAGGGCTTCGTCCAGAACGCGGTTGGGTGGCAGTGTGGGTGGCGGCGCATTGGCGTACACCGGATTATAAAAACGCTCTTGTCTAAGCTGGTGGTCGTCGCTGAGAATGCGCTTGATCAGCGCGTAATGGCTGCGGTTGGGGGCTTTGTTTTCCCAGGCAAAAGCACCGCGTTTAAACACGTCGGCATAGCCCCGCGTCTGGCCGATGGCGGCAGTTTTTTCCTCAAACAAGTAGCCCGGCTCGGTACCGGGCTGGGGCACGCCCAGCAGGTTGCACAGGTCGGTGAAATAGCTTTGCGCGCCCTGGCGCTCGTTCAGGTCATAGGCCGGGCCACCGGGGCCCCATTTGGCTTGGAAGTCTTGGGGAGTCATTGCCTGTGATTGTGGCGTATGTTGAAGGGCTTACGGGCTGCCAGCGGCAGCTTGGGCCACAAAAAAACCCGCGCTGCTGGGCAGGGCGGGTTTTCGGAGAAGCTAAAACGTTTACAACAAAGACACCTCTACGCGGCGGCCTTCGGCTGCGCTGGTCGCACCTTCTTTGATGTCGTTGGGCCGCACCATGACAATTTTATCTTCGGGGATGCCGCTGGTTTTGAGTAGGTCGCGCACGGCCAGAGCGCGTTGCTTAGCCAGCTCGGCGTTCTTTGCGGCATCGCCGCTGGGGTCGGTAAAGCCGCTGATGGCGGCTTTTTTGCCGCTTTGCGCTACCCCTGCCATGACCGCGCCCAGGGCCTCTTTGCCGCCTGCGCCGATTTCGGCCTTGCCGGGGGCAAAGTAGAACTTGACGATGCCGTTGTCTACCTTGACGGAGGCACCGTCAGCGCTGGCTGCCGTGGCTGCGGTTGCAGCGGCGGGGGCTGCTGCCGGGACTGCTGCTGCGGGAGTGGCTGGAGCGGCAGCAGGCGCAGCCTTGGGTGCCACTGCTGCAGCAATGGCGGGCGCTGCGGCTGCGGCCACGGCAGCCACGGGGGCTACTGCGGCTACAGCGGGCACAGCAGCCTTACCGCCGTGGATCTGCATCATCAAGGGCACGATCAAGAGGGCCACAATGTTGATGATCTTGATCAGCGGGTTGACAGCGGGGCCGGCGGTGTCTTTGTAGGGGTCGCCTACAGTGTCACCCGTGACTGCGGCTTTGTGGGTATCAGAACCCTTGCCGCCGTGGTTGCCGTCTTCGATGTACTTCTTGGCGTTGTCCCAGGCACCGCCGCCGGTGCACATGGAGATAGCCACAAACAGGCCGGTGACGATGGTGCCCATCAGCAGGCCACCCAGCGCGGCGGGGCCCAGGGCCAAGCCGACGATGATGGGCACGGCTACGGGCAGCAATGAGGGGATCATCATTTCTTTGATAGCCGCCGTGGTCAGCATGTCTACCGCAGCGCTGTAGTCGGGCTTACGTTTGCCCGCCATGATCTCGCCGTCTTTGAATTGGCGGCGTACTTCGACGACGACAGAGCCTGCGGCGCGGCCCACGGCCTCCATCGCCATGGCACCGAAGAGGTAGGGAATCAAACCACCGATAAACAGGCCGATGATGACCATCGGGTCAGACAGATCAAAGCTGATGGCCTTGCCGTAGCCTTCGAGCTTGTGGGTGTAATCGGCAAACAGCACTAGTGCTGCCAGGCCTGCAGAGCCGATGGCGTAGCCCTTGGTCACGGCCTTGGTGGTGTTGCCCACGGCATCCAGCGGGTCGGTCACGTCGCGCACACTGCTGGGCAGTTCGGCCATTTCGGCAATGCCGCCCGCGTTGTCGGTGATGGGGCCATAGGCATCCAGCGCCACCACGATACCGGCCATGCTCAGCATGGACGTAGCTGCAATGGCAATGCCGTACAGACCCGCCAATTTGAAGGCACACCAGATGGCCACGCAGACAAAAATCACGGGCCAGGCGGTGGAGCGCATGGACACGCCCAGGCCGGCAATGATGTTGGTGCCGTGGCCGGTGGTGGAGGCTTGCGCAATGTGCTTCACAGGTGGGTACTGCGTGCCGGTGTAGTACTCGGTCACCCACACCAATGCGCCAGTCAAAATCAAGCCAACAGCGCAAGCACCCAGCAAGGCCATGCGGCTGCCGCTGGCGGCGACCATGTTGTCAGGCACCATCATCCAGGTGACGACTGCAAAGGCGATGAAGGACAACACGCCTGCGACGGCCAGGCCTTTGTACAGCGCAGGCATCACGTTCTTCATGCCGGGCGATGCCTTGACAAAAAAGCAGCCAATGATGGAGGCGATGATAGACACCGCGCCCAGGGCCAGCGGGTAGACCACCGGGATAGTGCCCGCACCGGTCACCACCAGCGCGCCCAGCACCATGGTGGCAATCAAGGT
>JAYVJV010000113.1:0-2205 GCA_043769005.1 Polaromonas sp. | reverse complement strand
ACTGGTGCTGGACATCTGTGGTGGCCAGGCCGGGCCCATGGACGACCAGCAGGTGAATATGCCCGTGCGTAGCCCCGTGCCACTGCGCGTGGCGCGCGCTAGCAAGGTGATAGGCATGCCGGTCACGGCGGCGCAGTGCCTGGATGCCTTCAAACGCCTGGGGCTACCCGCCGCAGAGCAGGGCAAGAGCCATAGCGCACCTTACGATGCGGTCATCATCGTCACGCCGCCCTCCTACCGCTTTGACATCACCATTGAGGAAGACCTGATCGAAGAAGTGGTGCGCCTGATTGGCTTTAACAACCTGCCAACCACCGCCCCAATAGCTCCGGTAGAGCCGCAGGCGCGCTCTGAGACGCAGCGGGGCCGCTTTGCCGTGCGCCGCGTACTGGCAGGCCTGGGCTACCAGGAGACGATTAACTTCAGCTTTGTCGAAGAGCGCTGGGAAACCGAGCTGGCGGGCAACGCCAACCCCATTAAGCTGCTCAACCCGATTGCCAGCCAGATGAACGTCATGCGCTCGTCCTTGCTGGGCAGCTTGCTACAGGTGTTAAAGCACAACCTGGACCGCAAGGCCGACCGCGTGCGTATTTTCGAGCTGGGCCGCGTGTTCATGCGCGATGCCAGCGTGCAAACCAGTGATAGCCAGGTGGCAGGCATCCGCCAGCCACTGCGCATCGCTGGGCTGGTTTTTGGCGGTGCGGTGCAGCGCCAGTGGAGCGCCAAGGATGCTGCGGCTGACTTTTTTGATGTGAAGGGCGATGTGGAGCACCTGCTGTCGCCGCTGCAAGCCACATTTGTCGCCGCCGAGCACCCCGCCATGCATCCCGGCCGCTGCGCCAAAGTGATGTTGAACGGCGCGGAGATCGGCGTGATCGGCGAGCTGCACCCGCGCTGGAAGCAGGGCTACGAGTTGCCCCAAGCGCCCATACTGTTCGAGCTGGATCTGGCTGCGGTGATGCAACGCGACCTGCCCGCCGCCAAGCCGATTGCGAAGTTTCAAGACGTAGAGCGCGACATTGCCGTCATCGTGCGCGAGGGCGTAGGCCATGCGGCGCTGATGACGGCTATCCATGCCGCGCCCACCAACGGTCTGCTGCAAGATGCCTTGCTGTTTGACGTGTACCGCCCCAAAGAGACCAGCGTAGGCATGGAGTCGGGCGAAAAAAGCCTGGCCGTGCGCTTGACCTTGGGCAGCGCTGCTGCGACACTTACCGAAGAGCAGATCGAGTCTGCGGTGGCTGCCGTGGTTGCGCAGTTGCAGGCTGATCTGGGCGCGCGGCTACGCGCTTAATCACCCATAAAATTGACCTGTAGGCCAATAAAATAGAGCGTAAGCAGCTATAATAATAGGAGCAAAAAGAATGGAATTTACGGTAGAAAGTTTAGAGACTCCAGCGCTGACCAAGGCGCAGCTGGCCGACTTGCTGTTTGACAACATTGGTTTGAACAAGCGCGAGTCCAAAGACATGATCGACGCGTTTTTTGAGCTGATCGCCACCAGTGTGGTGGACGGCACCGACGTAAAAATCTCCAGCTTTGGCAACTTTCAAATCCGCACCAAAGCCCCGCGCCCGGGTCGCAACCCGCGTACCGGTGAGGCCATCCCCATCGAAGCACGCCGCGTGGTCACGTTCCACGCCAGCCACAAGCTAAAAGAGCAAATCCAGGGCTGAACCAAGCTGCGCAGACGGCGCGGGCAGGTCGGCCACAAACCATCAAGCCACTGCCAGCCGCCATAGCGATGTCACCTCCGCCGCGCGCGCCGCGTGCAGCGGGTCGCTGGCTTCTTGCGCCTTGCCGTGCTGCGGCTTGGTTTGCAGCCGGGCCACCACCTTCAGGCCAGCCGTCTCAAACGCGGCCAACAGTTCGGCACGGGTACGCAGGCCCAGGTGTTCGGCAATGTCCGACAGCACCAGCCAGCCTTCGCCGCCCTTGGCCAGGTGCGCGGCAAGGCCGTTTAAAAACCCCAGCAGCATCTGGCTGCCCTCGTCGTACACCGCTCGCTCAATCGGTGAGCCGGGGCGGGCGGGTAGCCAGGGCGGGTTGCAGACAATCAGGTGCGCTTTGCCGGGTGGGAACAGGTCAGCTGGCACGACTTGCACCTGTGCCCCGACACCCAGCCGTGCAAAGTTGTCGGCTGCGCAGGCCAGAGCCCGTGGGTCTTGGTCGGTGGCCACGATGTGCTGCAAGCCACGCCGCGCC
>JAYVJV010000112.1:0-18703 GCA_043769005.1 Polaromonas sp. | reverse complement strand
GAGCACCGCAGGGTATCCGTAGCGCAGCGAAGGATCGCAGACAGTAGGGTCGCCTTTTCTTTGCTTACTTTCTTTTGGCGAAGCAAAAGACAAGTGAGTTGCAGCCGGGCAACCCCCGGCACTCCCATCAAAGTAAACCGCTATAAATTCAAGAGCTACCCGCGCCCGAATCCAGAGCGCCAGAACCAAAAATGACATTAAACCCGATAATCACCCCATGCCCAAAGCAAAACAACGCGTAGTAGTCGGCCTGAGCGGCGGCGTAGACTCCGCCGTGACTGCCTATTTGCTCAAACAACAAGGCCATGAAGTCATCGGCATCTTCATGAAAAACTGGGAGGGAGATGATTCAGATGAATTTTGTTCATCGAATGTTGACTTTATTGATGCAGCCGCCGTCGCCGACGTGTTGGGCATTGAAATTGAACACGTCAATTTTGCTGCCGACTACAAAGACCGCGTCTTCGCCGAGTTTTTGCGCGAATACCAGGCCGGGCGCACGCCGAACCCTGATATTTTGTGCAACGCAGAGATCAAATTCAAAGCGTTTTTAGACCACGCCATGCGCCTGGGCGCCGAAAAAATCGCCACTGGGCACTACGCGCGCGTCAGGCTGAACGAGTCCACGCAGTTGCACGAGCTTCTCAAGGGGCTTGACCCGGCAAAAGACCAAAGCTACTTTTTGCACCGGCTGAACCAGGCGCAGTTGTCAAAAACGCTGTTCCCCGTGGGGGAGCTGCGCAAAACCGAAGTGCGCCGCATAGCCGACGAAATCGGCCTGCCAAACGCGAAGAAAAAAGACTCAACCGGCATCTGCTTTATTGGCGAGCGGCCTTTCCGCGAATTTTTAAACCGTTACATCGCCAAAATTCCGGGGCCGATCAAAAGCGATACCAGCCGCGTGGTAGGCGAGCACGTTGGCTTGTCTTTCTACACCCTCGGGCAGCGACAAGGGCTGGGCATTGGCGGCGTCAAAGCCAAGGGCGCGGCACTTAAAGCCATACAAGCCAGCGGCCAGCGCGGCGTGGGCGAGCACGAGCCGTGGTTTGTGGCCCGCAAAGACATGGCCACGAATATTTTGTGGGCCGTTCAGGGCCATGACCACCCGTGGCTGCAGTCAACCGAGCTCATTGCGCAAGACTGCAGCTGGGTGGCAGGCCACGCGCCCGCACACGGTATGCTGGCGGCCAAAACCCGCTATCGCCAGGCGGATGCGCCGTGCCAACTGGTAAAGGCCGAAAACGCTGAATGTGAGCTGGTTTTTCAAGAGCCACAGTGGGCCGTGACGCCCGGCCAGTCTGCGGTGCTGTACGCGGGCGATGTGTGCCTGGGCGGCGGCGTGATTGCTTCGAGCAACGTGCAAAACATGCCAAAGTAATGCTTTTCAGCCCATTTTAGATGCCAAAAAGTCCTCTAGCGTAATGAATACGGGCGCAAGAAGCTACTTATTTAATAGCAACTAACAGTAATCTAACGCCGCTGGCGATTTAAAACGGAATATCGTCGTCCATATCGTCAAAGCCACTGGCGGCTTTGGCGGCTGCGGGTTTTGCTGCGGCAGGTCGCGCGGCTGGCGCTGCCGGGCGCGGGGCGCTGTAGTTGCTGCCGCCGCCATCATCACCACCGCCGCCCATGCCCTGGCGGCCGCCGAGCATTTGCATCTGGTCCGCGCGAATTTCGGTGGTGAATTTTTCAACGCCGTCTTTGTCGGTCCATTTGCGGGTGCGCAGGCTGCCTTCAACGTAGACCTGCGAGCCTTTTTTCAGGTACTGGCCCACAATTTCAGCCAGGCGGCCGTTGAAGTTGATGCGGTGCCACTCGGTGGCTTCTTTCATCTCGCCGGTGGTCTTGTCTTTCCACTTGTCGGTGGTGGCAATCGACACGTTGGCGATCTGGTCGCCATTGGGGAAGCTGCGCATCTCGGGGTCTTTGCCCAAGTTGCCAACGATGATGACTTTGTTGATGGAGGCCATGGCGCGTTCCTTTGAATTACCTAAACACGGCAGCAACCTGTACTGCCGACACAGAGGGCCCGGAGGCCCAACGGTTAGTTTAACGCCCAGCCTGCAACGCGCCGAACCCGCGTCCCCTTGGCTTTGTCAGGCTATCGTGACCGCGCCCGCTGCCGCCACTGTCACGGTTTTTCCCACCGCGGCGGTGTAAGTGGTTGATTTGACGGTGCTGGCATAAATGAATTCGCCCTTCACTGCGCTGCCGGTCACGGTCATCATCACGTAGCCGCGGCGAGTCGTGTCGGCGTAATTCAAATCGTCAATCAGCCCCAAACCGGCACCCACTGCCGCCGCGCCGAGTTGCGGCGCCAGCGCGCTGCCGTCGAGTGAGCTTGCCAGGCCACCCAGACCAGCCGATTCAAAACCCGGCGCGGTGACAGATGCCGTGGCAAATTCAACGCCGACTTTTTCACCCGCCAGGGTGGTCAGACTGGTGAACCAGCCATTGTGTGAATCGCCTGACAAGACCACCAGCTTTTTGCCCTGCGCCTTGATGGTTTGCAAAATCGTCTCGCGGTTGGAAGGGTAGCCGTCCCACGCGTCAAGGTTGTACGGCAGGCGCGGGTTGGTGGCAGGACTCAAAAGCCCGGCCTGCGTTGGGGTGAGCGCGGCAGCACCCGAGGCTGCGCGCGTGGCTTTGGCCCCCAAATAAGCGCCGATGGCCGCCTGCACCGCGGCACCCGAAGCTGCGCTGGGGTTGGCCGTTGCAGCGCCTTGCGCCTGCAGCACCGAGACCGGCAGCCACATGCGGGCCATGATGTCCTGGTTGCCAAAGATCTGCCAGGTTGCGGTCGATGCCGCCGTGCCTGAAGTCAGCCAGTTTTGCTGCTCAGCGCTGATCATTTTGCGCGACGCATCGCTGCGCACGCCAGCTACGTTTGGCGTCAAGCCGGCCACGTAGCGGCCGATGCTGCCATCAGCGTCGCCGAAGCTGTCGTACTGGCGGTCACGCCCTTCAATACGGGTGTCCAGCATGTGCAGGGTGAACAGCGAGCCAAAGTCAAAGCGACGGTAAATCTTCAGCAAATTGGCCGCATCAGGCGCGCGAATCGGCATCCACTCGTGGTACGCCTGCGCGGCCGTGTTTTTGCGC
This sequence comes from Polaromonas sp., assembly GCA_043769005.1. Taxonomy (GTDB): domain Bacteria; phylum Pseudomonadota; class Gammaproteobacteria; order Burkholderiales; family Burkholderiaceae_C; genus JAAFIP01. Next base: position 15,598 of record JAYVJV010000112.1, on the reverse strand, counting down.
ACTGTCCAGTCGCCTTGGGTGGCAGCGTTGTGGTTTTGAGCGCCGCCCACCCACGCGTCGTTGGTAAATTCATGGTCGTCCCACACGGTAATCCATGGCATCTTGGCGTGCAACGCTTGCAGGTTTTTGTCTGATTTGTACAGCGCGTGGCGGGTGCGATAGTCGCTCAAGCTGACGATGTCGTTCACCGGGCTGACGACTCTGCCCAGGCTGACGGCGGTGGTGTTGTTCAATGCATCGGTGTTGCCGAATTTGTTCGGCTCTGCGCCGTATTCATAGATGTAGTCTCCCAAATGCACTGCGTATTGCGCATCCGACTTGGCAGCGGCGTCGTACACATTGAAAAAGCCGTTGGAATACAGGGTGCAGGAAAACACCGCAAACTTGACCGACGCCGCGTTGCTGGCAGGCAGCGTGCGGGTGCTGCCCACGGTAGACATCGTTCCCATGGCGTCTTTGAAGCGGTAGAAATAGCTTGCGCCCGCCACGAGTTTGGTGGCGTCTACTTTGGCCGTGAAGCCAGACGTTTCAGTGGCCTGCACGGTGCCAGAGTTGATGATGGTTTTAAAGTCTGCATCGCTGGCGATTTCCCAGCTCAAGGCCACCGGCTCGTTGCTGCCCAGCACCTTGGCATGCGTCCACAAAATAACGCTGGTCGCCAGCGGGTCGCCGCTGGCCACACCGAAGTTAAATTCTGCGGGCCTGGCTTGTGGCGCTGACACGCCCGGGTCGTCTGAGCCGCCGCAAGCAGCCAGCGAGGTGCTGATGGCCACTGCCGCTGCGGTCGAGGTGGTTTTAACCAGAAAATCGCGGCGATTGCTGCTGTGGGTCATGTGTGCGCTCCGGGTTGAAAACTGCTATTTGGTGGTACTTGTGTGACGCGTTCATGAAACCCGACTGCCCCGGTATGATGGAGAGTTACCCTCGAAAACCGCCCACTTTGAACTCCCCCAACGACAGTAAATACCTGGCCAGCGAACGCAGCGACGGGCCGCCCCTAGCAAGTTCAGCCCCCTCGGGGGGCAGCGACGTACGCAGCGCGACAAGCGTGGGGGCCAACCCGCTGGCCGCGCAGCGCATCAGCATTCGCGGCGCGCGCACGCACAACCTGAAAAATATCGACCTTGATATTCCGCGCAATCAGTTGGTGGTGATTACGGGCTTGAGTGGTTCGGGCAAGTCGTCCCTTGCGTTTGACACGCTGTATGCCGAAGGCCAGCGGCGTTATGTTGAAAGCCTGAGCACCTACGCGCGCCAGTTTTTGCAGCTGATGGACAAGCCCGATGTGGACATGATTGAAGGCTTGTCGCCAGCGATTTCGATTGAGCAAAAGGCCACCTCGCACAACCCACGCTCGACTGTGGGTACGGTCACTGAGATTCACGACTACTTGCGCCTGCTGTTTGCACGCGCAGGCACACCGTTTTGCCCTGAGCATGATCTGGCGCTGCAAGCGCAAAGCGTGAGCGAAATGGTAGACACCGTATTGGCGCTGCCCGAAGACACCAAGCTGATGATTCTGGCGCCGGTTGCGCGTGAAAAAAAAGGCGAATTTGTTGAGCTGTTTGCTGAAATGCAGTCGCAAGGCTACGTGCGCTTTCGGGTCGATGGCGCTACGTATGAGTTTGACGAATTGCCCAAGCTCAAGAAAACCGAGAAGCACAACATTGATGTAGTGATTGACCGCATCAAGGTCAAAGCGGACATGCAGCAACGCCTCGCGGAAAGCTTTGAGGCCGCTCTGCGCCTGGCAGACAGCAAAGCCTTGGCGCTGGAGATGGACACCGGCATTGAGCATTTGTTCAGCGCCAAATTTTCGTGCCCGGTGTGTAGCTATTCGCTGGCTGAAATGGAGCCGCGCCTGTTTTCATTCAACTCACCCGTGGGCGCGTGCCCGAGCTGCGACGGCTTGGGGCACAAAGAATTTTTTGACCCGGCGCGTATCGTGGCCTTCCCGTCTTTGAGCCTGGCCAGCGGCGCTGTGAAGGGCTGGGACCGCCGCAATGGCTACTATTTTTCGATGCTGGAAAGCCTGGCCAGGCACTACGCTTTTGACATTGAAACCGCGTTTGAAAACCTGCCCGCCAATGTGCAGCAGGTTGTGCTGCACGGCTCGGGCACAGAGGAAATCAAGTTCTCATACGTCATGGATTCAGGGGCGTCACAAGGCAAAAAAATCAACAAAAAGCACGCGTTTGAAGGCGTCATCACCAACTTTGAACGCCGCTACCGCGAAACCGATTCGAGTACGGTGCGCGACGAGCTGGCACGCTACCGCAGCGTGCAGCCCTGCCCCGACTGCCACGGCACACGCCTGCGCGTTGAAGCGCGGCATGTGTATTTGGTCGGCTCGCCAGAAGCCGACGGCACAGTCAAGAAGCGCGCGATTTTCGACATCAGCCGCGTCACGCTGCGCGAAAGTTTTGCGTATTTTGACCAGCTCAAAATGTCGGGTGCCAAAGGCGAAATTGCAGGCAAGGTCGTGCGTGAAATCGGCTTGCGGCTGAAGTTTTTGAACGATGTGGGCCTGAATTATTTGAGCCTGGACAGAAGTGCTGAAACACTCTCGGGTGGTGAATCGCAGCGCATCAGGCTGGCCTCACAAATCGGCTCGGGTTTAACGGGCGTGATGTACGTGCTGGACGAGCCCAGCATCGGCCTGCACCAGCGCGACAACGACCGCCTGATAGGCACGCTGAAACACCTTCGTGACATAGGCAACAGCGTGCTGGTGGTGGAACACGACGAAGACATGATCCGCGCGGCCGACCATGTGATTGACCTGGGGCCTGGCGCGGGCGTACACGGCGGACGCGTGCTGGCGCAGGGCACGCCCGGCCAGGTGCAGGCCAACCCAGCATCGCTCACTGGGCAGTACATGAACGGTACGCGCAGCATTGCCGTGCCTACGCGCCGCCACAAATGGGCACCCACTATCAAACCTGTAGCGCCTGCGGCTAAAAAAGCGGCTGCTTCCAAACACGCCCCCGCGCCCAGCCGCCAGGCCCTGGCCTGGGCCGAACGCAATGCGCACCACCTGGCCACGCAGGGCGAGATGCAGGCCATCCGCATCCTCAACGCCACAGGCAACAATTTGCACAACGTGAACGCCGAATTCCCCGTGGGCCTGCTCACCTGCGTCACCGGTGTGTCCGGCTCGGGCAAATCTACGCTGGTGAACGACACGCTCTACGCCGCCGTGGCCCAGTCGCTGTACCGCGCGCACGACGAGCCTGCCGCGCATGAAGAGATCCAGGGTATCGAGCATTTTGACAAGGTGATTAACGTCGACCAGTCGCCGATTGGCCGCACGCCGCGCAGCAACCCCGCCACCTACACGGGCCTGTTCACCCCCATCCGCGAGCTGCTGGCCGACGTGCCCATGGCCCGCGAGCGCGGCTACGGCCCGGGGCGCTTTAGCTTTAACGTAGCCGGCGGCCGCTGCGAGGCCTGCCAAGGCGACGGCGTAGTCAAGGTAGAAATGCACTTTTTGCCCGACGTGTATGTGCCCTGCGACGTGTGCAAGGGCGCGCGCTACAACCGCGAGACGCTGGAGGTGCTGTACAAAGGCAAAAACATCTGGCAAATCCTCGACCTCACGGTAGAAGTAGCGCACGAGTTTTTCAAAGCCGTGCCCACCATTGCGCGCAAGCTGCAAACCCTGCTGGACGTGGGCCTGAGTTACATCAAGCTCGGCCAGTCGGCCACCACGCTCTCAGGCGGCGAGGCCCAGCGCGTCAAGCTGGCGCTAGAACTGAGTAAACGCGACACGGGCCGCACGCTGTACATCCTGGACGAGCCGACCACCGGGCTGCATTTTGCCGACATCGAATTGCTGCTCAAGGTGCTACACCAGCTGCGCGACGCAGGCAACACCATCGTCATCATCGAGCACAACCTGGACGTGATCAAAACCGCAGACTGGCTGATCGACATGGGCCCCGAGGGCGGCGACGGTGGTGGGCGGGTGGTGGCGGTGGGTACGCCGGAGGAGGTGGCGGCGAATGCAGAAAGCCATACCGGGCGCTATTTGCAGCGCTTGCTGGCACCACAGTTACTATAAATTTAGTAGCTGCTTACGCCCTATTTTATTGGGCTTGAGGGTTAAAACACCATCAACAGAGGCCTCGCCTGCAGCGCGCAGGGAGCAAGTCGCGACTTGCCTTGACTCCCGCTGGCTCAGGCGGTGGGGGTGGGCTGAAGGCTTGGGCGGAGGGTGATGGTCGCCAGTGGGCTAGGCGCTCAATCCTCAAACCTATTTGCAGCCAGCCCCGGCACCGCCACCCGCATGCTAAACACCTGGCCGAGCGCGGGCTGGGTGGCCAGGTCCTGCGCGCTGCGGCCGTGGCGGGCGCTGGTGAGGTAGAGGGTTTGCAAGTCGTCTCCGCCAAAGCAAGGCATGGTGTTGCACAAGGCGGGGGTAGGAATGTTTTGCAGAATATCGCCCTGGGGTGAGAGCTGCAACACACGCTGGCCTTCGTACATGGCCACCCAGTAGTTGCCCTGGGCATCCACGCTGGCTCCATCCGGGCGGCCCAGGTAGCCGCCGTTGTCTGGCTGGAAGGGCTGCCAGCCCGCAGGCTTGGGCGCAAACTGTTTGAAGATGCGGTGGTGGCTCATACCATTGGTCTGCAGGTCGTAGTCCCAGGCGTAGATGGTGTGGCGGGGCGTGTCGGCCCAGTACACGGTTTGGGCATCAGGCGACCAGGCCAGGCCGTTGGCTATGGTTGCGTTATGCGCCTTGAGCTGCACTGTGGGCTTGTCGCCGCTGGCCGCCGTACCGCGCGCGTCCAGGCTGAACAGGTCGGCCTTGCGCGCCGTGCGCGGCTCAAACATGGTGCCCGCCCAGAAGCGACCCAGTGGGTCGCACTTGCCGTCGTTGAAGCGGGTAGTTTTGGGGTCGTGGTTAAAGCGGCACAGCAGCTCCAGCGCACCGCCCCAGGCGCGCGCGCGCACTATGCGGTCGCGCAGGGCAATCACCAAGCCGCCGCTGCGTGCTGGCGCAATGCAGCCCGGCTCGCTGGGCATGGCCCAGCTTTCCACCGTGCCCATAAAGGGGTTTAGGCGCTTGATGGTGCAACCCGCGATGTCTACCCAGTAGAGCGCTTGCTCCTGCGGGTGCCAAAAGGGCGACTCGCCCAGCGCGCTGGGCTCACTACTTACGGTCTGCCATTCCATGCTTGTGTGCTTTCGTGTTTTGCTACTGCGCCATGATAACGAAACTTGCAAAAATGAGACATTTTGTGCATTTTTTCTCAAATTTTTGCGCCAATAGTCCGTACAGTGTCGTCGTACGGCCAGGCATACAGAAGGTATCCGTGATAATGATTCACGCTAAAAGTACGCACGTATATTCTGTGCCATAGGTCTCGCTTTTGTAGCAATGTGTGGGGCCGAGTGCCTATTTGTGAGTTCTCTATTCATGGTTCATTGTTTCAAATCTCCGTGGTTTTCCGCGTTCGTGTTGACGGCATGCACGGCCTTGGTGAACCCCGCAACCGCTCAGGCTACGGATGTTCTGCCCCAGGCGCAGGCCCTGATGGCCCAGGGCCAGTGGCAAGACGCATTCAAGCTGCTAGAGCCCAGCGAGCTACAGCGTGCTGGTGATCCCGCCTTTGACATGGCTATCGGCACTGCAGCCAACGGTGCGGCCCAGTATATGCGGGCCGTTATGGCGATGGAGCGCGTGCTGGCGGCGCAGCCCAACAACGCCCAGGCCCGAGCCGAACTGGGCCGCGCCCTGTTTGCTGTGGGTGATACGGTGGGTGCACGCATTCAGCTCAATGAAAGCAAGCGCCTGGGCGCTACCAACCAAGTGGTGTTAGCGGTGGACTCCATCTTGCGGTCAATCGACCGTGCGGAAGGTACACAAGAGTCTTCTGTGCGTGGCTACGTAGAGGCCAATCTGGGCCACGATACCAACGCCAACAGCAGCCCCAGCAATCCCAACGTGGCGGTACCCTCGTTTGGCGGGCTGGTGTTTACACTAGATCCTTCTGGGGTCAAAACGCCTTCAGGTTTTGCTAGCGTGGGGGCAGGCATATTGGGACGCTACGCCATAGAGCCGCGCTGGTCACTGATTGGCAACGCCCACGCCACCATGCGCAGATACCCCGTGAGCAACTCACAGCTCGACAGCGAGCGCATGAGTGGCCTGACGGGTGTCAACTACCGTGAAGAGCGTAACGAACTGACACTGGCACTCAACTTGGATGTCGCACGTTTGAACAAAGCCCTGTCACGCCGGCAGGCAGGTGTGGTGGGGGAGTGGACGCATCGGCCTGACCAGTATCGGCAGATTTCCACCTATTTCCAGGCGCTGCGCCTGAGCCATCCTGATGAACAGTCTGCCCGTGATGCCAAGCGCTTGACGGTGGGTCTGAATTATTCGCACACTTTCCGCGACGACTTGACCCTATGGGGTGGAGCCTATACTGGCACAGAGCGCGTGCAGCGCGGCGACTTGCCCCATTTGGGCCACCGCTTTGTTGGCTTGCGCTTGGGCGCGCAAAAGCCAATCGCTGAAAGCGTAATCGCATTTGGCACATTGAGCTATGAGAACCGGGTCTATGGTGCGCCAGAACCTTCTTTTTTGGTAACCCGGCACGACAATCAGGTCAACCTGGGTGTAGGTGTGCACTGGGTGCCTGAGCCGTTCTGGCGTGTCACCCCCCAGTTGTCTCTTTTGCGTGCACAGTCCGACATCGTCATCAACGAAATTGACAAGCGCGTGATATCAGTCACGGCAAGGCGAGAATTTTGACATTCGCCCCCATTACATTTCGCAACATAAGGTTCATAATCAACTTCATACCCATGTATCAGCACCAAAGTGCTACACAGTGAACAGGAAAATTATGTCAACCTTGATGCCCTCTTTTCATTTACGCTCCAGCCTCATACTGCTGGCCTGTGCAGCCGCTTTTCCTGCTGCCTCACAGACCGCAGCAGGTTCGGCGCAGTTTGCGTCAGGCAATGTCACCATCAGTAAAGGCGCAGCACCCGCCAGCGCGCTCGCCAAAGGGGCCGCCATTCAGGCGGGCGACACCATCACAACGGGTGACAAGGGTAGCGTGCAGCTGCGCTTTACCGATGGCGGATTCATCTCTTTGCCTGCTAACTCCAAGTTTTCCGTCAATGGCTATGTGGATGCCAAAGACCCCGGTAAAGACCAGTTCCTGGTGGAGTTGTTGGCTGGCGGCATGCGCGCTATCACCGGCCAGATTGGCAAGCGTAACCCAGCCAACTACAAGGTCACCACTCCCACAGCCAGCATTGGTATTCGTGGCTCGGGCTTCAATGTGGCCATAAACGCCAACGGCACCCTGTCCGTCAGCACCGAGCTCGACGCCATCGACGTCTGCAACAAAGGCGGCTGTGTTGGCCTCAATGTGGGTGAGTCGGCTATGGTCAAAAATGCCCAAGACAAGCCTGTGCGTACCAACATCCCAGCGACCGTGGCGGCCCCTTCAGTGACCCGGCAGCCATCTGAAACCGGCAACGAAGCCGAAAAAGATGGTCTCTCCACATTGATTGCAAATGCAGTGCCTTCCAGCACCCAAGTTTTTGGTGTGAGTGGTTTGCAGTCCAACGGTGCAGGTTTTTTACGCCAGTATTTTGATGGCACCCTCAGCCTCAATGCCAATGGCCAGCCCATCGGCTTTGTATCCCAGGGCAGCGCGGGCGTTGGCGGCAACACAGGGGTAGTGGACAACGTGCAAAGTGCAGGTAGCCTCACCAGCAATGACCAGCTCGTAGTAGGCACCTGGAGCACGGGTACCTGGCGTGACAGTGTCTCGGGCTCGCCGTCCGTCAGTAGCAGTCTGGCACCCATGGCCTTTTTTACCGGGCAAAATACTTCCAGCCTTGATTTGGCAGGCCTGTCTGGTAAAAATGCCACCTATGCCTTTAACCAGGCTACGCCAGTGCTATCCTCCTCCGGTAGCGTGGGTGTCTTGCTGCCTACCAGTCATTTGACAGCAAACTTTGCAGGTGCCAATACCACGGTGGGTGTGAATTTGGATGTACGCTTTCCAGCGGGTGCCGGAAACGCCACTACCAATGCAGACTACGCCTTGCGTGGTAGCACCAACGCAGTAGGTACGGGTTTTGCGGGCAGCTTGACGGTGACTGGTGCACCTTGCGCTACCGGTTGTGGTGGGGCGGCCATTTCGGGCGGCTTTATCGGCCCCAATGCCTCGCGTGCCGGGGTCTCGTTCGCAGCCAGTACGTCAGCGCATGGCAATTTTGTAGGCGCGGCTGGTTTTTCTCAAAGATAGTGGATGTATCTAAATCAATGAAGCTCTTCACCTTGCGTTCTGGTTTTTTGTGCTGCCTAGCCCTAGTGGTCGGGCTGGTTTTGAGTGCTTGTGGAGGCGGTTCGTCCAGCAGCACTACAACGGGCGGCGCACCCGCCCCCGTGTCCTTGACGCAAAGCGCTGCGTCCGTCGTGTTGGGCGGTACGCAAGACCCCAGCAACTCGGTCGGCTTAAACGGTGACTACTACCTTAACGCCAGTACTGGCAGGCTCTTTGGCCCCAAAACCAATGACGCTTGGCCCAGTGCCAGCCTGCAACTCTCCAGCCCTTCCGGCAGCGTCAGCCTGTCCACGACCACCCCGAATACCCCGGCAGCTACCACCAACACAGGCGCCACCCTCAACAACAACGGCGGCATCGTTTTTGGCTCCGTAGGCGTAACGGGTGCTACGGGTGCTACGGGTGCTACGGGTGCTGCGGGTGCTGCGGGTGCTGCGGGTGCTGCGGGTGCTGCGGGTGCTGCGGGTGCTACGGGGCAAGCAGGTGCTGATGGCAATTCCTTGCGCAACGGCATAGGTCCAATTACCGACAATTCGGTGGGCATCAATGGAGATTTTTACCTGGACACATCTGGTCGCCGCATCTATGGCCCCAAGGCAAACGGAGTCTGGCCAGCGATCAGTTTTTCGGTGGTGGGTGAAGCGGGTCGCGATGGCGCTGCGTTGCTCAACGGTACGGGTGTACCTGATCCCGACATTGGTGCGGTCAATGATTTTTATATCGACACTGCTGCGTCTGATCGCAAAATGTATGGGCCCAAAGATGCTACAGGCTGGGGCGCAGGCGTAGCCTTGGTAGGCGCAACGGGTGCCAGAGGCGTGACGGGTACATCAATAATCACAGGCCGCGGCACGCCAATGACTGTCGGTAGCGTCGGTGATTTGTATTTTGATATGGATAGCCGTACCATTTTTGGGCCTAAAGATGCAACAGGATGGCCGCCCCTTGGAACAAGCCTCGTGGGAGCAACCGGCACAGCAGGCCTGAACAGTGTGGTGACCACAGCCGTCGCCACGTTGGCCGAATGCGGTACCAACGGAGGCACCAAGGTCACCACGGGCTTGGACGCAGATCGCAACGGCATACTCAACGGCGCAGAAATCAGCGCCTCCAGCAGCACCAGCTATTTGGTGTGTAACGGAGTGCAGGGGCCGATAGGGCAAACAGGGCCGCAAGGTGCAACCGGTACTCAGGGGCCGATAGCTCCCTCAGGTGTTGCGGTTGTATCTTGCCAATCCAACGCTACATCAGGGCTATTTGTCATTGTTGATACATCCATCAGGTTTATTTATTGTGATTATGGTGGGAGTGCTGCAACTGGTACAGTGACGCTGCTAATCCCTTCAGCTGACCTGTATCCACAAGGTACCATATTAACTATAGACAATACGAACAACTTAGCTGGTGGAGCGTTTACAGTCGTGTTGACGTCAGCTCCTTCACCATTTACAGGGCAAGTCTCCAGAATATCTGGTAACAATCGTCCGATCGCACCGCTTGTTGGTTTGGCATTTAGCACCAAGCGTTTGGAACTTGTCTCAGGCGGGAGTACGGGCCCCAACGCTAACCGGTGGTTTGTGGGCTCTTAGCTATATTTGCCTTAGGTAATTAAAACTTTTGCTTGTGTAAGTTGAAAATACTCCTAGTAGAACTCAATTTTCCTTACTTATGCAACGACAAAACTACTGAAACGCCACCTCGGCAAAGCTGCGTAGCTTGCGGCTATGCAACTTATCAGTCCCCTCGGCGCGCAGCATCTCCAGCGCCCGCATGCCAATGCGCAGGTGCTGGTCTACCCGGTCGCGGTAAAACTGGTTGGCCATGCCGGGCAGTTTGATCTCGCCGTGCAGGGGCTTGTCGCTCACGCATAGCAAGGTGCCGTAGGGCACGCGGAATCTGAAACCGTTGGCGGCTATGGTTGCGCTTTCCATGTCTAGCGCGATGGCGCGGCTTTGGTTAAAGCGTTTGGTCAAGTGTGCGGTGCCCAGCAGCTCCCAGTTGCGGTTGTCGGTGCTGGCCACGGTGCCCGTGCGCATGATTTTCTTCAGGTCGCTACTGGGCAGTTGCGTGACTTCTGCTACCGCTTGCTGCAAAGCCATCTGCACCTCGGCCAGGGCGGGGATGGGCACCCACAGGGGCAGGTCGTCGTCCAGCACATGGTCATCGCGCACATAGGCGTGGGCCAGCACATAGTCGCCCAGCGCCTGCGTGGTGCGCAGCCCGGCGCAGTGGCCCAACATCAGCCACACATGCGGGCGCAGGACGGCGATGTGGTCGGTGATGTTTTTGGCGTTGGCCGGGCCTACGCCGATGTTGACCATGGTGATGCCCATGTGCGCGCCCTTGGCATCGGCGCGTACCAGGTGGTAGGCGGGCATTTGCGGCAGGCGCGGCGGCTCTTTGCCCAGCGCGTCGTTGGCCTCGGCATTCAGGCCCACGCGGCGCGTCACCACATTGCCGGGTTCAACAAAAGCTATGTATTCACTGGCGGGGTCTTGCATGGCGGCACGGCCCAGCTTGACGAATTCGTCAATATAAAACTGGTAGTTGGTAAACAGCACGTAGTTCTGGAAGTGCTCGGTGGCCGTGCCGGTGTAGTGGCGCAGGCGGTGCAGCGAATAGTCGATGCGAGGCGCGGTAAACAGGCCCAGCGGCTGCGGCTGGCCCGCCAGTGCCTCGTGCGTGCCGTTGGCGATGTCGTCGTTCATGGCAGACAGGTCGGGCAGGTCAAACACATCGCGCATCAGCGCACGCCGCTCGGGCGGCATGCTGCCCTCCAGGTGGTCATGCTCGGCAAACGAAAAATGCATCGGGATGGGCTGGGTGCTGGTGCCCACCTCCAGGCTGCCGCCGTGGTTGCGCAGCAGCAGCGAGAGCTGGTCTTTCAGATAGGCGGCAAACAGGTCGGGCCGAGTGATGGTGGTCTCATACAGGCCCGGGCCTTGCACAAAGCCGTAGCTGCGCCGCTTGTCCGCCGTGGCCGCCCGCGCCGTGCTGTGGGTGCGCAGGCGCACAAAGGGGTAGCAGGCGCGAACTTTGCCCTCAGGCAGTGTGCCCGCCACAAAGGCCTGCATGCTGGTGCGCAGGTGGCTGATGCTGTTGTCGTAAATGCGCTGGACTTGTGCCAGCGCTTGCGCCGCGTCGGTAAACTGTGCGGGGGCGATGAAGGTGGGTTGGGAGTGCATGGGAAATGATAACCACTCTTTGCATTTCTCACAGCCGCCCAGGCTAAATAAGTCGCTATATATTTCATAGCTGCTTACGCTCTGTTTTATTGGGCTACAGGCTATTTTTGATACCCACCAGTAGAATTATCCAAGCACCTAAACCTCCCGCCGCGCCAGCGCCAGGTAGGCACCCAGCGCCAGCATGGTGCCACCAGACACCCGGGTGAGCAGTTGGGCGCGCGCGGTGCGGGCGGTGCTGGACTGCAGCAGACGGTCCGCCGCAAACACGGCAATGACATCGACCAGGGTGTTGAGTGCCACGCAGATGCTGCCCAGCAGCGCCAGTTGCGGTGCCATCGGTTGGCCAGGCACGACAAAATGGGGCAGAAAGGCCAGAAAAAACAATGCCGTTTTGACGTTGAGTGCTTCCACGACGATGCCCTCCAGCAAAGCGCGGCGCGGGCCTTGCGCAGCCAACGGCGCTGCCGAGAGTGCAGTGCTTTTGCGCAGCAGCAGGCGAATGCCCAAATACACCAGATAGGCTGCGCCAAGGTATTTGATGAGGTTAAACGCCCAGGCCGACTGCGCAATCAGCAGCGACAGGCCCAGCGCCGCAGCCAAGACATGGAGCAAGCCGCCAATGCCCGTGCCCAGGCACGATGCCAAGCCCTCGGCCCGCCCGCCCGCTACGGTGCGCGCCACAACGTAGGCAATGCCGGGGCCGGGCGTAATGGCAAGAACGACTGCGGCGAACAGGAAGGCGACAAAAGACATGCTGTGGGGCTTGCTAAAAAGCTATGATTATAGTAGCTGCTTATGCACTATTTTATTGGGCTAGAGTCGAATTTAGTCAACAAAACCAGTCACCAGAAAGGCGCTGTGGCGGCCAAACCGGATGGCAACGGAAAGTCGCAAGAATGGCGCTACCATCCATGCCATGGATCATGATTTTTGGCTCTCTTGCGGCTTTGGCGGTCTGCACACTACACCCGCTGGTACGCTAGCCCCCACCGACGCTTACTGGCGCTGGCTGCTGGCGCGGCCCGAGCTGGTGCTGTTGCCCGAGTCGTGCCCGGCCGAGCGGCGTTTGCATGGCGCGCTCTTGGACGTGCCGACCAAGGCCGTCAACCCCGAGGCGCTCAAGGCCTTTAAAGATGCCGATGCGCGCGAGAGCTACACCTACTTTTTGCGCTTTCGCGATGGTGTTTTGCAAGCGGGCACGCTGGAGGCGTATTACGCCAAGCTGTTTCGCGGCAGTAGCATTACCATTCCGCCGCTGTTTATTGATCTGATGGTGCAGGCGATTTTGCGCGGCCTGTTGCGGGATGAGCAAGATGCCCAGGTGCTGCGCGCCGCCGAGCTGCTGTTTCGCCCGCAGCGCGTGGCTAGCACCGAGGGGCGCATCATCGCGGGCGACCAGGATGCCCTGGACAGCGCGCAAGAGACCGGCGGCATCGGCGATCTGGGCCGCCTGCTCATGCAAAACAAAGTGCAGATGACCGATGCGCAGATGCAGGTGCTGGGCCAGGACAACGCGGTGCAGTTTTGGCAAAGCGTGGGCAAGCCCACCTACCGCTACGGCTGGCTGCTGGATCTGACGCACGAAGTCAGCGCGCAGTTTGGCGAAGGCCAGCACGCCTTCAGCTTCCAGCTGGCGCGCAGCACCAGCGGCCTCAAATCTCTGGCCCGGGTGCTGGAGCTGTGGATCGCCCATTTTCATGGCGTAGAAGTGCGCATCCAGCCCCTGGCCAAGGTGGACGACCCGGCCTGGCGCTGGCACATCGGCCTGGATGCCGAGAGCACCACCCTGCTCAACGCCCTGTACAACCAAGAGGCCGTGGACGATGCCCATATGCAACGCCTGATCAGCCTGTTTCGCCTTGAGTTTGTAAACCCCAGCGAGATGCGCTCTGACTTGGCGGGCAGACCGGTGTACCTGGGCCTGGCCATGGCACAGGGCGGGATGCTGCGGGTGAAGCCGCAGAACCTGCTGCTCAATCTGCCGTTGGCGGTGGCTAGCTAGGTAGAATTGTCTGACTGTATAAAAGAGGGGGAGGAGATTTTTTGAACGCAGAGGGCGCGAAGGTTTCGCAAAGGGCGCAAAAAGAGAAGAAAGGAATACAAAAAGAAGAACAAGTTCTAGAAGGATTTAGTTGAGTACCATTTTTGTCTTTTTTGGTTTTATTTGCCCCCTGACTTCTTCTGCGCTCTTTGCGAAACCTTCGCGCCCTCTGCGTTCAAAAAACTCCACGTATTTCCTAAAGCAAGTGACCAAGCCCCAAAGCGAAACGATATGCCCAACACCGTCAAGATCACCCCCCAAGAAGCCCTGCAGCGCACTATCGAGCACCGCGAGATATTCCATGATGAGATGCTGCAGGTGGTGCGCCAGATCATGTCGGGCGAGATGTCGCCGGTGATGATGGCGGCGCTGATTACCGGACTGCGCGTGAAGAAGGAAACCATTGGCGAGATTACTGCTGCTGCGCAGGTGATGCGCGAGTTTTCTACCAAGGTGCATGTGGCCGACAAAACGCATCTCGTCGACATCGTGGGCACGGGGGGCGACGGCTCCAGCACCTTTAACATTTCTACCTGCAGTATGTTCGTTGCCGCAGCGGCGGGTGCCAAGGTCAGCAAGCATGGGGGCCGCAGCGTCAGCAGCAAGTCGGGCAGTGCCGATGTGCTGGAGGCGCTGGGCATCAATATCAACCTGTCGCCCGCCGCGATAGCCCGGTGCATTGAGCAGGTGGGCATCGGCTTCATGTTTGCGCCCAACCACCACAGCGCCATGAAGCATGTGGCCCCCATCCGCAAAGAGCTGGGCGTGCGCACCATCTTCAACATCTTGGGGCCGCTGACCAACCCGGCCAACGCGCCCAACATTTTGATGGGCGTGTTCCACCCCGATCTGGTCGGCATCCAGGTGCGTGCATTGCAGCGCCTGGGTGCCGAGCACGCCCTGGTGGTCTATGGACGCGATGGCATGGACGAGATCAGCCTGGGCGCGGCCACACTGGTGGGCGAGCTCAAGGACGGCAATATCACCGAATACGAAATCCACCCGGAAGACTTCGGCCTGCCAATGGCCAGTAACCGTGCCCTGCGGGTAGACACGCCTGAGCAGTCCAAAGCCATGCTGCTGGGCGTGCTGGACAACCAACCGGGTGCTGCGCGCGATATTGTGGTGTTGAACACGGGCGCAGCTTTGTATGCGGCTGGCGTGGCTAAAACTATGAAAGATGGCGTATTACTTGCGCAAACAGCTATTGAATCAGGAGCTGCGAAGGAAAAACTGCTCGCACTCATAACCGCCACGCAGGCGAACTGAAAGGCAAACCCGGCTGGGAGAATTAAAAGCGTTCAAAATAGCCGTATTGCACCATCGCCAACTCCTTTCGCCTACCCATGTCCGACACCCTTCAAAAAATCGTAGAAGTTAAACGCCAGGAAATCGCTGCGGCGCAGAAAAAAATGCCGTTTGCCACTATGCGCGCCGATGCCGAGAGCCGGGTGCTGGTGCGCGACTATGTGGGTGCGATGCGGGCCAAAATAGCGGCGGGCCAGGCGGCGGTGATTGCGGAGGTGAAGAAAGCCAGCCCCTCCAAAGGCGTGTTGCGCGAGGAGTTTTTTGCCGCTGATATTGCTCAAAGCTATGCCGAGGGAAACGCAGAAACCAAAAAAAAGGATGAGGCTCTGGTTAGCGCAGCCTGTTTGTCAGTGCTGACTGACAAACAGTTTTTCCAAGGCGCGACGGACTATCTGCGCCAGGCGCGGGCCAGCTGCCAGCTGCCGGTACTGCGCAAGGATTTCATGGTTGACCCGTACCAAATCTACGAGTCACGCGCCATGGGCGCAGACTGCATTTTGCTGATTGCGGCCTGCCTGGATGACGCTCAGATGGCCGATTTGCAGGCCATTGCCCTGGGCCTGGACATGGCGGTGCTGGTGGAGGTGCATGACCGCGCCGAGCTGGAGCGCGCCTTGAAGCTACCCAATGTGCCCAGCAAAACTATGCTGGGCATCAATAACCGCAATCTGAAAACCTTTGAGGTGTCGCTGGACACCACCTTGGGCATGCTGACAGAAGTACCTGCCGACAAGCTGCTGGTG
>JAYVJV010000111.1:0-3007 GCA_043769005.1 Polaromonas sp. | reverse complement strand
TGGACGAAGACAGCCTCAAAGCCATCTCCAGCCGCACCCAGGGCGAGTACTTCTATGCCGGCACGGCGGAAGACCTGAAGAAGGTCTACTCCAAACTGTCGTCGCGCTTGACCGTAGAAAAGAAAGAAACCGAAATCGCCGGTTTGTTGGCCTTAGGTGGCGCACTGCTGGCACTACTGGCTGGGGTGATGTCGATGTGGTGGTTTGGCCGGGTGCTGTAAACACGGATAGATTTGAAGGGCTAGAATGCAACAAATTTGTTCTCTAGCCTTATGTCCACCATTCAAATTGATAGTCTTCGCAAAGCAGTGCAAGCCTTGGAAATAGGTTTCAATTAGCACGCCATGTACCCCGGTGTACTCACCGTCCGTGATGGCGTAATACAACGTTTCGAGATTGCGATGGATCTGTCATGGAAAATCACGGCCCGCGTTCTGCGTGATGTCTATGGCGTGCAAGACACAGAGATATTGACAAAAAAAGACATCTTTCGACAAGCTGCCAAATATCGGCTACTGGACGATCCCGAGGCTTGGTTTGGTCACTATGATGCCCGCAACGACACCTCGCACCAATACGACAACGTTGTCGCCGAAAAAACCTTTGCCCGGGCGCGGCACTATCTCGTAGATGCCCAACTACTGCTTCAAAGACTCTCCTATGCTATTTGATCTTCATCCCGATCAACTCGCACTGGTACGCGATATTCTGGCGCAGCAAGTGCCGCATTACACCGCATGGGCGTTTGGCTCGCGGGTCAAAGGTACTGCTCAAAAATTTTCCGACCTCGATATTGGTCTGGAAGGCCTACAGGCTTTGGGTTTTGAACAAAAAGCCAACTTGAAACTGGCCTTCAGTGCATCAAACCTGCCCTTTACTGTCGATGTTGTCGACTTGAAAAGCTGCTCTCCTGGTTTTGCCCAAACCATTGCACTCAAACGCGAACGCCTGCGTTAGTTCTTCGGCACAAGTTTCTACGCCGCACGAAAAATAAAGTACACGGCCCCCACCAAGCACAGCGCGGCCCACAGGTAATCCAGCTTCATGGGTTCGTTCAAATAGAGCACGGCGAACGGCACAAACACACTCAGCGTAATCACCTCCTGAATGATCTTGAGCTGCGCCACACTCAATCCCGCTTGCTGGTAGCCAATGCGGTTGGCCGGCACTTGCAGCAAATACTCAGCCAGTGCGATACCCCAGCTTACCAAGGCGGCGATGTACCACGGCGCGGTAGCCAGGTTTTTTAAATGGCCATACCAGGCCATGGTCATAAACACATTGCTGGCGGCCAGCAGCACAACGGTTTGTAGGGTGAGGGGGATGGATTGCAGAGCTTGCATAGTCACACGTCAATTCAGTTTGCTATCGTTTCAGGAGCTGCTTACGCCATATTTTATTGGTCTGCAGCATTAAATCATTAAAAATTTAAAGCCTATGGATGTTCTGCTGAGCAACAGCTTGCAAGGCTTTGGGTGTTACCCACTGGGGCGCGATTTCGTGCAAGGGGTGTAGCACAAAAGCCCGTTGTTCCATGCGTGGATGAGGCACGGTGAGCTGTGGGCTTTGGATACAGGCCTTGCCGTAGAGCAAGATGTCCAGATCTAGCGTGCGCGGGGCGTTGGCGTAGGGGCGCTGACGGCCTGCGGTGTGCTCTAGTTTTTGTAGTTGCTGGAGTAGCTCGGGCGCGGGCAAATGGGTACGTATTTCGGCGACCGCATTAATGTAGTCGGGGCCACTGCTGTCGATGGGGGTGGTTTGGTAGAGGCTGGAGGATTTAACCAGACTGGTGTGGGGGATGGCTGTTAAATCGGCAATGGCCTGCTTCAGCGTGAGTGCGGCATTGCCTAGGTTGGCACCTAAGGCGATGTACGCGGTGACGGCTTGAGTGTGCATTTCGTGGTTGCTGCGGATTCATGCATTTGTATTGCGCGCCGCAGACAAGTGGGGTCAGAGCAAAATTTCGTTCAGCGTTACGCGCTTCGGAAACATGGTTTTCCTGAATTTTGATCTGACCCCATTTGTCTGCTCCCGTTTATCGGCTCTGTTGTCCGTGCTATCAATATCGGTTATGTCTCAAGACTCAATGGGTGCGCCACCGCCACCTTCGCGCCTGGGGCCACGGCGGCGGCGGCGTTTTTTGGGGCCGTTGTCGTCTCCAGACTCATCCCCCTCCATACTACCGTCGGGCGGAATGTTTGCCTCTACCGCACGAGCGGGGCGGGATGGGTGGGCTACAGGCTTGTCAAAAGACTTTTCAACCTTCGGCTTGGGCTGTGCACGTTGCTGCTCGCGCAGTTGCGCCACCAGGTCTTCGCGCGTGGATTGGTCGGTGATGCTGAACTCTTGCCACCAGTCGGCCAGGCTGATGTCTACCTCGCCGATGTCAGCGCGCAGGCGCAGGAAGTCAAAGCCGGCTCTGAAGCGCAGGTGCTCGACCAGGCTAAACGGTGTGGAGCCCACGCGTTTGTCAAAACGCGGCTGCATCATCCATATCTCGCGCATATCGGCGGCCAGCTTGCCACGGCCGCTCACATCGCCTATTCGCAGGTTAAACACGTCGTCAATCGCCTCCGTCAGCGCGGGGAAGGGGTGAGCGCCTTTTTTAAGCAGCTTGTCCCAGCCCTCCCGCACATCATTCCATAGCACGCAGGCCAACAGAAAACTGGGCGCAACCGGCTTGCCCTCACCCACGCGGCGGTCGGTGTCTTGTAGCGCGGCGGTGATGAAGGGCTGCTCTGAGCGTTCCACCACCAGGTCGAGCAGCGGGTAAATACCTTGGGCCAAGCCGAGTTTTTTGAGTTGCTCAATGCTGGCCAGCGCGTGGCCGGTTTGCAGCAGCTTGAGCATTTCGTCAAACAGACGGCTTTGCGGCACATCGTTTAAAAGTACCTTGCATTCGGCCAAAGGCTTGGCGGTTTTGGCATCGAGTTTGAAGCCCAGCTTGGACAACTTGGCCGCAAAGCGCACCGCGCGAATGATGCGCACCGGGTCTTCGCGGTAGCGG
>JAYVJV010000110.1:0-17168 GCA_043769005.1 Polaromonas sp. | reverse complement strand
TGTTTGCGCTCTTCGCGGTGGTAGCGAGAGGGACGGGGCGGGCGAGGCGGGCGCGGTGCCAAGGGCCGAAATGGTGCGGTAGCGATGGTTCAAATCCTTATCAAATAACTATTACAGCATAGTTGCTTTACAGCTATCAATTAAGTAGCTGCTTACGCTCGTTTTATATGGGCTAGCAGGCTAAATGCTTGCTAAAACGTGGGTCATTCAGGCTTTGGAAGCAATGTCAGCGAGGATCTTTGCAATAAAGTCATCGACTGGCATTACGCCAAGGTCTACATTACCCCGGGCGCGCACTGCGACGCTACCAGCTTCCTTCTCTTTATCACCCATCACGAGGATAAAGGGCAGCTTTTGCATCGAATGCTCGCGTATTTTAAGGTTAATTTTCTCATTACGCAAATCCGTATGGACTCTAAGCCCTTGATTGCGCAGCTTTTTTGCCACTTCCTGGGCGTAATCGGCCTGCGCGTCGGTGATGGCGCACACCACCACCTGCGTAGGGGCTAGCCATACCGGCAGCGCACCGGCGTGCTGCTCGATCAAAATCCCGATAAAACGCTCCAGGCTGCCTACAATCGCGCGGTGCAGCATCACGGGGCGCTGGCGGCTGCCATCTGCGGCCACGTATTCGGCATCCAGCCGCTCGGGCATGGAAAAGTCCACCTGCATGGTGCCGCACTGCCACTGGCGGCCAATCGCGTCTTTCAGGGTGTATTCAATCTTGGGGCCGTAAAAGGCACCGTCGCCGGGGGAAATTTCATACTGGCAGCCGCTGCGCTTGAGCGATTCGATCAAGGCCGCTTCGGCTTTGTCCCAGCTCTCGTCGCTGCCAATGCGCGCCTCGGGCCGCGTGGCTACCTTGTAGATGATGTTTTTAAAGCCAAAGTCGGTGTAGACCTTTTGCAAGAGCTCGGTGTAGGCCGTGCATTCGCCCAGAATCATGTCTTCGGTGCAAAAGATGTGCCCGTCGTCCTGCGTAAAGCCGCGCACGCGCATGATGCCGTGCAGCCCGCCCGTGGGCTCGTTGCGGTGGCACTGGCCAAACTCGCCGTAGCGCAGCGGCAGGTCGCGGTAGCTTTTAATACCCTGCTTGAAGATCAGAATGTGGCCCGGGCAGTTCATCGGCTTCAAGGCGTATTCGCGCTTTTCACTTTCGGTGGTGAACATGTTGTCGCGGTACTTGTCCCAGTGCCCGGTTTTCTCCCACAGGCTTTTGTCGATGATCTGCGGGCCCTTCACTTCCAGGTAGCCGTTGTCTTGGTACACACGGCGCATGTACTGCTCCACCTGCTGCCACACCGTCCAGCCCTTGGGGTGCCAGAACACGGTACCGGGCGAATGCTCGTCAATGTGGAACAAGTCCAGCTCGCGGCCTAGCTTGCGGTGGTCGCGCTTTTCGGCTTCTTCCAGCATCGTCAGGTGCTGTTGCAGCTCGTCCTTGGTGGCCCAGGCGGTGCCATACACGCGTTGCAGCATTTCGTTGCGGTGGTCGCCGCGCCAGTAGGCTCCGGCCAGCTTCATCAGCTTGAAGTGTTTGAGCTTGCCGGTGCTGGGCACATGCGGGCCACGGCAGAGGTCTTCAAACGCACCTTCGCGGTACAGCGACACGTCTTCGCCCGCCGGAATGCTGCCGATGATCTCGGCTTTGTACAGCTCGCCCATGCCTTTAAAGTAGGCAATGGCTTCATCGCGCGGCAGCACGCGGCGCGTGACGGGCTCGTCTTTGGTGGCCAGCTCGGCCATCTTTTTCTCCATCGCGCCCAGGTCTTCGGGCGTGAACGGGCGCTTGTACGAAAAGTCGTAGAAAAAGCCGTTTTCAATCACCGGACCGATGGTGACCTGCGCGTCGGGGAAAAGCTCTTTGACGGCGTAGGCCAGCAGGTGGGCAGTGCTGTGGCGAATCACTTCCAAGCCGTCGGCATCCTTGGCAGTGATGATCGACAGCGCAGCATTGCTGGTTATCTGATAGCTGGTATCCACCACCTTGGCTGCCGCGCCCTGCCCCACTTTGCCCGCCAAGGCCGCCTTGGCCAGGCCAGCGCCAATCGACAGCGCCACTTCGGCCACGGTGACGGGGCCAGGGAAGTCACGCTGCGAGCCGTCGGGGAGGGTAATTTGAACCATGCTGAAACCTCAATGGAAATAAATGCTGAATAAAAACGAAAAACGCGACACTCTGGCCGCGTTTTACTATAAAAACCGTAGCTGCTTACGCAATCTAAACGCGGGCTCCTGCCTTATCAGGCATAAAAAGTAGAGTTGTAGTTCGTGGAGTCATAACCAACGTGCTTGTCTCGCTCTTACGCTAGTAGGAATGCTTAACTAGAACCTATTTTAACTACATCGTACACACCACTCAGCGCAGGCCGTGCGCTCAACACAACCGGCGACCAAAACCCGCGCGTAAGCCTGAACACACACTTCGTAGCATTTATGGCACACACTAGCCATCGATAAATTACGAAATGAATACTTTTGAAGTAATAGACTACCCTGATCCTCTTACAACGGGTATCTGACGATGGTGAACACACAAAATATTTGTGGTAGCAATATCTGGCGCATGCCTACTTTTTCTGAATTTTCAGCATTGCATTCAGCCACTGGTGGAGCGAGTACCAGTGCAACGGTGTTGTGGTTTCCAAATATGGGAACAAATCATTGGACATCTACGCCAAGTTATCCAAGCGACGCATTTGCTTTCGGTTTTCATTACGGGAACGGGGGTAACGTCGGTCGTTGGCACGCTTGGAACATTCGGTTAGTGCGTTAAATTGACGACTAGGCTGCGGACAGCACTGGCAAAGCGGTGCTTGATACCGTGGTTTTGCAACCTCCCGTGTGCAGCTCGCGCGTTAGCAGCTGAAATGCAGATGGCAAGAATCGCTGTCGCGCTCCGCGCAGATTAGTTGCCTGCTAGAAGTGTATTTTGTTATGAAAACTTTGCGTGGTCAACTGGTGCAGCAAGGGTATATCTGAACAGGTTTTTAAGCGATCGGCGTAACGTTTGAGTGATGCGTGTTAATAACCTAAGCATTTATAGGATAAAATGCATGCATGCCAACCATCTTGCGTTATCGTGGCTTAAGAATCATGATTTTCACTAACGATCATGCGCCGCCACATGTTCACGTCATCGGCCCAGACGGCCAGGCACGCTTTGATCTGTTGTGCGATTTAGGCAAAGCCAGCTTGAAAGACCATGATGGTTTTCACTTAAACAGATCATCACTATCGGCGTGTTTCTGTCTGAGCATATCGGCGAACTTTGTCAAGCCTGGAGTCTTTATCATGAACTTTGAAATGACAGACGATCAATTCAATAAGAGCAAGGCAGCAGGTGCGCGCCTGCGTCAACGCACGCCGTTAGCAGTTTCAGCCAAGTATTCACAAGGCCGTGTTCATGTTGAACTCAATAACGGATGTGCTTTTGTTTTTCCTGCTAAAAGCGCTCAAGAACTTGCTGGAGCTAAGGCTGAAAGCTTGAAAGTGATCGAGGTTCAAGGCCGAGGCATCGGCTTGCACTGGCCATTGCTTGATGCCGACCTGTATGTACCGAGTTTGCTCAAAGGCATGATGGGAACTCGGCAGTGGATGAGGGAGCTAGGAAAAGCGGGTGGCTCTGTGCGCAGCGACAAGAAGGCCGCGTCTTCCAAAGAAAATGGAAAGCTGGGCGGAAGACCAAGGAAGTCAGCAGTCGCCTAACTGGCCTCACCGCTGGCGGCAATCTCTGACTACAAATTCAATAGTCAAACTCAAGCCCTCACCTCTGCCAGTAAGTCTGGGTGACGATCTAGCACTCTGAGCAATTTCACCAAAGCCAGCGAAGGTTTCGTTTTGCCGGTTTCATACCTGCTAAACGCGTTGACTCCGCCGCCAAAGTACTCTGCTGCCTGCCGCTGGTCGAGGTTGAGCTTTTTGCGAACATTGGCAATGTAGGCCGGATCAACAAATGCTGCATTGACTTGTTTTTGAAATTGCCCAATGAGATCACTGTAGCGGTCGCCGTGCTCTTTATTCAGCAATACTTCGCCGCACGCTGGGCAATGATCGCCATGCACATCGGGAATTGTGGTTGACTCACCTTTATAAGTGTAGGCAAGATCGCGGGTATCTGTAATGAGTTCGGCTTGGCCGCAAACTGGGCATTTCATTTTCATAGCTCCTTAAAGGAAACAATCAAGAGTCCATCGGCAATCGTGAGCTTGATATACACAGCAAGCCCTGCATCGGTTTGCCCGTGATACACATCTTGCCAAACGCGATGATCTGCAAAAGTGGTCATGCTCTTATGAAGATCGCGGCTGCTTAGCTTACAAACTATTTTGAGCATGTCATCGAGGCAAAAAATCTGAACCTCGCGAGCCGTTTCAAAAGCACTTTTAGTGGCTCTGGCCATACCTTCGTCAATCAAACGCCGGACATCGTCTAGCCGATAGTGTGCTGTGCTCTTTTCCATGGTTTATTTTAACCTTTTCGGTTATTTAAATCAACCCAGTTTAAAAGTACGTTTAAAAGCGTTTATGCAAGCATCTCAATAGCGAGGTGCTGTATGTTGGCGCAGTGCCTGCGGCTTTGAAGCTGGCTGCACTGCGCAAGACAGCCGCATATTCGGTGAGCCCACGCGATAAAGCCCCGCGAGCGGGGCTTGGGTGTGTGACAGCTTTTTTCGGCTTACTTGCTGATCTCGATGCAGCAGCCTTCGATCTTCACGTCGATTTCTTTCATGGCTGTGTCGTCTTGCAGACCTACGCTGATCTGGCCGGACTGGATGATGGCACTGGTGAGAGGGTAGGGGCCAAAGGTCTTGGTAGCGCCTGCGGCCAGCGCGCCCACGGGGCCGCCCATGCCAGGAATGGCGGCTCCGTTGAGCATGGCCCAGCTAGTGTCGTTGTATTGGATGCCATTTTTCGCGTTGTTCACCACCGTCCATTTGATGGTGCCCTTGAGCTCGCACACTTGGGTGGCGGGCTTGGTCCACTTGATGGTGTCGCGGAAGTAGTGGTCTGCCCCGCTGTCGTTGTAGGCTACGGCGGGTTTACCAGCATACTGGGGTAAAAAGTCTTTGGCATCCGGGGTGGGGTTGCTGGTTTTTTTGATGTTCACATTGACCGGGTGCGAGCAGTGGCATGGGCCATTGCGGTCTCTGCTGGCATCTTGCGCAAATGCGGTGCCCGCACTGAGCATGGCGGCCAGAGACAAACCCGACAACAGCAGGCGACGTGATACTAATTTCATAACAAACTCCATTTGGTTGAATCAACTGCGTTGTGCAACCATTGCACCGCGTCAGTACAGTTGAGTCGACAAGGAGTTAGTGCGGGTTCAAATAATTTTTCACCTCTGCTGCCCGCTGCGCCACTTCCTGCGCGGGCAGCGCCTTCAAACGGTGGTCGCTCCACACCTGCCGCCACAGGCGTGCCCCCGGTTGACCGTGGCGTAGGCCCAGCATGTGGCGGGCTATTGCTTGCCAAGGGGTGCCAAAGTTTGCCGCCTGCTGCTGCATGTACTGCACCATCTGCGCCTCTACGCTGTCGCGTGTGATGCCTTCGCGTGAGGCGCTGTCACCGTAGAACTGTGCGTCCCACTGCGCCATCCACCAGGGGTTGTGGTAGGCCTCGCGCCCGACCATCACGCCGTCCACCTGCTGTAGCTCGGTGTTGACTTGCTCTGGGGTATTGATGCCGCCGTTGAGCGCTATCACCAAGTGGGGGAACTCTTTTTTGAGCCGGTGCACCAGCTCGTAGCGCAGGGGCGGCACCTCGCGGTTTTGCTTGGGACTCAGGCCTTGCAGCCAGGCGTTGCGGGCATGCACGATGAACACCTCGCAGCCTGCATCGGCAATCGTGCCGACAAAATCGCGCACAAACCCGTAGCTCTCGGTTTTGTCAATCCCAATGCGGTGCTTGACCGTCACCGGCACGCTCACCACGTCCCGCATGGCTTTCACACAGTCGGCCACCAGTTGCGGCTCGGCCATCAGGCAGGCCCCAAAGGCGCCGCGCTGCACCCGCTCGCTGGGGCAGCCGCAGTTGAGGTTGATCTCGTCATAGCCCCACTGCTCGCCTAATTTGGCGGCCTGGGCCAGGTCGGCAGCCTCGCTGCCGCCCAGTTGCAATGCGACTGGATGCTCCTCCTGGTTAAAGTCCAGATGGCGCGGCACATCGCCGTGCAGCAGCGCGCCGGTGGTCACCATCTCGGTGTAGAGCAAAGTGTTTTTGGAGAGCAGGCGGTGAAAGTAGCGGCAATGCCGATCCGTCCAGTCCATCATGGGGGCGACAGACAGCTTCCAGCGTTGGGCGAAGTGGGGGTCGGTCAGCAAGGGCATAGGGTGGATTATCCCTGCCCCCAGTCTGTCGGGCAGCGAAGACGGCGAACCAAGCTGCGCATTAAGCCATGGCCCAGTCGATATGCTCGGCCAACAGCGGTACCGCCTGGGGCAAGGCAGCCATCAACGCGCTGCGCAGCGCTCTTTGCACCGTGTCGGGTAACTCGCTTCGCAGCGCATTGCCCATCGCCACCGCAATATTTCTCTGCCAGCGCGCATGCCCAATGCGGCGGATGGGGCTGCCTTCGGTGTAGTTTAAAAATTCAGCCTCCGTCCAGGCAAACAAGGTCACCAGCTGCTGGCCCGTCAAGCCCTGGCGCTCATCAAAATCAGGCAAGGCGCTGCGCTGTGCAAATTTATTCCAGGGGCAGACCAGTTGGCAGTCGTCGCAGCCGTAGATGCGGTTGCCCATCAAAGGGCGCAACTCCAGGGGGATGGGGCCCGCGTGCTCAATGGTGAGGTAGGAGATGCATCGGCGCGCGTCGAGCTGGTAAGGCGCAACAATGGCTTGCGTAGGGCACACATCAATGCAACTGGTGCAGCTACCGCAATGCTCTGGGGCGGGTTCGGTCGCGGGCAAGGCCAGGTCAATGAAAATTTCACCCAAGAAGAAAATACTCCCCGCATCGCGTGCCAGCATCAAAGTGTGTTTGCCCCGCCAACCCAGGCCGCTGCGGCTGGCCAACTCCACTTCCAGCACCGGGGCAGAGTCGGTAAATACACGGTGACCGAAGGGGCCAATATCTTGGGCAATGCGCTCAGAGAGCTTTTGCAGGCGGCTGCGTAGTACCTTGTGGTAGTCGCGCCCGCGTGCATACATTGACACAATGGCCTCGGAGGGACGATCCAGGCGCGCAAACTCGATGCCTTGCCAGCCCTTGGGCGTGGCGCTGGGCAGGTAATCCATGCGTGCAGTAATGACGCTGAGCGTGCCGGGCACCAGCTCTGCCGGGCGGGCGCGGCGCAGGCCGTGGGTGGCCATATACTGCATATCACCGTGAAAACCTTGATCCAGCCAAGCCTGCAAACCTGCCTCGGCTGTGCTCAAATCTACCGGGGCCACGCCAATGCGTGAAAATCCCAGTTCAAGCGCCCATTGGCGGATTTTGGAGAGAAGTTGAACGCTGTCAGTCACGATGCCTTGATTGTAGAAACATTGCACTGGGCAAACGAGGCCGCAACGCAGGCCTGGGCGACGGAGCTGGCAGGCAAACCGACTGTGCGTCAGGCCATTATCGAGCTGCATGGCGAACTGGGCGCGGGCAAAACCACCCTGGTGCGCCATCTGCTGCGCGCGCTAGGGGTAACAGGCCGTATTAAAAGCCCCAGCTATGCCGTGGTCGAGCCGCATGTGGTCAAAACCGAGGGCGGCGACACCACGATCTCGCATTTTGATTTTTACCGTTTTACCGACCCCCGCGAATGGGAAGACGCAGGCTTTAGAGACATCTTTACCGCCCCCGGCCTGAAACTCATCGAATGGCCAGACAACGCCCGCGCCGCCCTGCCAGTGCCCGACCTGGCTATTCACCTGAGTGTGCAAGCCGACGACAGCCGCAGCGTGCAGCTATATGCCTACACGCCCTTGGGCGCGCAACTGCTGCCATGAGCCACCTGCCCTGCGCCTCTTTTAGTCACCCTCTCGGCCCCGCCCTCAACCGCAGGCAAGCCGTGGGCGCAGGTGCGCTAGCCTTGCTGCTTACGCACAGCCAAATTGCCTGGGGGGCGAGCATCCTGGCCGTACGCCTGTGGCCCGCGCAGGACTACACGCGTGTGACCATCGAGAGCGACAACAAACTCAGCAGCCAACACAGCTTTATCAACAATCCACCGCGCCTGGCGGTAGACATACAGGGCCTTACGCTCAGCCCTGAGCTGCGCGAGCTGGTGGGCCAGGTGAAAGCCAACGACCCCTATATCAGCGGTATCCGGGTGGCGCAGTTTGCCCCGGGGGTGGTGCGCCTGGTGCTTGACCTGAAGCAAGCCGCCCTGCCCCAGGTATTTAACTTAGCTCCAGTCGCTGCATACCAGCACCGCCTGGTGTTTGACCTGTACCCCACACTGACCGTCGACCCGCTGCAAGCCCTGATCGCCGAGCGTTTGAAAGAACCTGTATCGCCCCATGCTACAGCCCAGCCGCAGTTACCCATACGCGACCCTTTAGGCGACCTGGCTGCCCAGCGCAGTGGCCAGGCCCCGGCGAGCCGCCACCCCGCCGGGGCGGCATCTACACCCCCCACAGTCAGCCCATCGAGTCCAGCATCCGCTACACATTCAGTAGCTGCTCACGCAACATCTACGAGGTCTACAGATCGAAAAAACATTAAAAATTCGCCCACCAAAACCGACCGCCTGATCATCGTGGCGCTAGACCCCGGCCACGGCGGCGAAGACCCCGGAGCCACCGGTCCTGGAGGCACCCAGGAAAAAGACGTGGTGCTCTCCATCGCCCTGAAACTGCGCGAACGCATCAATAAAGCCAAGGTCGACGGCAACCCCCTGCGCGCCTACCTGACACGCGATGCCGACTTTTTTGTGCCGCTGGATGTGCGCGTGCAAAAGGCCCAGCGCGTCAAGGCCGACCTGTTTATCAGCATCCACGCCGATGCCTTCACCGTGCCCACCGCGCACGGTGCCAGCGTGTTTGCCCTGAGCCAAAAAGGTGCCAGCAGCGCCAGCGCCCGCTACTTGGCGAACAAAGAAAACAGCGCCGATCTGGTGGGCGGCGTGAACCTCAAGGTCAAAGATGCCCATGTACGACGCGCCCTGCTGGACATGAGCACGACCGCCCAGATCAATGACAGCCTGAAACTTGGCACCCAGGTGCTGGGTGCGCTAGGCGGCTTTGCCAAACTGCACAAAGCCCGCGTAGAGCAAGCGGGCTTTGCCGTACTCAAAGCCCCCGACATCCCCAGCGTGTTGATAGAAACCGCCTTCATCAGCAACCCCGACGAAGAACTGCTGCTCAAAAGCGAAGCCTACCAAGACAAAATCGCCGATGCCATGCTGCACGGCGTGCAGCGCTACTTTGCCAAAAACCCGCCGCTGGCGCGGGCGCGGACGGGCTAAGCGTCTAGTGCAGTCTGCCTGGGCAAACTGCCTGGCACTGCTTAAGCGTCGGCTTTCACACCCGCAGACTTGGCCACCACCGCCCACTTTTGCTGCTCGGCCTTGATAAAGTCGGCAAATTTCTGGATGCTGCCGCCGCCATCTTCTGCGCCGTACTGCTCCATTTTTTCCTGCACATCGGGCATGGCCAACACCTTGTTGACATCTTCGTTCATGCGCTGGGCCATAGCCTGGGGCATTTTGCCCGGGCCCATCAGGCCATACCAGACGGTGGCCTCAAAGCCTCTGAAGCCAGACTCGTCCATGGTCGGCACATTGGGGTGGCCCTTGGCGCGCTTCAGACGCGTTTGCGCGATGGCAATGGCTTTGCCGCTTTTGACGTGCGGAGTGGCCGAGGTCATGGTTTCAAAGCAGTAGTTAACCTGGCCGCCGATCAGGTCAGTAATGGCCGGGCCCGAGCCACGGTACGGGATGTGCAGGGCAAACACCTTGGCTTGCAGCTTGAACATCTCCAGCGCAAAGTGCTGGGCCGAGCCGCCGCCAGCACTGGCAAAGCTGATCTGGCCGGGCTTGGACTTGCACAGCGCCACCAGGTCTGCTACGGTTTTGGCACTTTGGTTGGCGTTGCAAATCAGCAAATTGGGCGTGACACCCACCATGCTGATGGGAGCGAAATCTTTGGTGGCGTCGTAGCCCAGCTTCACGCCCGAGCCAGCGGCGTTGAGCGCGGGGCCCAGGGCGTGGCTGTTGATATGGGCCATCAACAAGGTGTTGCCGTCTGCGGGCTGCTTGCTAACAAAGTCAGCGGCAATCACGCCTGCGGCACCGGCCTTGTTCTCAATCACCACGGTGTTGCCCCACATGGCTTGCAGCTTTTGGCCGACCACACGGGCCAGTGCGTCGGTGCCCCCACCGGGCGGAAAGCCCACAATGATTTTGATCGGGCCAGTGGGCAAGGTTTGCGCACGCAGCATGGGTGCGTGCAAGGTGGCTGCGCCAGCGGCGGCTACTGTAAGGAGGGTTCGGCGTTGCATCGTCATGGTCCTAGAAGTTGAAAACGGTCAATAGTGCTATTGTCTGACATATCAACGCTCTGGCGGTTGCGTAGCCACTAGCGTAAATACTGATCAGAGTAGGTACGCCATGTTTTGTACGGGTGCTGGCCGATGGCGTACTCAGCTGCGCGGCTGTCCTCCGTGGCGGCTTATGGCCGCCTACTCCCCCTTTATGCCGCTGCGCTGAGTACACCATCGACCAGCTCTTGCGAAGGTGGCGGGGGCCCTACCGCCGGGTGCCCAGGTGCATCCCGCTGTAGCCAACTTGGTAATTGCCCCAACGCAGCACCCACTCGCTATTCGCAGCCCTGGCGCTTGGTGTGCACAGCGCAGCGGCATAAAGGGGGAGCCCGAAGGGCGGAGGACAGCCGCGGAGCTGTGCACGCCAAGTGCCGGGGCGGGCGCAGCATAGGAGTCAGGCTCACAATCTTCAAACGCAGGGACGAGCGCAGACCAACCCAACCCAAACTAAACAGAATTAAGCCGCCTTGGCCAGCGCACTGGGCGCTGCGTGGGCCGCAAAGTAATCCATCGCGGCTTGCACACCACTGCCAGCGAGTTTGATACCAGCCAGCTTCATGCCCATCTCGCAGCCGCTCAGGGCCGCCATCAAGGTCAGGTCGTTGCAGTCACCCAAATGGCCAATACGGAACATGCGGCCTTTGAGTTTGCCCAGGCCCGTGCCCAGCGACAAATCGAAACGCTCGTAAATGGTTTTGCGCACGGCATCAGCATCCACACCCTGGGGCATCACCACGCCGGTGAGCACGGGGGAGTACACCGCTGCCTCAGCGCACTGGATCTCCAGGCCCCAGGCGCGCACTGCGGCGCGCACGCCTTCGCCCCAGCGCACATGGCGGGCAAAGGTCATGGGCAAGCCGCCATGGCGTGCGTCCAGCAGCATGTCGCAGGCTTCGTTTAAACCGTAGAGCAAGTTGGTATTGGGCGTAGTGGGCCAGTAGCCGGTTTTGTTCATCTCCAGAATCTCGTCCCAGGCCCAGTAGCCCTTGGGCATGGTGGCTTTTTTGCCTGCTTCGATGGCTTTGGGCGAGAGCGCGTGAAAGCTGATGCCGGGTGGCAGCATCAGGCCCTTTTGGCTGCCGCTGATGGACACGTCAGCCCCCGATGCATCGTGGCTGTATTCGGCCGAGCCCAGACCGCTGATGGTGTCAACCAGCAGCAGCGCGGGGTGCTTGGCTGCGTCGATGGCGCGGCGCACGGCGGCGATGTTGCTGGTGGCGCCCGTTGACGTTTCGTTATGTACCACGCACACGGCTTTGATGCTGTGTGCCGTGTCGGCCTTCAACCGCGCTTCAATCAAATCGGCCTGCACGCCGCGCCGCCAGCCATTGGGCAGGCCGGTAGTGGGGCAGTTGCCGGGCAAGGTGATGATTTCAGTCTTGAGGCCCAGGCGCGCGCCCAGCATTTGCCAGAGGGCAGCAAAGTGCCCGGTCTCGTACATGAGCACGTGGTCGCCGGGGTTGCAGACGTTGACCAAAGCGGCTTCCCAAGCACCGGTGCCGGAGGCGGGGTAGATGATGACGGGCGCTTTGGTTTGGTACACCTGCTTGATCTTGCCCAGCACCTGTAGGCCCAGCGCGCCAAATTCGGGGCCTCGGTGGTCAATGGTGGGGTAGCTCATGGCGCGCAAAATGCGGTCGGGCACGGGGGACGGGCCGGGGATTTGCAGGAAGTGGCGGCCGGTGGGGTGGAAGTCTAGGGTGAGCATGGTTTTCTCTTCGTCCTTGTGTTTGGTTGGCAATATTTTGTATGCAGAAAATGCTTGTGTCAAGTGGGAGGGTCCCTGTTTGCTTAGACTTTGGGCGCGCAACCGTTTCTTGGGAAGGTGTCGCGGCTTCGCGCCAGAGCCTGTGCCATGGGGTTGCCGCCCAATAAGAGCCCCGAGCTCGAAGCACGCAGACTTTGGGGATAAGAAGCATCGGCTGTCTGAGCGAAGCGAGTTCCGATGCTTCCCCCAAAGTCGAGTACTGCAGAGGCTCCCCGCGAAGCGGGTCGGGGCTCGGGCGGCAACCCCACAGCGCCAGCGCCGCGCGCGCCCCAGCCAAACAGCGTGCCCCAAAAACCTTTGCCAACACGCCAACCAGTCAAACCATTTGACGAAACTACTTTTTGCATACAAAATACAAACCATGACCGCAGAAATCATCTCCATCCCCCGCGCCAACCTGCACGAACAGGCTGCCTATCGCCTGCGAGAGCTCCTGGTCGAGGGCCAGATCCAGCCCGGTGCCAAGCTCAACGAACGCGAGCTGGCCGAAAAACTCAGCGTCTCGCGCACACCCCTGCGGGAGGCCATCAAAATGCTGGCCGCTGAGGGCCTGGTCGAGCTGCTGCCCAACCGGGGCGCAGTGGCCGTCAGCCTGAGCGAGCAGGACGTGATTGATACCTTCGAGGTCATGGCGGGGCTGGAGGGCATGTCGGGCGAGCTGGCGGTGCAGCGGATGAGCGAGGACGAGCTGGCCGAGATCAAGGCCCTGCACTACGAGATGCTGGCCGCACACACCCGGCGCGACCTGTCTGCTTACTACCGCCTCAATGCGCACATCCATCAGGCGATTAACGCGGCTGCTAAAAACCCCGTGCTGGTGGCCACCTACAGGCAGGTCAATGCCCGGCTGCAAGCTCTGCGCTTTCGCTCTAATCTGGACGAAGCCAAATGGAAAAGCGCCGTGGTGGAGCACGGCCAGATGCTCGATGCCCTGACCCAACGCAACGCGCCTGCCCTGCGCCAACTGCTGGAGCAACACCTGCACCATAAGCGTGATGCCGTGCTGGAGCAACTGCGCAGCGCCCCCAACACCACCACTACGAGAGTGCGCGCATGAACGCCCCCCTGCCCCTGAAAGTATCCCAAGAAGCCGCTGCAGCCCAAGCAGAAACGGTAGCACGCGCTAGCACATCCGTAGCAGGCCAGCTTGCCAGGCGGCTCGCCCAAGAGACGCAGGGCGAAGTGCTGTTCAGCCCGGCAGACAAGGGCCGCTACGCCACCGATGCGTCGATCTACCAGGTGATGCCCATCGGTGTGTTGGTGCCCAAGACGGCCAAAGACGTTGCCTTGGCTGTGGATATTTGCCGCGACATGGGCGTGCCCATCGTGCCGCGTGGCGGCGGCACCAGCCAGTGCGGGCAGACCGTGGGGGCGGGGCTGGTGATAGACCATGCCAAGCACCTGCGCAAAGTGCTCAGCATTGACACCGAGCAGCGCCAGGTCACGGTAGAGCCCGGCATCGTGCTGGACCACCTGAACGCCCACCTGAAACCCTATGGCCTGTGGTACCCGGTAGACGTGTCTACCAGCGCGCAGGCCACGCTGGGCGGCATGGCGGGCAACAACTCCTGCGGCAGCCGCTCGATTGCTTACGGCAACATGGTGCACAACGTGCTGGGGGCCAGCATATTGCTCTCAAATGGCCAGAATATGGGCGTAAGCAGCTACCAAAATAGTAGCGGATTGGCGCGTAGCCTGGGCGACTATGTGAAGGGCTTGGCCGACCAGTTGCGCCCCGAGATAGAAAGCCAGTGGCCCAAAGTGCTGCGCCGGGTCGGTGGCTACAACCTGGATATTTTCAACAACCAAAGCGAGCGGCCTTATACGCAGGACGGCTCGGTCAATCTGGCGCACCTGTTTGTCGGCAGCGAGGGCACACTGGGCATCACCCAGTCGCTCACCCTTAAACTCAGCGAACTGCCCAAGGCCAAGGTGCTGGGTGTGGTCAACTTCGCCAGTTTTCACAAGGCGATGGACAGTGCGCAACATATCGTGAAACTCGACCCCAGTGCGGTCGAGCTGGTAGACCGCACGATGATTGAGCTGAGCCTGCAAAACCCCGCCTTTGCCCCCACCATCCGCACGGCCTTGATAGGCCAACCCGCAGCGATCCTGCTGGTCGAATTCTCCGGCAGCAGCAAAGCCGACCTGCTGCCAAAAATGAAGCAACTGGTCGAGCTGATGGGCGACCTGGGGCTACCGGGCAGCGTGGTGGAGATGACGGACGACGCGCCGCAAAAAAACCTGTGGGAAGTGCGCAAAGCGGGCCTGAACATCATGATGAGCCTGAAGGGCGACGGCAAACCCGTGAGCTTTATTGAAGACTGCGCTGTGCCCCTGGAGCACCTGGCCGAGTACACCGATGCGCTGACCGAGGTGTTTCAAAAACACGGCTCGCGCGGCACCTGGTATGCGCATGCCAGCGTAGGCACCCTGCATGTGCGGCCCATTTTGGACATGCGCCGCGAAGGAGCCGCCAAAATGCGCGCCATTGGCGAGGAGGCCTGCGCGCTGGTGCGCAAATACAAAGGTGCCTATAGCGGCGAGCATGGCGACGGCCTGTGCCGTGGCGAATGGATTGAATGGCAGTTTGGCGCTAAGATTAACGAGGCTTTCCAAGCCATCAAACAGCACCTGGACCCTATCAACCTGCTGTGCCCTGGCCGCATGGTGGCCATGCCCGGCTACCCCCTGCCCCGCATGGACGACCCGCGCGTGCTGCGCTTTCAGCCGCCCGTGCGGCCCTCGGATAACACGCCTGCGCCCTTGGCCGAGGCCACCCGCAGCCCCTACCGCGTCATCCCCCTGAAACCCGCGCTCGACTGGAGCGCCTGGAACGTGCAAAACGACCCCGTCACCGAGCAAACCACCGCCCCCGGCACCGGCGGCGACCCGGCAGAAGGCTTTGCCAAAGCCGCCGAGATGTGCAACAACAACGGCCACTGCCGCAAGTTTGACGCGGGCACCATGTGCCCCAGCTACCGCGTCACCCGCGACGAAAAGCACCTCACCCGGGGCCGCGCCAACACCCTGCGCCTGGCCCTGAGCGGCCAGCTCGGCGAGGGCGGCCTGGCCAGCGAAACGGTGCACGAGGCCATGGATTTATGCGTAGGCTGCAAAGGCTGCAAACGCGACTGCCCCACAGGCGTAGACATGGCCAAGATGAAGGTCGAGTTTTTGCACCACTACAAAGCCAAAAACGGCTACACGCTGAAAGACCAACTCATCGCCAGGCTGCCCGACTACGCCCATTGGGGCGCGCGCCTGGCACCCCTATTGAATTTGCGCGACAAAATCCCCGGCCTGGCGCTGCTGAGCGAAAAGCTGCTGGGCTTTTCCGCCCAACGTAGCTTGCCCCAGTGGCAGAGTAAGACGTTTTGGAATCAAGTTTCGATCCAGCCTGAGCCTACCCATCCCGTTCACCCTCAGCCACCCGTCCTGAGCCGCGCCGATGGGGTCGAAGGGCTCACGCGTACCCATCCCGTTCGCCCTGAGCTTGTCGAAGGGTTCGCACTTGCGTCGCGCGAAGCAGTCCTCAAAGCTGCCAAGCCCGTCGTCCTCTTCGTCGACACTTTCAACGCCTTCTTTGAATCCGACAATGCCATCGCTGCACTCAAAGTGCTGCAAGCCGCCGGATACACAGCGGGAGCAGCTACCAAAACCGCAGCATCCGGCAGCCAGTCACCCGGCAAAGCGCTGTGCTGTGGCCGCACCTACCTGGCCAGCGGCATGGTGGACGAGGCCCGCAACAAGCTGCGCGAGCTGGTGGCCGAGCTACTGCCCTACGCCCAACAAGGCATCTCCATCGTCGGCCTGGAGCCCAGCTGTTTGCTCACGCTGCGCGACGAGGCGCTGGTGATGGGCCTGGGCGCAGATGCGCAACTCGTCAGCCAGCATGCCTTTTTGCTGGAAGAATTTTTAGCCCGCGAGGCCAAGGCAGGCAAGCTGGACGCACTCAAGGCGCAGTTCCAACCCACCACCCAGCCCATCTTGCTGCACGGCCACTGCCACCAAAAAGCCTTTGATGCCGTCAGCCCCATCATCGACGTAATTCAGCTCATCCCTGGTGCCAAGCCCGAGCTGATCGAGAGCAGTTGCTGCGGCATGGCTGGCAGTTTCGGTTACGAAGCCTCACACTACGAGGTGTCCATGCAAATGGCCGAACTCAGCCTTCTCCCCGCCATTCGCAATCAACCCAACGCCATCATCGTTGCCGACGGCACCAGTTGCCGCCACCAGATCCACGATGGTGCGCAGCGCCAGGCTATCCATGTAGCCCAGTTACTGGCCCGCCATTTAGGCACCACACCAGAAAAATACTTATAGTTTATGCGTGACAAGCTATTAATTTCATAGCTTATATTTGCATATCCATTGGCTGCGATACTGACGTAGCGCTACCTCGCTAAGCAGCCAGCAACTTCCAGGTCTCCACCACCGAGTCAGGGTTGAGCGAGATCGACGTAATGCCCTGCTCTACCAGCCACTTGGCAAAGACGGGGTGGTCGCTGGGGCCTTGGCCGCAGATGCCTACGTATTTGCCTTGGTCCAGGCAGGCTTTGATGGCCATGTCCAGCATGGCTTTGACGGCGGGGTCGCGTTCTACGACATCTCTGGCTAGCAGCTCCAGGCCCGCGTCGCGATCCAAGCCCAGGGTGGCCAGTGCACGCACATCATCAGTGTTGGCTGCTACCCTTATGGCAGCCCAGTGGCCGTCACCGTACAACCCAAAATAAAAACCACTTGCCCGCCGCTGGGCAAAGTGTTCAATGCCAACCCCGTGCTCAAAAACAAAGGCACATCCAACGCGGGGCAACTGGCACCTCCACTGGTGCTGCAACTGAGCGTCGTACAGCTCAGGCCCGCCGAGGGCGCGTCACGCACTACCGTCCCACTGGCGTTTGCAGGTCCCAGATTGGCCACG
>JAYVJV010000109.1:0-4924 GCA_043769005.1 Polaromonas sp. | reverse complement strand
CAGTTGATCGTGAGCGAAACTATTTTTGCCTTGGCTTACTCGTTTGGGTGGGATGGCGTGTGGCCCAGTGCCGTGCAGGCGCTGGCCTGTCTCCTGTTTGCCTGCGGTATCCTGGCCAGCATCCGTGCGCACCGATAATTTGCCATGTTTTCCCAAGAGTTGCCCTATGAAAATTGAAATTCCTGCGCAGAAAAAACTTGTCTTTGAGATGACCATCCCGATCCGCTGGGGCGACATGGATGCCATGGGCCACCTGAACAATGGCAGCTATTTCCGCTACCTGGAGACCATCCGCATTGACTGGATGCATAGCATTGGCGCAGTGCCCGACCCCCAAGGCCAAGGGCCGGTGATCGTCAATGCGTTTTGCAATTTTTACCAGCAGTTGGTGTATCCGGGCGATGTGCAGATGAAAATGTACACCAGCGACCCTGGCCGCACGACCTTTGAAACCTGGTGCACGATGGAACGTGCAGATACGCCGGGCGTGGTGTGCGCAGCGGGCGGCGCAACCACGATTTGGATAGACTTTGCCCAGCAAAAGGCCATGACCATGCCTGATTGGCTGCGGGCGCTGGTGAGTGGGTAGCGCAGCGAGATCCAGCGATAATTGCCCATAGAGACGTAGCCCATGTTGCACCACATCGCTTTTTACAAATTCACAGCCATCGCCGATGTCGAGGCAGTCGTCCTGCGCCTGCGCGAACTGACAGTGGATTTGCTGGGCAGCATTTTGGTAGCTAGCGAAGGCATCAACGGCATGCTGGCCGGCAGCGCAGTGCAGTTAGATCGTATCGAGCAGGCATTGCAAAGCGATGCGGCGTTTGGCGCGGCGTTTTACGGCGCGGTGTTCAAACGCACCGAATGCGTGACCCAGCCTTTTAAACGCATGAAGGTGCATGCCAAGGCCGAGATCGTGCCGCTGGGCATCGAAGGAGTGGATGCAGCGGCACGCACGGCTGATATTGAGCGTACCAATGTTAGCCCCGCCCAATGGCGAGAGCTGATTCAACAGCCCGATGTGGTGCTGCTGGATAACCGCAACAGCTTTGAGTATCGCCTGGGCAAGTTTGCGGGAGCGATTGATCCGGGGGTGGTCAATTTCCGTGATTTTCCGCAGTATGTGAAAGAGCATGCTGAGCAATGGAAGGCGCAGAAGAAAAAAGTCGCCATGTACTGCACGGGTGGCATCCGCTGCGAGAAAAGCAGTGTGTGGATGCAAGACCTGGGGCTGGAGGTCTACCAGCTGGAAGGCGGCATTCTCAATTACTTCAAGGAAATGCCGGACGCTGACAAAGACTGGCAGGGCGAGTGCTTTGTGTTTGACAGCCGCGTGGCGCTGGACACGCACCTGCATGAAACCGCCACCACCGTAGAAGACGTGTACCAGAACGAGCCTGATGGCGCATGGCGGCTGGCCCGCGCCCAGCAGTTGGATGGCGCGGCCTGATGCTGCGCCAGCGCGGCTTGCACGCAGCGCTGTGAAGCCAGCCTACAGCAAAACTGCCGCGCAGCCGCCCACCCGCGACGGTGTGAGCCCCAGCGTGATGACGCTGCCCATCTTTCCTGCGGATCAGGAGCCGATAAATCTGCTATCGTATTTAGAGCTGGCCACGCATATTCCTGCTGGGCAAAGCTGGGTTTTTCGTCTTGAAAATGGTTTGGTGCTGAACGAGGCCGCGCAAGCGCTCGCACCCGATGCCCCCTACCTTGCGGGCCAGCGCATCTACTACTACCGCCACATGCCTGCCGAGCCGCGCATACCGTTTGAAGCGCGCATCATTTACCAGGACGCGCATTTGCTGGTGGCTGACAAGCCGCATTTTTTGCCCGTTGCGCCCACCGGCCGCTATGTGCAGGAGACGCTGCTGGTGCGTTTGAAAAAGCAAACCGGCTTGAACGATCTGGTGCCCATCCACCGGATTGACCGCGACACGGCAGGCCTGGTGCTGCTGAGCATCCAGCCCGCCAGCCGCAACGCTTACGCTGAGCTGTTTCGCACGCGCAGTGTGGCCAAAGTGTATGAAGCCATTGCGCCCTACCGTCCAGAGCTGAGCTTTCCCTTGGTGCACCAAAGCCGCCTGGTGCCAGCGGCGGCATCGTTTATGCAAATGCAGGAAGTGCCCGGCAGCCCCAACACCGAAACGCAGATCGAGCTGCTGCAAGTGCAGGGCGCGTTGGCGCGCTACTGCCTGCGCCCCCTCACAGGCAAGCGCCACCAACTGCGGGTGCACATGCTCGCGCTGGGTGTGCCCATCTGCGGCGATGCGATCTACCCGGTGCTTACGCCCGAGCCCGCACTGGATGCGCTGAGCTACACCCAGCCCCTGCAACTGCTGGCGCAGTCCCTGTCGTTTACCGACCCGCTGTCAGGCCAGGCCAGGCAGTTGCACAGCCTGCAAGACTTAAAATTCCCAGCGTTTTAGATGCTTTGCCCAATAAAATAGAGCGTAAGCAGCTACTGAAAACATAGCACATCCAACTGCCCTAACCCACCATTGATCCGCCACCAGAAAGGAAACCATCTTGGCCAGCAAAGAACAAATCAGCGCGTTTTTAACGCAAGCCTTCCCGCAAAGCAAATGCCGGGTCGAAGCGGTGGCTGCCATGTCTGCCACGGTGCGCCACACCGTGGGCGTGGACGAGTTGCGCCCTGGCGGCACCGTCTCGGGCCCGGTGCTCATGGCCACAGCGGACGTGGCGCTGTACGTGGCGATTCTGGGTGAGATTGGCATCGTGCCACTGACGGTGACCACCAGTCTGAATATCAATTTTCTGCGCAAACCCGCTGCCGACCGCGACATCATTGGCCGCTGCAAACTTATCAAGCTGGGGCGTTTGCTGGCCGTGGGTGAGGTGTCGCTGTACTCCGAGGGGCATCCTGACCCGGTGGCCCATGCAGTGGGTACTTACGCGATTCCGCAGGAGAAAGCGGCTTGACTGTGCCGCTGGCGGGCATGCACAGCGCCTGGGCCTACGCTGGCTAGCGCACCACGCTCCAATGGCCCGCGTGGGCCTGGGCATAGCCCTGCACCAGCGCCCGGTTGTCCTGTTGCCAGGGGTGAAAATCTCGCTTCAAGTAGGCCAGGGCGGGCAGGGCAGTCAGCCATACCCAGCCGTTACCGCGCGAGGGCCTGCCAAACAGGAAGCTGGCGGCATTCCACCAAGTGCTGGGCTTGAACAGCGTGCCGTCATGCCACAGGTTGTTGGTAGTCTGGCGCAGGCAGTCAAAGAAAAACTGTAGGCTGGCAAACAAAAACCAGCGCATACGCCAGGGGTAGTTGCCGCCTACCGCAAGGTACAGGTCAAATGCCACGGCCTTGTGCTCGGCCTCCTCCAGGGCGTGCCAGCTCCAGAGCTTGCGCATCGCAGGCGTTGCGCGGGCCATGATCTCGGGGCGCGACAGCGTCAGGTGGGCAAAGATCGCCGTGTAATGCTCATAGGCCGCAGTGACGGCCAATTCGTGGCGCGGGGTCAAAAACTCCTGAACCTTTTTGTAGCGGGCCCAAATCCGGGGTTCTACATGGTTTTTCAGGCCCTGCTTTTCCAGCACGGCGTTGTACTGGGCATGGATATGGCGGTGGGTCGCCTCCTGCGCTGCAAAGTCGGTGCACTCCTGGCGTAGTTGTGCGTGCTCGGGTGTGGGGGGCAGCAGCTCCAGCGCATGCTTGACCGAGTCGATAAACAATTGCTCCCCGGCTGGAAAGCTCATGGACAAGGCGTTGTAAAACGCGGTGCGAAAAGCGTCGCCACCGAACCAATGGCGTTCAAAGCCTTGTGACAAATCAACATCCAATTTGCGAACCGACAGGGCGGGGGTACTGGGGTGAGACTGCATCCGGGTAATATACTGAGCTTTATTCAGATTCTCAACTCGCTATTTGCTCATATTTTAATTTTCGTACCATGGCTACTACAAAACCTACCAAATCCTTATCTGGTGCGCGTCGCGAGCCCACGCAGCAACGGGCTGAACGCACCATAGAGACCCTATTTAAGGCCACTGCTCAGATTGTAGAAGGGGAAGGTTTGGAGGCTTTAAGTACCAACAAAATCGCCGCCAGGGCCGGATTTTCGGTGGGCACGCTGTACCAGTACTTTCCCAGCAAAGAGGCCATCTTGCGGGCCATGATCTCGCGCGAACGCGACAGGGTGCAACAAATGCTGTCTGATTTACTATCGAAATCAGAGCTGCTTACGCCCAATCCACGGGTCTTGATGGCCGATTTGATTCATGTGTTGGTGGAGTCCTTCGCTGCCGGGCGCAACAGCCGCCGGGCCATGATCCGGCTGGCTTGGCATATGGATCACCACGACGAGATCACCAGCCATATGCGCCAGGCCAGCGAGCGTATCAGTGTGGCGCTGGCCCGCATCTCAGCGCGGGCGGATGGTAGTGCGCACCAGCCCAAGCTGCGCACCCACCCTGCCGCCTTGTTTGTGGTGTCGCGCGCAGTGATGGGTGCTATCCGCAGTGCGTCGCTGGAAAAATCAGCCCTGCTGGGCAGCCCCGAGTTTGAAGAAGAGCTGCTACGCCTGTCCTGGGGACTGCTGGTTCAGGATCAGCGGTAAAAATACATCCATATCAGCCGTTAAGCCAATAAAAATGGGCGTAAGCAGCTACTGAAAAAATAGCATAAAAGATGCCGTTTTACTGACTACCCCACACCTCATTGGCCGTCTCAATCACCAAGCGCAGCTTGCTGCGCTGGTCTTCCACCGCAATATTGTTGCCGTGTACGGTGCTGCTAAAGCCGCACTGGGGCGACAGGGCCAGCTGCTCCATGGGCACGTATTTGGCGGCCTCGTCGATGCGGCGCTTGAGGGTGTCTTTGCTCTCCATCTGGCCAAACTTGGTGGTCACCAGGCCCAGCACCATGGTTTTGCCTTTGGGCAGGAAGCGCAGGGGGCGGAAGTCGCCGCT
>JAYVJV010000108.1:0-3410 GCA_043769005.1 Polaromonas sp. | reverse complement strand
CGAGGCGCGTGCTTCGCAGCTACTGGAGAGCGTAGGCCTGGGCGGCTACGAGAAAAAGTTTCCCTGGCAGCTCTCGGGTGGCATGCAGCAGCGCGCCAGCATCTGCCGCGCCCTGATCCACGAGCCCAAGATGCTGCTGCTGGACGAGCCCTTTGGCGCGCTGGATGCCTTTACCCGCGAAGAGCTTTGGTGCATTTTGCGCGACCTGCATGCAGTGCAAAAATTCAACGTTATCTTGGTCACCCACGACCTGCGCGAATCCGTATTTTTGGCCGACAAGGTGTATGTGATGAGCAAATCCCCCGGCCGCCTGATGGTGGTGAAAAACATTGACCTGCCCCGCCCGCGCGAACTGGAGCTGACCTACACCAAAGAGTTTGCCGACATCGTGCTGGAGCTGCGCGGACATA
This sequence comes from Polaromonas sp., assembly GCA_043769005.1. Lineage (GTDB taxonomy): Bacteria > Pseudomonadota > Gammaproteobacteria > Burkholderiales > Burkholderiaceae_C > JAAFIP01. The sequence goes on along the minus strand of JAYVJV010000108.1, from coordinate 3,000 downwards.
TTGGGGCCATTCGTAAAACAGGCGTTGTCGCACCATGAAACCCAAAGCCCTCGAACGCTATTCCCCCTGGATCTTGCTGGTCGCCACCCTCATCCTGTGGGAGGCCATCTGCCGCATCTTCAACGTCACTGAATTCATTTTCCCCAGCCCGTCCCGCATTGCGGCGCAGGTGTGGGAATTCAAAGAAGTCATCGCAGGTCACGCCTGGCGCACCTTCTGGGTAACGATGGTGGGCTTTGCCATTGCCATCGTTGTCGGCGTGCTGCTGGGCTTTTTGATGGGCAGCTCGCGCGTGGCCTACACCGCCATGTACCCGCTGATGACGGGCTTTAACGCCCTGCCCAAAGCCGCCTTTGTGCCTATTTTGGTGGTGTGGTTCGGTATCGGTGTCGGCCCGGCTATATTGACGGCTTTTCTCATCAGCTTTTTCCCCATCATGGTCAACATCGCCACCGGCCTGGCCACGCTGGAGCCCGAGCTGGAAGACGTGCTGCGCGTGCTGGGTGCCAAGCGCTGGGACGTACTCACCAAAGTCGGTATGCCCCGCTCCATGCCCTACTTCTTCGGCTCGCTCAAAGTCGCCATCACCCTGGCTTTTGTTGGCACCACGGTCAGCGAGATGACCGCCGCCAACGAAGGCATCGGCTACCTGCTCATCAGCGCCGGCAGCGCCATGCAAATGGGCCTGGCCTTCGGCGGCCTGGTGGTGGTGGGTGCCATGGCGATGGTGATGTATGAGCTGTTTGACTACGTGGAGAAACACACTACCGCCTGGGCACACCGGGGGTCGCAGGGGCATTGAAACTTCACTGGGAAATACAATAAAAAAGACCGCCGAAGCGGTCTTTTCGAGAATGGCAAACGGCCGCTTAGCCCATGTGTAAACCGCCGTTGAGTGAGAAGTCCGCCCCGGTGGCGTAGCCACCTTCGTCGCTGGCAATCCACGCAATGATGGAGGCGATCTCCTCGGGTGCACCCAGGCGTTTGGCGGGCACCCCAGCGACGATTTTCTCCAGCACGTCGGGGCGGATGGCTTTGACCATGTCGGTGCCGATGTAACCGGGGCTCACCGTGTTAACCGTCACGCCCTTGCTGGCCACCTCTTGCGCCAGCGCCATGGTAAAGCCGTGCAAACCGGCTTTGGCGGTGGAGTAATTCACCTGGCCAAACTGACCCTTCTGGCCGTTGACCGAGCTGATGTTGATGATGCGGCCAAAGCCTGCGTCGATCATGCCCTCAATGACCTGCTTGGTCACGTTGAACATGCTGTTGAGGTTAGTGGAGATCACCGCGTCCCAGTCGGCCTTGCTCATTTTGCGGAACTGGCCGTCGCGGGTAATGCCTGCGTTGTTGACCAGCACGCTCACGGGCCCATGGTCGGCCTTGACCTTTTCAAACGCGGCCACGGTGCTGTCCCACTCGCCGACGTTACCCACGCTGGCGTAGAAGGTGTAGCCCAGGGCTTTTTGCTCGGCCAGCCATTTGTCAAAATCGCGTGTGGGGCCACAGCCTGCAATGACAGTGAAGCCGTCTTTGTGCAGGCGTTGGCAGATGGCGGTACCGATGCCGCCCATACCGCCGGTGACGTAGGCTACTTTTTTACTCATGGTGTTGCTCCTGTTGGTTTTCGTTGAAATAATGGATGACGAGATACTATAAATTTAGTAGCTGCTTGCGCAATATTTTATAGGGCTAGCAGCATATTCTTATGCCAAATCAGCGTTCGACACAGAGGGAAACCCCCATACCGCCGCCAATGCACAGGGCGGCCACACCGCGCTTGGCACCGCGTGCCTGCATCTCGTGCAAGAGCGTCACCAAAATGCGGCAGCCTGACGCGCCGATGGGGTGACCAATGGCGATAGCACCGCCATTGACGTTGACCTTGGCCGCATCAATGCCCAGCTCTTTGTTGACCGCGCAGGCTTGGGCGGCAAAGGCTTCGTTCAGCTCGAACAAGTCCACATCAGCCGCCTTCCAGCCCGCACGCTCCAGCGCCTTGCGGGTGGCGGGCACGGGGCCCATGCCCATGGTGGCGGGGTCTAGCCCGCTGGTGCCAAAAGACACGATGCGTGCCAACGGCGTAAGACCCAGAGACTTGGCTTTGGCAGCGGACATCACCACCACAGCAGCCGCGCCATCGTTCAGGCCCGAGGCATTGCCGGCAGTCACACCACCGGCTTTGTCAAACGCGGGGCGCAAACCTGCCAGGCCTTCGGCGCTGGTTTTTTTGTTGATGAATTCATCGGCGTTGAAAACGATGGCATCGCCTTTCTTTTGGGGGATCACCACGTCCACGATCTCAGTGGCAAACTTGCCTGCGGCTTGCGCAGCAGCGGCCTTGGTTTGCGAGCCCAGCGCCAGCGCGTCTTGCGCCTCGCGGGTGATGCTGTGTGCCTTGGCCACGTTCTCGGCGGTGATGCCCATGTGGTATTGGTTGTACACATCCCACAGGCCGTCGACGATCATGGTGTCTTGCATCTTCCAGTCGCCCATGCGTTGGCCATCGCGGCTGCCCATCACCACGTGGGGCGATGCGCTCATGTTCTCCTGGCCACCGGCCACGACTATTTCGCTGTCGCCCCAAGCCACGGCCTGGGCTGCCAACATGACGGCTTTGAGGCCTGAACCACACACGGCGTTGATGGTCAGCGCCGGAGTCTCTTTGGCTACACCGGCCTTCATCATCGCTTGGCGGGCGGGATTTTGCCCGCTGCCAGCAGTGAGCACCTGGCCCATGATGACCTCGCCAATCTGCGCTGCGTCCAACTTGGCACGAGCGATGGCTTCTTTAATGACGATGGCACCCAGCTCAGTAGCGGGTATCTTGGCGAGCGAGCCGCCAAACTTGCCTACGGCGGTGCGGGCGGCGGATACGATGACGATGTCTTGCATTTTTAGTCTCTCTTTGGTTGGTTGGTTGGCAGGGTTAGGAATATGGGGAGGGGACTTTTTTGAACGCAGAGGGCGCGAAGGTTACGCAGAGGTCGCAGAAGAAGA
>JAYVJV010000107.1:0-13247 GCA_043769005.1 Polaromonas sp. | reverse complement strand
GCCATGTTTGCGCTGGCGGTGGGTGCGCTTGCCGCTTCTGACGCACGCTTGGGCTACCGCTCATGGTTTGCAGCCATGCGCTTGAATTGGAGCCCCGTGGCCTCGCAAATTTCTGCCGCTGCGGCCATGGTGGGTTTGTCCTTGTCCATGTTCATCTCATACCAAGCTTACGAATGCGAGCGTCTGATCGTGCAAGGTACAAAACTGGCACTTGCCATCTCCGCCGGTGGCGAGGTGAACAGCCCCAAGTGGGACAAGACCAAAAAAGAGATGATGACCCTGGCCAGAGACGGCATAGCGATTAACACGCACTACCGGAAGATCACACCCATGCTGGGCGACGAGCTGGCCAAGTGGGGCGACTGGAAAAATGCCACCTGGGTGTGGGAGAGCGTGGTCGGCTCGCGCCCCTATGTGGTGGCCATGATGAGCAATATTGCCCGGGGCCATGCGGCAGTGGGCAATGTACCCAAGGCCCTGGAGTTTTTAGAGCGCGCCAAAAAAATCCAGCCCAAGGCCGTGAGCGTGCGTTCGCTGGAGGTGATTTTGCTCAGTCGCAGTGGCAAGGAGGCTGAGGCTTTGGTGGCTGCCCGCACCGCCTACGCTGAGAATACGCTGGACATCGACATGATGAATGCGGCCTACGTACTGGGTGTGCGTGCCAATGACTTCAAGTTTGCTGTGGAGGCCATGGAAGTGCGCAACAAGGCCTACCCCGATCAAAAGGTCGATGGCTTGATCAAGATCGGCAATGTGCAGTACAACTTCATGAAAGACGAGGCCAGTGCTGTGGCCAGTTACAAGGCGGCCTACGAGTCGTCGGGTAAAAATACCGCTACGCTGGCGCAGATTCCAGCGCCTTTGCAACCCAAGCTATAGGGCTTGGGGCCAAGGCAGTTGCAATTGCACCTGGGCCCCGTGGGCATGGGTGGTTTCTGCCAGATGCAGGGTCTGCTGGCTGTCCAGTGCAGCCACCAGGCTCGTGCGGGTGCCGTAGTCCGCCGCAGGCTGCGGATGACGCACAAATACACTGGACAGGGCACGCTCGACCTCTAGCGGTACACCGGTGTGGGGGAGCAGGGCATCGCTGATTCTGGTTTCGTCCACTAGCGCGCGCTGCAATTGCGACTGCAAAGCCACGGTTGGTAGAGCGCGTTGGAGTACTTCCTGCACAACGCCTTTCAGCTGGATGGTTTTCGACCATGGCGTATCGAGCGCCGCATTGGACAGCCCATAGATTTTGCCCGGCTCCAGCGACTGCACAGCGCTGTGGCTGCTCAGGTAATGGCATTGCTGCGTGGGCCAGTCGCCCACGATCAAATTAAAACCTGCGTAATGCGCCCAGTCGCGCTGTGCACGCCATGTATCCACGCTCAAGGCGCTGGTGAGCCAGTCCAGCACCAGCGCGCCCCGGCTGCGTGCCTGGGTTGGGGGGATGGCCGTAGGGTCGCGCAGATTGGTCAACATGGCAAAGCGGCCAGCCGGTGTAAAGCCCATCCAGGTGCCGCCATCGCGCAGGTCACGCCCGCTGACGATGCTTCGGCCTGCCTCAGTCGTCCACGCTGCCAGCGGTGCAGTGGGGCGGGCATAGTACTCGTCGCGGTTGGCGGCGATCACCAGCGGATACTGCTGGCTCACCCCCCAGGCCATGGCGATCAGGCACATGCTGCGCTGCGCTTTAAATGTCGGCCAGCAAAGGGTAGGGCAGGGCCTGCAATTGCAGCGTCGCCTCGGCTTGCAATCCGTCGGCACTGGCGACGGCGTACAGGCGCGGGCTGTCCACCGCGCTGGTTTGCATGCTGACGATGGCGGCATAAGCGGCCTGCGGGTTGCCCAGCCCCGCCGCAATAGCGGCGGCATAGGCCACCGTGCCGCAAGGTTGCTCGGTATCCCGGCTGTCAAACACCTCCTGCCCGGCGCGCATCTCGGTAGCGCTGGTGACAATATAGGCACGGCGCTTGAGCGTGCCGCGAAACTGGCTGCGCGCCACCACCTCCTGGCCGGGGTAGCAGCCTTTTTTGAAGTTCACACCGCCCACCGACTCGTAGTTGAGCATCTGCGGTACATACAAGTCAGCCACCGCTGCTGTGATGGGAGCAATGCCACAGGTGACCTCGAGGTAGTTCCACCATGCCAGCGCCAGCACTTGCTCGGTGTCAGAGGCTGCCGTGGGCAGAGCCATCGCAGCGTCCACCGGGCGCAGACGCAAGGCACGCGAGACCGTCTGGCCTGCTGGATAGCCGGCCAGAGCATCTGAGGGAGCATTTGCCAAACCGCTTGCCAGATGACCGGGCGATAGTTGCACCGTTATGTCGGTACCATTTTTGGCCACAGTCCATACAGAACCTGCGTGAACAGCTCCTGAATTTGTAGCATTTTGCGAGCCTGCTGGCGCTGCTATGGTGGCCAGGCCTTGCAATACAAAATCGTGACTAGCATCTGTCAGCTTGCATTGGGCGCGCAGCACAAACATTTGCAAACGCTTGAGGGTGCTGGCCAGTGTGCTTTGGCTGGTAATTAAAACAATGTCGTCATGCGTGAGCTTGAAGACGATAAAACTCGCCAGCATACGCCCCTTGGCCGAGCACCAGGCCGCCAGCCGCGCCTCGGACAGGCCTAGCAAGGCGACGTCCTGCGTGAGCTGGCCTTGCAAAAACTTCACGGTGTCTGCACCTTGGGCGCGAATAATTCCCAGAGTATTACTGCCTGGGTGGGCGGCTGAAATGCGGACGGGGTTGAGCACCACGGTGACTGGTGCGAAGCGGGCTTGTTTCACATGGAGAGAACTTGTCATAGACGGATTATCGCGCCCCGGTATCATCCTGTCCTTGTACGTAGATTTAAATATGGAATCGTTGTGGATCAAAACCGCCTTTACCCTCTGAAAGGTCAGCCCGCTGCCGGATTCAGCCGCTCAGCCTACACCCTCAGAACCTGGCAAACAGGGGGGGCCGTGTTGCGCTGTGTTCTGGGCTTGCTGGTCATGGCTGCCGTGTTTGCGTGCGCTGGGTGGTGGTGGGTGGGCCAGCCCCTGGTGCTGCCCGCTGGCACGCAATCGGTGGCACTACAGTTACCGCCCGGCAGTTCGACACGCAGCATCACGCAGGCGGTGGCTGCTACGGGTATCCAAACCCCGATGAACCTGCCCGCCAGCGCCCTCTACTGGTACTTTCGCACCTCCGGCAAGGCCGCAGCCCTAAAGGCGGGTAGCTACGAGGTAGCGCAGGGCGACACGCCGCGCAGCCTGCTGGCCAAGCTGGTCAGCGGCCTACAGGTGCAAGACAGTGTGACGATTGTAGATGGCTGGAACATCCGCCAGCTGCGCGACGCGCTGGCCGAGGCTGACAACCTGAAACCCGACACCAAACTGCTCAGCAACGAGGCCCTGATGGCCAAACTGGGCAAACCCGGTGTGCACCCTGAGGGGCGTTTTTACCCCGACACCTACAGCTACGCCAAGGGCAGCAGCGACCTGGTAGTGCTGCAAGCCGCCACCAAAGCCATGGACAAACAACTGGCAGCCGCCTGGGAGGCACGCCAGCCCAATCTGCCCGTCAAAACGCCCGAGCAAGCCCTGATTTTGGCCAGCATTATTGAAAAAGAAACCGGCAAACCCAGTGAGCGGGCCGAGATCGGCGGCGTGTTTAACAACCGTTTGCGCATTGGTATGCTGCTGCAAACTGACCCGTCGGTGATCTATGGCATGGGCGAGGCGTACAAGGGCCATATTGGCAAAAAGGGCCTGCAAACCGACACGCCCTACAACACCTACACCCGCGCCGGTTTGCCGCCGACACCGATATCCATGCCCGGCAAAGCAGCGCTGTTGGCGGCGGTGCAACCGGCTGCAACCAAGGCGTTGTACTTTGTGGCTCGCGGCGACGGCACCAGCCAGTTCAGCGCTACGCTGAATGAGCACAATAATGCGGTGAATAAGTACATTCGGGGGCAGTGATTTTGCACAGAGATTCGACACAGGGATGGTCTCGTATATCTGGGTCTGAGCGGTCTGGCCGTTTGGCGCGGGGCTGGTCTCGTAGGCACGGTTGGGCATTCATCATCCGCCCTCATGCTGGAGTACCAGAAATCGGTCGGCTGATGAATGCCCAACCGTGTGGCTACAGATGTAGCGCGCTACCGGTAGTCGCCGTGAAGTTGATGACGAAACTACGGGTAGCGCGCTGCTATGGTCGCAAGCGGGATCGTGGTTGCCGACCGACCGATTTCTGGTACTCCAGCATGAGGGCGGGTGGCGACCACGATCTCGCCTGCAGTGATCTATCCGCGCAACACATGGGTCGTCCCACAGCAAAGACAATACCCGCAGTTACCTCGTCGAGCAACACCTGAGTAGCGAACAAATATGAAAACTGGCATCTTCATCAGCTTCGAAGGCATCGACGGCGCAGGCAAATCCAGCCACATTGCCGCCTTGGCGGACGCCTTCGAGGCGCAGGGCAGAGCGGTGGTGCAGAGTCGCGAGCCCGGCGGCACCCCCTTGGGCGAACGTCTGCGTGAGATGGTTTTGCACGAACCGATGGACGCCCTCACCGAAGCGCTCTTGGTGTTTGCCGCCCGGCGCGAGCACCTGTTGCAAGTGATCGAGCCCGCTCTGGCGCGCGGTGACGTGCTGCTGTGCGATCGCTATACCGATGCCAGCTTTGCCTACCAGGGGGCAGGGCGCGGATTTGAACTTAAAACGCTATCATTTTTGGAGCTTGTCACGCAATATTCTAAAGGGCTAGAGCTAGAAAACCCTTCCAGTCAAGGCATCCGCCAGCCTGACCTGACAGTGTGGTTTGACGTGCCCCCTGCTGTGGCAGCCCAGCGCTTGGTGGCGGCCCGCACGCCGGACAAGTTTGAGTCGCAATCGCAGGCGTTTTTTGAGCGAGTGGTCAGTGGTTACGCGGCGCGCGCCGTTTTGCAGCCCCAGCGCTTTGCCCGTATCAACGGCAACCAGGCACTGGAGGCTGTGCGCACCGAGGTATTGACTGCTGTGCGTGCCAAAGGATTTTTGGCATGAGCAAAGCTGGCATCGAAGCGGATTCCGAGCGGCCACCTGCCGCAGCACCCGCTGCTTTGCCCCCCTGGCTGGCCAAGCAGCGCGATGCTTTGCTGGCCCAGCGCGGCCACGCCTGGCTGCTGCATGGCCCCTCGGGCCTGGGCCAGTACGCGCTGGCCCTGGGCCTGGCGCAGGCCTGGCTGTGCGAGGCACCCGGCAAACTCCCCGCCGATGCCGCCTGCGGCCAGTGCCCCAGCTGCCACATGATTGCCAGCCACGCCCACCCAGACTTGGTGGTGCTGATGCCCGAGACGCTGATGCTCGCGCACGGTTGGCCGCTGTCCGAAAAAGCCCAAAAAGAGATTGACGACAAAAGCCGCAAGCCCAGCCGCGAGATCCGTGTAGAGGCCATGCGCGAGTCCATCGAGTTTGCCCAGCTCACCAGCGGGCGAGGGCGCGGCAAGGCGGTGCTGGTGTACCCGGCCGAGCGCATGAACAACGTGACCGCCAATGCCCTCTTAAAAACCCTGGAAGAGCCCAGCGGCGACCTGAAATTTGCTCTGGCCAGCGAGGCCGCGCACCAACTGCTGCCCACCATCCGCAGCCGCTGCCAAAGCTTTGCCCTGCACTGGCCCAAGGCAGACGATGCGCTGGCCTGGCTGCGCAGCCAGCCAGGCGGCGAGGCCTTGGACGACGAAGCGCTGCGCACCGCGCTGGCCGCAGCCGGTGGCCGCCCGCTAGACGCTACGCAATTTATAGCTGCTAACGCATTATCTGCTTGGTCTAAACTGCCAAAAGCCCTGGTTTTAGGGGCAGCGGGAAGCAGCGAGCACTGGACACCCAAAACCCTGCTCGATGCTCTGCAAAAGCTTTGCCACGACCTGTGGGCCGTCAAACTAGGAGCCGCGCCACGTTTTTTTGCTGCTACCGACCTGCCCAAGCCGCCCCCAGCCCGCGCCTTGTCGGCTTGGAGCGAGCAGCTCAAAACCCTCGCACGCAGCATAGACCACACCTGGAAACCCGAATTGTTGCTGGAAGACCTTGTAAGCCAGGCCAAGAGTGCTCTAAACTCTAGGCAATAGGTATATATTCCTACTGCAACTTGCTTCAACTCCTATGAGCACACCTATTTCAAAGTCCATGGCATACCAAAACACAGCAGCATCCCCGCTGGGCGGTGCAGCAAATGCGCCCCGCCCGAGCGTGATACAACTGGCTATCAAAGAAAAAGCCGCACTCTATGCCGCTTATATTCCTATCTTTACAGAAGGTGGTATTTTCATTCCGACGGCGCGTGAATACAAGCTGGGCGATGATGTGTATGTACTATTGACCCTGCCGGAGGATCCCACGCGCTATCCAGTGGCTGGTAAAGTGGCTTGGGTGACCCCCGCTAAGGCCGAAGGCAACCGCACCCAGGGGGTGGGCATCCGTTTTCCGGTGGACGAAAAATCCAAGCTACTCAAAGGCAAAATTGAAGAAATGCTGGGTGCCCATTTGTCTTCAGAACGTCCTACCCAAACCATTTAACACTTGGCGCTGCGTTTTTTTGCGTTAAACTGCTATTTATTATGTAGCTGTTAGCGCAATATACACAACACTTTTAACTGTTTTCGTCTCTGGATGGCAGCATCTGCGCGAGTTTTTGCATGTTTACCGACTCTCACTGCCACCTGAACTTTCCCGAGCTGCGCAGCCAGTTGCCACAGATCCGCCTAGCCATGGCAAACGCGCAAGTGAGCCGAGCGCTGTGCATTTGTACCACTATCGAAGAGTTTGCAGACGTACATAGCCTGGCCACGGGCTACGCCAACTTCTGGGCTACAGTAGGCGTACACCCGGATAACGAAGGCATCCATGAGCCCACGCTGGACGACCTGGTGCAGCGCTCCAAGCTGCCCAAAGTGGTAGCCATTGGCGAGACCGGACTGGACTACTACCAGATGGATGAGCGCAAAGGGGGCCGTAGCGTGGCCGACATGGAGTGGCAGCGCCAGCGCTTTCGCACCCATATCCAGGCCGCGCAGGTCACCGGGCTGCCGCTGGTCATCCATACTCGCAGCGCGTCTGACGACACCTTAGCCATTTTGCGCGAAGCCATGCACCACCCAGCAGCAAACACGGGTCTGGGCGGGCAGGGCGCTGCCACTCAAGGCGCTTCAACTCCCCCAGTGACAGGCGTTTTCCACTGCTTCACCGAAAGCATGGCCGTGGCCCGGGCCGCTCTGGACATGGGGTTTTATATCTCGTTCTCAGGCATTTTGACCTTCAAAGCTGCCGCTGACCTGCGCGAAGTGGCCGCCTATGTGCCGCTTGAGCGCTGCCTGATCGAAACTGACAGCCCGTATTTAGCCCCAATGCCGTACCGGGGTAAAACCAATAATCCATCCTTCGTGCCGTTTGTGGCACAGCAATTAGCCAGCGTAAAAGGCCTGAGTGTTGAGGCGGTGGCCGAGGCAACCAGTCACAATTTTGATGCTTTGTTCGACCGCGTGCTGACTTAAAATACTGTTTTTTGAGGTTGATTCACAATGAGAAACTACTTTAAATATGTAATTTATCTATATGTTTTAATTGTGTTTAATGTGAGTCATGCAGGCTCATACGACGATTTCTTCAGCGCCATCCGCTCAGACAATGCCAGTGCCATTCAGACGCTGCTGCAACGCGGATTTGACGCCAATACGCTAGACCCCAACAAGCAGCACGGTCTGTACCTGGCATTGCGCGAGCCGTCGCTGCGGGCCGCTAAGGTACTCATTAACTGGCCGCAAACCGACCTGAACAGGGCTAACGAAGTCGGCGAAACGCCGCTGATGATGGCGGTACTCAAAGGCCATGTGGAGCTGGTCAGTGCCATGCTGGCCAAAGAGGCCGATGTTAATAAACCTGGTTGGACCGCGCTGCATTACGCCGCCACCGCTGGCAACACCCAGTTAATCACCATGCTGCTGGAAAAGCATGCCTACATTGATACCGAGTCGCCCAACGGCAGCACACCGCTGATGATGGCGGCCCTGTATGGCAGCTCAGCCGCCGTCAAACTGCTGCTGGACGAAGGTGCCGACCCGTTGCTTAAAAACCAGATCGGCCTGACCGCCATCGACTTTGCGCAAAAGAGCGATCGTAAAGATGTGGTCGAAATGATCGCTGCTACAGTGCGTGCCAAGCAGCCCAAAGGCAAGTGGTGACACGCATTAATATACTTCATACGATGTGTATTATGTTAAGTTAAATACGTGTTAATTTGATGCGGTATTTGCTTTTGCGCCATTAACCACAACCGCCCTTTTAAACTTCATAGTTCACCTAATAAATGGTAACTAAATGCTTGATTTCATTGTTGTATTTTTGAAATATACGCTATCAATTTTGAAGAAATTTCTTGCAATGTAACTCGATAGTATCTATCGTTAAGGGAGTAACACTAAAACTATAACTGGATGGATCATGCGTTGGGTTAAAACTTCTCTCACCAGTATGTGGGGGGTCATGGGCAAGCCCACGGCCTCCAAAGCCGAGTTGTACTGCCGCACCGAAGAAATTCGCAGCAGTATGCTCGACACCTTGAGCCACGGCAACCGCGACTTGGTGCCCAGTTTGCAAAACCGCATCGAGTGCGCCTTGGATATCCAGGCGCTATGGTTCATGCGCAGCGACTGGATGGCCGCGATTGCCGTCACTCAGGGCGAAACCGCTGCACGCGACCATCTGCTGGCGCTGAACGCCCGCTTTTCGGGCCTGCTGCCGGACGGCTTGCAGTCGCGGCCCAGCAGTTTGTCGCGCTTTTAGGCTATTCCAGCCAAGTCGTAAAGTCAGCCGCGTCTACCCGCGTGGTGGCAAAAGTGTTGACCAACGCACCCTCATCCGCATAGCCTAGCGCCATTCCGCAGACCAGCATTTCATTGTCTGCCGCACCAATATGCGGCATGATGATTTTGCCAAAACCGTTCCACGCGGCTTGTGGGCAGGTGTGCAGGTCGCGCGCACGGGCTGCCAGCATGATGTTTTGCAAAAACATGCCGTAGTCCACCAGGCTACCGCGTCCCATCACCTTGTCCATGGTGAACATCAGGCCCACGGGTGCGCCAAAAAACTTGTAGTTTTGCTGGTGCTGGGCGTGCATACCCGCCTTATCGCCCTTGACCAGGCCCAGCACGCCGTACAGGCCAAAGCCGCATTCACGGCGGCGGTCGATATAGGGGGAGACCCATTTTTCGGGGTAGTAATCATATTCTTCGCGGTACTGCGCGGCCAGTGTTGGGTCGGCGGCCATGGCGTTGTGCGCGGCTACCACTTTGTCTACCAAAGCATCTTTTTTAGCACCTTGCAGCACATATACCTTCCAAGGCTGGGTATTGGTTCCGCTGGGCGCGCGGGCGGCTACTTGCAATAATTTTTGTAGCAGTTCACGCTCTACCTGCTTAGGTAAAAAGGCTCTATTGCTGTAGCGTGAGAGCATAGCCGCATCGACACTGGTGGGGTCGGCAATGCGGGTGCTGGCCTGCGGGGTGGGCAAAAGTTCGGTGAGTTTCAAGTCAAAGTCTCCAGGGTGGTTTTGAGTTTTATGGGCAGTGGCATAGGTTGCCTGCTGGTCTTGTCTACGTAGACATGCACAAAATAGCCGCAGGCGCTGGTCGTCTGCGCATCGCCTGCAAACAAACCCACCTCGTAGCGCACGCTGCTGGTCCCCAGGTGCGCCACGCGAATACCGGCCTGCACGGCCTGAGGAAAGGCCATCGGCACAAAGTAGTTGCATTGCGTCTGCACCACCAGGCCGATAGTGTTGCCCTGGTGAATGTCCAGTGCGCCGTGTTCGATCAGGTAACCATTGACGGCGGTGTCAAACCAGGTGGTGTACACAGCGTTATTGACATGGCCATAGATGTCGTTGTCGGCCCAGCGGGTGGTAATGGGCACAAAGGCCTTGTAGGCGCTGCGGGGTTGGGGCTGGGGGCGTTGGGTAGACGATTGGGCGGGGCTCATGGTGGAACATTTTATCGGTCATCTGAGTCGTGCTGAGTCGTCACGGGAACAGCAAGTGCAATCAAACGCCAGGTAGACATCACAAAGTTTGCCACTTTGCCGCATACTGCGCACCCACACGGTAGGTAGTCTGCTGCACACGCAAGGTCGTGCCCAGCTCGTTACCGTAGCCGCCGCCCATTGCAAAGGCCAGTGGTATGCGGCGCTGCCAGCACCAGTCCATCACGCGCCGGTCGCGTGCCTCCAGGCCGTCGTAGGTGAGCTTCAAGCGCCCTAGCCTGTCGCCCTCATGCGGGTCTGCGCCTGCCAGGTACAGCACCAGGCCGGGCTTGCAGCGGCGCTCCAGCTCGTCAAGGGCCAGCTCTAGCGCATGCAGGTACTCGCCGTCCTGGCAACCATCGGGCAAATCTACATCCAGGTCGCTGGCCTCTTTGCGAAACGGGAAATTTTTGGCTCCGTGCACAGACAGGGTGAACACGCTGGGATCATTTTTAAAAATACTGGCCGTGCCGTTGCCTTGGTGCACGTCCAGGTCGATGATGGCCACCTGCAAGGGCGCGCGGTGCTGGCGCGCCCACTCGGCCTGCATCAGGCGCGCTGCCACGGCAAAGTCGTTAAACACACAAAAACCGCCGCCTTTGTCGGCATAGCTGTGGTGCGTGCCGCCTGCCAGGTTGGCGGCGATGCCGAGTGGTTTGCCCTGGGGCTTGCCTTGCGTTAGGCCTGGTAGCTTGCCCTGCGCAAGCACCTGCCCCTGCGGCGCGCTGGGCACCAGACCCAAACTGCTGCGCGCTGCCGCCACACTGGCCCCCACCGACCGGCGCGCCCGCTCGGCCATAGCCAGGCTCCACGGAAAGCCAATCTCGCGCATCGCTTTAGGGTCAATGCTGCCGGTGCAAATGCCCTGGACATAGCCCGGCGTGTGGCACAGCGCCAGCTCGCCGTCGGTTGCCGCCTGCGCCACGCCCAGTTGCACCTGAGGCAAATGCTCCGCCAGCCAGTCGCGCAGCAAGCGGTATTTGCGCATGGGAAAGCGGTGGCCCAGTGGCAGCGGTAGTTCAAACTGATCAGCGAAAAAGGCTTGCATAGCTCTAATATATTGCGCAAGCAGCTCCTACATTTATAGCAATCTAGCTTGCTGCCTGTGCATCCAAACCCAGCAGACGCACGGCGTTACCCTTCAAAATGCCCGGCATTACCTCGGGTTTAAACCCCGCTTCTTCAAAGTCTTTCATCCAGCGCTCAGGGGTGATGAGCGGGTAGTCGCTGCCAAACAGCACACGGTCTTTGAGCAGGGTGTTGGCGTAGTGCACCAGCTGCTTGGGGAAATATTTGGGGCTCCAACCGGAGAGGTCAATCCACACATTGGGCTTGTGCGTGGCCACACTCAGTGCCTCGTCCTGCCACGGAAAGCTCGGGTGCGCCATGACGATCTGCATGTCGGGGAAGCTGATCGCCACGTCGTCCAGGTGCATGGGGTTGCTGTATTCCAGCCGCAAGTTGCCGCCGCAGCGCATGCCGCTGCCTATGCCGCTGTGGCCGGTGTGGAAGATGGCGGGCAGCTTGTACGCGTTAATCACCTCGTAAATCGGCCAAGCCATTTTGTCGTAGGGGTGGTAGCCCTGTACCGTGGGGTGAAATTTGAAGCCCTTCACGCCCTCTTCCTTGATCAAACGCTCGGCTTCGCGCGCGCCCATCTTGCCTTTGTGCGGGTCGATGCTGCCAAAGGCCATCATCATGTCGCTGTTCTCGCGCGCGGCCTGGGCGATCTCTTCGTTGGGAATGCGCCTGCGCCCCATCTGCGCCTCGGCATCCACGGTAAACATCACCAGGCCGATTTTGCGCTCCCGATAGTAGGCAATCGTCTCGGTAATGGTGGGGCGGCGGCTGTTGCGAAAGTACTTGTCCGCCGCCCGGTCGTATTCTTCACCATAAGCATCAAACGGGTTCCAGCAACTCACCTCGGCGTGGGTGTGGATGTCAATGGCGATCAGGTCTTGGTGGTTCATGGCGGGGGTTGTTAATAATCAATGGGGCACATCTATCTTGCGATTGCGCCAATAGCCCGGCTTTCGTGCATCCGGTGCCACGGCCAAGATGACGATTTCGGTTGGGTAAATGCGGTAAATAATGGAATAGGGAAACTTTTTAGGAAAAACGCGCCGAGTACCAAATTTAAAGGGTGATCCCATCTCCGGGAACTCTGCTGCGATATGGGTGGCTGCCTCTACTTCGTTGATGAAGCGCACCCCCAGCCCCGCAACTTTGGATTCGTAATACACAGCTTCGGCAGCTAGTTCAGCCTGCGCCTCTTCATGAAATCGAACGACCATGCTCAGTGCATCGCACGTCGAATCTGTGCAAACACCTCGTCAGAAGCAATCAGTTTGGCAACACCGCGATCCACTTCGCTCAGGCGCCGCAGCAACTCATCATCCCAGGCATTTTCAACTACTTGATCCGATCTTTGGTGAATCGAATCGAGCAGCAACTCAGCCAAGCGAGCTCTGTCTTCCGCGCGAAGTGTTTGGGCCTTTTGCGACAACTCAATAACAAGATCGGACATCAAAAATCTCCAGTTGCCCAGATTGTAAGTTCTGTCCATCTTTCAAAGCAAATATCTTGACTGAAGTTGATCCTTTTTCAAAGACAGCTTATCGTTACGAAACAAGGAGTCCGTGAAAAAGAGTCAACTTCAGTGCGCCATGCGGCCAGTCTAGCGGGTGGGGAACGGGCTTGGGATGAAAAATCTGTAGCGAGGCGCGCGGTGCATGCGCCTAGAAGTACGCGGTTGTTGCTCGCGCGTGTTCGCGGAGGATTTTTGCAGCACAAGCTCTTCACCGCCCGCTAGACTGGCCGCATGGTGTGTAGTCTTCGGGTAACTACGCATGGAAAATCCCCAAATTTCACGTAAATTTGGTTATTAAACATAACGTATATCAAACCAATTCAAGCCATGACAACCCCTCTGAGCGCCCCCAATACCCAAGACATCAGCGTTGAACTGCAAGGCGCGGTGGCGGTGGTGACGCTGCGCCGGGCGCACAAGCGCAATGCGCTGAACGATGCCATGGTGCTGGGCCTGGAATATGCCTTTACCCATCTGCCCGAGGGCACGCGCGCGGCGGTGATTGCCGGTGCGGGCGACCATTTTTGTGCGGGGCTGGATTTGAGCGAGCTGCAAGCGCGCGGCACGGTGGAGGGCCTGCACCACTCGCGCATGTGGCACCGCGTGTTTACCACCATCGAAAAAGGCAGC
>JAYVJV010000106.1:0-16689 GCA_043769005.1 Polaromonas sp. | reverse complement strand
CGAACCGCTGACCCCCGTCACGCACACCAGACGCTGCAAGGGGATGTCTACCGAGACGTTTTTCAGGTTGTGCTGGGTTGCGCCCTCCAGGATCAAGCGCGCGGTGTTGTCGCTGACCAAACGCCTAAAACCCATGCCAATTTGTTTGCGGCCCCCGAGGTAGTCACCAGTCAGCGTAGGCGCATCACGCAACGCATTGGGTGCGCCGTCAAACACGATGGAGCCGCCGCGCTCGCCAGGGCCGGGGCCCATGTCGATCACGCGGTCTGCGGCCAGCATGACGGCCGGGTCATGCTCTACCACCACCAGGCTATTGCCCGCATCGCGCAGGCGCAGCATGGCCTGGGTGATGCGGTCCATATCGCGCGGGTGCAGGCCAATACTGGGCTCGTCCAACACAAACAGGGTATTGACCAGCGAGGTTCCCAAGGCCGTGGTGAGGTTGATGCGCTGCACCTCGCCACCGCTCAAGGTACGGCTTTGGCGGTCGAGCGTGAGGTAGCCAATGCCAACGTCGCACAGGTATTTGAGGCGTGTGCAAATCTCGTCGAGCAGGAGTTTGAGCGCTTGCGCGTTGCCGTCTTTGGCCTGCGCCTTGCCACCCTTGGCTTGCGCTTCGTTATTGGCGGTGGCGAGCTGGCTTTTCGCTTGCAGTGCATCGAAAAACTGGCGCAGCCGGTCAATCGACAGGTTCATCAAATCAAACAGGCACAGGCCGGGCAGGCCCTCTAGCTGCGGGCGCGTCCACTGCACGCCCTGGGGCAGCAGGCGTTTGGTGGGCGGCATCACCGCGTCGGCCTGCTGCTTGCTGCCCACACGCCAGATCAACGCATCGGTTTTCAGACGCGCGCCTGCGCACACCGGGCAGGTGGTGTAGCTGCGGTACTTGGACAGCAGCACGCGGATGTGCATCTTGTAGGACTTGGTCTCTAGGTAGGCAAAAAAGCGTTTCACGCCGTACCACATCTTGCCCCACTGGCCTTCTTTATAAGCGGGGTTGCCGTTAATCACCCAGCCCTGTTGCTCGGGTGTGAGTTTATTCCAAGCGGTGTCGCGCGGAATACCCGCAGCCTCCGCATGGCGCATCAAATCGTCTTGGCACTCTTGCCACGCAGGCGTTTGCATCACCTTAATCGCACCCGCGCGCAGCGTGAGTTTTTCGTTGGGGATGACCAGCCCGTAGTCCACGCCAATCACCCGGCCAAAGCCCTTGCACTGCGCGCAGGCGCCGTTGGCGGAGTTGAACGAGAACAGGCTGGGCGTAGGCTGCGCGTAGCGGATGTCGCTTTCGGGGCAGTGCAGACCGGTAGAGAATTTCCAAATCTGTTGGACAGCTGTCTGTGAGACGACGGATGTAGCGAGCTCTGAGGTTGAAATGGGGTCAGATCCCAATTCAGGACGCAGTCTTCCCGAAGGAGCTAACGCATTTACGAAATTGGGCTCTGACCCCTTTTCAACCGTGCTGGAGCTAGCACGCTCCGAACTCGAATCCATCACATACACCATCAACCGCCCACTCCCCCGTTTGAGCGCCAACTCAATCGCCTCCATCACCCGCACCTTCTCGGCGCTGGCAAGCTTGAAGCGATCTGCCACCACGTCCAGCACCTTGCGCGGCCCGGCAGAGGTGGCAATCTCGCGCTCGGCCTGCACTCGAGTAAAACCGCTAGCGGATAACCACTGCGCCACTTCTTGCGCAGACGTGCTGGCGGGCAGCTCGACCGGAAAGGTCAGTATCACACGGGTATCGGCAGAGGGGCAACGCGCCAGCATCTGCGCATAAATCGTCTCTGCGGTGTCGTGCTGCACCGGCAACGCCGTTTGCGAGTCGTACAGATTGGCCAGGCGGGCAAACAGCAACTTCAAATGGTCGTTGATCTCGGTCATGGTGCCCACGGTCGAGCGGGACGAGCGGACGGGGTTGGTCTGGTCAATCGCTATCGCGGGCGGCACGCCGTCGACCCGATCGACAGCGGGTTTGTCCATGCGGTCCATAAACTGGCGCGCATAGGCCGAGAAGGTTTCTACGTAACGACGCTGGCCTTCGGCAAAAAGGGTATCAAACACCAAGCTGGATTTGCCCGAACCGCTAGGGCCGGTGACCACGGTGAGTTCACCCGTGCGGATGTCCAGATCGAGGTTTTTGAGATTGTGTTGGCGTGCTCCGCGAATGCGGATGGTTCCCTGCGACATGGTGGTGTTCTCTAGGTGGGTAGACCCAAAGATTCTAGTCACTCACCCGAGATAAGGGCGGTAAAGGGTCAAATTAAACACCCGCTGTTGGCCAAGCGCAGGGCGCGCCACGCGCCCTGATTTAGGCTTTGAGTGCTTTGGCTAGTTCGGCAAATTTTTCCTCACCCACAGCGGCCTGGATTTTGGGCGCCAGCTCCAACAGGTCTTTATAGCCCGCTGCACCCTCTACCGACATATTCAAGCGAAAACCGCGCAAACCCAAACCCGAGGTCAGTTTGGTCGCAATAGGGTAGGCACGCTGGTACAACTCCTGCTCGGACAGAGTGCTGGTGGCGGCTGCAACAGACGCAACTGCCGCCGTGGCAGCAGTGCCAAGCCCATTTGAAGCTGCTGTCGTTGCAGGCGCTGCACTGGGGCCATCGGACGCTTCAACAAAACCTTGTTGTACCAAGAAATCGATATCTTCCTGCTTCAAGCTCATCATGGCCAAAGACTGCAGGATGACGGCATCGTCTTTGATGCCATCAAACATGATAAGGGCCGACCGCTGGGCCATACTGAGGGCGACATTACTGCCTTTAAATGCCTGTTTGCCTAGCTCGGTTTTTCTGTGTTTCATAGGTTTGCATCAGTTGGTCAATCGACTGCACACTCTCGGCGCGCAGCACTGGTAGGACAGTTTGGCACAAAAAGTTCCTCTCGCACCATAGGTTATAGCCCTGATATTCGTGACAAATACCCCACACTGCGTGCGCAGGCGCTAGCTGCCGCTGCGAATGCCGTCTACAAAATCAGCACTTCGCTGGCCGGGCACAGGCCCAAACCAGCTCACCAGCACCAGCATGCACAGGCCTGCGGGCACTCCAAAAACGCCCGCCGCCAGTGGCTGGATGCCCCACCACAGGGCAATGGGCGACTCTATCGAAAAAACCGCTCTGAGCCAAGGCTGGTTGGCGACCATGTAATACAGGGTGACTGCAAAACCTGTCCACATACCCGCGACAGCCCCCCACCCCGTTGCCCGTTTCCAGAAAATCCCCATCACCAAGGCCGGAAAATACACCGATGCAGCCAATGAAAAAGCCGCCGTGACCATGAAAACAATGTCGCCTGGTTTTTGGGCCGCCGCATAAGCCGCTGCCAATGCCACCATCAGCAGCAGCACTTTGGAGATTGTCACGCGGCGAAACGTAGAAGCCCGTGGGGCCAGCATTTTGTAGTACATATCGTGGGACATGGCACTGGCTATGGTCAGCAGCAAACCATCGGCCGTTGACAGCGCGGCGGCTAGCCCACCCGCCGCGACCAGCGCAGCAATCACATAGGGTAGGCCCGCAATCTCCGGCATGGCCAGCATGAGGATGTCACTACCGATAGTCATTTCGCCTAGCTGCAAGATGCCATCTTGGTTGATGTCCACCACCGAAATCAGACTGGCATCGACCTTGCTCCATTGCGCAATCCAGGCGGGGAGCCTTTCAAAGGGTAGTCCCACTAGGTTTTGAAAAATTTCGTATTTCACCAAAATTGCCAACGCGGGCAGGGTAAGGTAGATGATCAAGATAAAAAACAAAGACCATGTGGCCGCACTGCGCGCCTCGCGCACACTGGGGGTGGTGTAGTAACGGGTGAGCACATGCGGCAGTGCGGCGGTGCCGAGCACCAGGCAAAAAATCAGCGCTAAATAGTTATTGCGCGAAACCCTAAACGCCTCTTGTTCAGCCGCATCTCCATCGGGATTACCACTGTACTCATCGGCATGGCGCGGCATACCAGACAATGGTTTAGCTTTGTTTTGTGCCACGGCGCGCGCTTGCTCCCAGGTGGCGATGGCCTTCTTTTGATCGCGGGTCACAGCGCCCAAGGCTTTTTCAGCAGCGGCAATCTCGCGCACGGGGGCGTTGGCTGCTTTGATCTCGGTTACTTTTCGCGCCGCCTGGCTGCGCTCTTGCACCAAGGCCTGCGCTGGCTGGGCCAGCTTGGCATCGAGCTCTTCGGCGCGTTTGCGGTAAATCTCCCGCACCTGTATTTCTCGCGGGTCTTGCAACAACTGCGCTTCACGCTGGGTTACTTTTTCCAGTTGCAAACCCGCCACCCACTGCGGCAGAGGTGACCCGGTTTGCTTGACCGAAAGCCACACCACAGGCACCGTAAACGCAATCACCATCACGATGTACTGCGCCACCTGCGTCCAGGTAATGGCGCGCATGCCCCCCAGGAAGGAACACAGCAGCACGCCGCCTAACCCCAGGAAAATGCCAATTTCAAAAGCAATGCCAGTCAGCCGTGAGCTGATCAAACCAACCGCATAAATCTGCGCTACCAGATAGACAAAAGAGCACATCATCGCGGCGATGGCCGCCATGGTGCGTGGTGCACGTCCGCCGTAACGCACGGCAAAAAAATCTGCCACGGTGTACTGACCAAACTTGCGCAAATAAGGCACTACCAGCAAGGCCAGCAGACAAAAGCCCCCTGTCCAGCCCAAAATAAACGCCAACCCCGCATAGCCGCCCAGATACAGCGTGCCCGCCAGGCCGACAAAGGAGGCCGCAGACAACCAATCGGCCGCTGCTGCCATACCGTTGTACATGGCCGGTATGCGCCTGCCTGCGACATAGTATTCATCCATATCGGCCGTGCGGCACAGCACACCAATGGCAGCGTACACGGCAATCGTGGCCATCAAAAAGCTGCCGCCCAGCCACTCACGGCGCAAACCCCTTTGCTCAAGCCATGCAAGTAGCGCTACAAACAGCAGTACACCCAGGGTGTACCAGCCATACACCTTGTGGAGCTGTTTTTCAAACTCGCGCGGGCTCCACGCGCCGTCTTGGGCGGGCTTAGTCATGCTGCCGCGCAGCCGCTTGTGCATCCCGGCGGTTCATTACCCAACCATAGATGGCCACAATGGCCAGGTACACCAGCAAAGTACCCTGCGCTGTCATCCAAAAACTGAATGGCCAGCCCATGATGTAAAAGCGCAGATCCAGCGCAAAGTAGGGCACTATAAATGTGACCGCGAGCCAGACAAGCAGCAAAGCCGCGATGAACCGCTTATTCCAAGCCCAGTCACGCGATACGTGGGCCGAATCGCTTTGTTGGGGCATGTTTGGTTGCAATTATTTGGCAGCACTGGCCGCTGGTGCGGGCGCTACAGCAGGGGCTGGCTTCGCTGCAGGCTCAACGGCATGGCTACCCGTGTCGTGCTTTTCTCCGCTCATATCGACTTTGTCGCCGCCTTTGAAAATCATGAACAAACCCAAGCTGGCAAAAGCAACAAAACCCAAAAAAATTTTCCACATACTTAACTCCTTGATTTGAATGACACACCACAAACTTTAACGGATACGAGTTGGTAGTCAATCCATAAAAAAAGGCTCCCGCAAAAACTGCGGGAGCCTTTAGCATCATGATGACAGATTAGTCTCTGGCGTAAATATCCACGTCTTTGGTCTCTTTGATGAAGATCATGCCAATGACGAAGGTGCCTGCAGCCACAATCACGGGGTACCACAGGCCGTAGTAGATGTCACCGGTGGCAGCCACCATAGCAAAGGCCGTAGTGGGCAACAAACCACCGAACCAGCCGTTACCGATGTGGTAGGGCAGGCTCATGGACGTGTAGCGGATACGGGTGGGGAACAGCTCAACCAGCATGGCGGCAATGGGGCCGTACACCATGGTTACCAGGATCACCAGGAAGACCAACAGAGCCAAGACCATACCCTTGTTCATGGATTTGTCATCGGCTTTGGCGGTCAGGCCAGCAGTTTTGGCAGCGTCCAGAACGGACTTCTTGAAGTCAGCAATCTGTTTGCCGCTTTCAGCAGAGAAGCCGTTGCGCTTGTCGTTCAGCGTGGCGTTCATCGCTGGAATGGTGGTCGGGCCAATCGTGATACTGGCTGGGGTGCCTGCGGGTGCGACTTCGTTCTTGTAGGGAATAAAGTTTTGTGCCAGTACGCGTTTGGCCTGGTCGCAGGAGCTGGTGAAGTCAATTTCACGCGCAATAGGACTGCCCTGGAACGAGCAGGTCGCTGGGTCGGCTTTCACCACCACGTTGGAGGTGGCCTGGGCCTTCTTCAAACCAGGGTTGGCATATTCCATCAGCATGGGGAATACGGTGAAGTAGGTCAACGCGCCCAACAGGCAACCCAGCATGATGATCGGCTTGCGGCCGATCTTGTCTGACAAAGCACCGAATACGATGAAGAAAGGCGTACCGATCACCAGCGATGCTGCAATCAACAGGTTGGCAGTCACGCCGTCTACTTTGGCAATCGTCGTCAAGAAAAACAGCGCATAGAACTGGCCGGTGTACCACACCACTGCCTGACCAGCGGTCAAACCCAGCAGAGCCAAAATCACGATTTTGAGGTTTTTCCATTCGCCGAAAGATTCAGACAAAGGTGCCTTGGAGGTTTTGCCTTCCGACTTCATTTTCTGGAAAGCTGGCGATTCGTTCATGCTCAGACGGATCCAGACGGACACGGCCAACAGCAAGATGGAGATCAGGAACGGTACGCGCCAGCCCCAGTCCGCAAAAGCGGCTTCGCCAATCGCGGTACGCACGCCCAAAATCACCATCAACGACAGGAACAGGCCCAGTGTTGCGGTGGTCTGGATCCATGCGGTGTAGGCACCGCGTTTGCCGTTGGGTGAATGCTCGGCTACGTAGGTAGCTGCGCCACCGTACTCACCGCCCAGTGCCAGGCCTTGCAACATGCGCAGTGCCACCAAAATGATGGGAGCGGCCACGCCGATGGCAGCGTAGTTGGGCAGTAAACCCACGATGAAGGTGGCAGCACCCATAATCACAATCGTGATCAGGAAGGTGTATTTGCGGCCAATCATGTCGCCCAAGCGGCCAAACACTAGTGCGCCGAAAGGACGCACCAAAAAGCCTGCGGCAAAAGCCAACAGAGCAAAAATGTAAGCGGCTGAGGGGTCTAGGCCCGAGAAAAACTGCTTTGCAATAATCGCGGCGAGTGAGCCGTAGAGATAAAAGTCATACCATTCAAACACCGTGCCCAGAGAGGAGGCGAAAATCACCTTCTTCTCTGTGGCAGTCATCCCGGTATCGGGTGTTGCTACTGCTGTTGCCATGCGACAAGTCTCCTGCATTAAATAAGTCACACTCCGACGGAATGCGAAGCACCGACTATCAAGCGAGGCACTGACCCTTGGCTGACGTGAACCTTTTCACGTTCTTACAAGATTAGTAACAACCCTTAACTTATTTTTCATTATGTGATTTTCTGCGAGTTCCTACGGGTAATCCCGATGCGCCCTTCCAATCAGCCGAGTTGAACCACGCGTCGCCTTCGAGGTGTTGGCGCAACATGGGCAAGGCATCCAAGCCCCACAACACATCCCCGTCCACCTGCATACTGGGCACACCAAACACCTGTGCGGCGATAGCGCTATCGGTATTGGATTTGAGCTCTGCTTTGACGGCCAGGTCGGTGACCAGTCTTGCTGGTTGGAGTCGCGCCGTCAACTCGCTCAGGCGCAGTGCGTCGCCTGCATCTTGCCCGGTCGTCCACACATGGCGAAAAATTGTCTCGGCCACATAGCGATTGCACGCCCCGTCTTTACCGCAGGCGACCGCCAGGCGCAGCAGCCCAATGGGGTTAAACGGATGGCTGGCGGGTGCTTGCATCGGCACGCCCTGCTCGCGCGCCAGCCAGAGCATTTGGCGGTAGGTCCAAGTGCGCTTGGGTGCTATTTCGGCGGGGCCGAGCTGGCCATAGTGGTTGAGCATGGCGGCAAACAATACGGGCTTGTAGGTGACCTGGTAGCTCAGGCCTTGCAGCGCGGCGGGCAGGCGCTCAAACGCCAGATAGGCGTAGGGCGAGATGAAGTCGAGGTAAAAGGTAATGTGCTTCATGGCGAGAGTTCCCGTTGCGCCAATTGCACCATGACCCGCCGCTTGTACGCCTCATCAGCCTGGCCCCAAGTGGCTATTTCATCCAGAGTGCGCAGGCAGCCTTGGCAAAAACCACTGCTGGCCTGTAGCAGGCACACCCCCGTGCAAGGGCTGGGCACGGGCGCATCGCTGCGCTGCGCTCCATCGGCAGCGCGCAGATGCACACCAGCCTGCGGTGTACTGCGTGGCAATGGGTTAACCATCAAAACAGCCTCCAGGCCAATAAAATGTGGTGTAAGCAGCTATTATAATTATAGCGAATCATACAGCTATCCGCTTGTTCAACAGGGCGGTCGCAGCGCGCGACTGCGGCTTGCGCTGCAAAAACTCGCTGATAAACAGGCCCGCGTCGATCAGCTTGTCCAGGTCAATACCGGTCTCAATGCCCATGCCGTGCAGCATGTAGACCACGTCTTCGGTAGCGACGTTGCCCGTGGCTCCCTTTGCATAGGGGCAGCCGCCCAGACCTGCGATGGATGTGTCGTACTGCCACACCCCCATCTCCAGGCTGACCAAGGTGTTGGCCAGCGCCTGACCGTAGGTGTCATGAAAGTGCCCGGAGATATCGTCGATGCCGTAATGCTTGAGCGTGGCCTCGATGGCGGCTTGCACCTTACGCGGTGTCCCTACGCCAATGGTGTCGGCCACGCCGATGTGCTGCACGCCGATGCCCTTCATCAGAGCGGCCAAGTAGCCCACGCGCTCGGGGGCCACTTCGCCTTCGTAGGGGCAGCCCACCGCGCAGCTCATGGCACCGCGCACATAAATGCCTGCGGCGCGGGCGGCGGCGACTACGGGTGCAAAGCGTTCGATGCTCTCGGCTATCGAGCAATTGATGTTGCGCTGGCTGAAGGCCTCGCTGGCAGCGGCAAACACCACAATCTCGTCGGGCTGGGATTTGACTGCCGCTTCATAGCCCTGCATGTTGGGAGTGAGCACGCTGTAGCGTACGCCGCTCTTGCGTGCAATGCCCGCCATCACCTGCGCGTTGTCGGCCATTTGCGGCACCCATTTGGGGCTGACAAAACTGGTGACTTCGATTTCTTTCAAACCTGCATCTTGCAGTTTGTGCACCAATGCGATTTTGATGTCCGCAGGCACGGGCAGCTTTTCATTTTGCAGGCCGTCGCGCGGGCCGACATCGACGAGTTTGACTTTGGCGGGGTACTTCATAGCTCAATAACCTTTGGTTCTGTCCACCACACCGGCCACGCTGTGGCCGCTGTGCAGCGCCAGTATTTTGCTGGCAATCTGCGCAATGCTTTCATCACGCAGCGTGCGCGCCGAGGTGTGGGGTGTGAGGGTGATTTTCGGATGTTTCCAGAAAGCGTGCTCGGCAGGCAACGGCTCTTGGCGAAACACGTCCAGCGTGGCACCTGCCAGGTGGCCGCTGTCCAGCAAAGCGATTAAATCGTCGTCCACCAGGTGCGCGCCGCGTGCCACGTTGATGACATAGGCACCCGGTTGGAGTGCGCCCAGGGTGTTGCGGTTCAAGATATTTTCAGTCTGCGGTGTCAGCGGTAGCAGGCAGACCAGCGCTTTGCTATGGTGCAGAAACTCGTCGAGTTGGCCTGCGCCGTGCCAGCAACGCACACCGTCCACCTGCTTGGCGCTTTGGCTCCAACCGTTGACCGGGAAGTCAAATACCGACAGCGCCTTGGCTACGCGCGCGCCCAGAACTCCCAGGCCCAGCACGCCCACGGGGAAGTCGACCCGACTGCGCGGCTTGCGAAACGACCACTTGCCTGCGCGCGTGTCCGCCTCATACCCATCGAACTCACGAAAGTGGCGAATGACGGCATGGCACACATACTCGGCCATTTGCACCGACATACCCGCATCGTCCAAACGCACGATCTGGGTGTGCGCGGGTACGCGCAGCTTGAGCAGCGCATCCACCCCCGCACCGATGTTGAAAGCCGCTTTGAGCGCGACCTGTTCGTCAAAAAACTGCTGGGGCGGTGCCCACACCACGGCGTAGTCGGCCAGCGCAGCGCCACTGTGCCAAAGGCTCACCTCGGCCTGCGGCAAAGCGCTACGCAGGCCAGCAAGCCACGGCTCGGCCTTGGTGTCGGTACAGCAAAAGCTAATGCGCATCAAGCCGCCAGCGTGAGCAACTCGGCCCCTTCAGCCACCTGGTCGCCGGGGGCATACAGCAGCTCGGCCACCGTGCCGTCTTTGGGGGCAGCGATGGTATGCTCCATCTTCATCGCGTCCATCACCGCCAAGGCTTGTCCGCTTTTCACCTTGTCACCCACCTTGACGGCAAACGACACCACTTTGCCTGGCATAGGCGCGGTCAAGCGTCCGTTCTCGGTATGCGCCTCACCGGCATGGGCGAACATATCAATTGCTATAATTTTAGTAGCTGCTTGCGCGCTAAATATATGAGTTTCAATGCCTTTTGCATGGAAAATAGCATAACAGGCAGCAGTGCAACGCTGCCCGGCAAAGTCCACCGTGATGCCCTGCGATGTCGATGCAAAACTCAGCATGCCCTGCACTGGCGGTGCCGCTTGAACCGCGCTTGCTTGGCTTTTCTTCAGCTCGTGCTTTGCATTACTCTTTGTCTGGACATCAGGCAAAGTTTGTGCGTCAGTATCCACCCGCAGATGCAGGGCACCGTCATGTAAATACGTGAGCGCGGCGTTCACCACCTCGCCATGGAACTCCAGCTCAAAGCGCCGTGTGGCCACGCCGTAAGCGCGCCAGCCGTCCTGGTGGCTGAACGGATCAGTCGTCTGCTGCACCTTCTCTGCTATCAAAGTACTAGCTATTTGCGCTGCCACTGCAAGGGTTAAACCCAATTTTTCCTGATTAAACAGCACCGCAGCTTCACGCGGGATGAGTGCCGTGTCCAGGTTGGCTTGTGTAAACGACGGGCTTTGCACCACATGGCGCAAGAACTGCACATTGGTATGCAGACCGACGATATGCGTTTGCGACAAGGCTTGATCGAGCTTGGCCAAGGCTTCAGCACGCGTGGCACCATGCACAATGAGTTTGGCCACCATCGAGTCGTAGTACGGCGAAATAGCATCGCCCTGGCGCACGCCCGAGTCCACCCGCACTGCGCCGCGTTCAAAATGCTTGCATTCGGGCAGGCTGTACACCTGTAGCGTTCCAGTGGCGGGTAAAAAGTTGTTGTCAGGATTCTCGGCGCAAATCCGCGCCTCGATGGCGTGGCCGGTGATGCGCAATTGGTCTTGCGTCAACGGCAGTTTCTCGCCAGAGGCTACGCGCAACTGCCACTCCACGAGGTCCAGCCCGGTGATCGCTTCAGTCACGGGGTGCTCCACCTGTAGCCGGGTGTTCATCTCCATAAAGTAAAAAGCCCCCACGCTTGCCACTTCGTGTGCTGCGCTGCCCCCCGAGGGGGCCGTGCCTTGCTTGGGGCGGCCCGGCGCGGCGGCTACTGCGCTCCCCAGCTCCACGATGAACTCCACCGTCCCCGCGCCCACATAGTTCACCGCCCTCGCCGCAGCCACCGCCGCCGCGCCCATCTGCTCGCGCAGGGCCTGCGTCATGCCGGGGGCGGGCGCTTCTTCCAGTACCTTTTGGTGGCGGCGCTGCACGCTGCAATCGCGCTCAAACAGATACACGTAGTTGCCCTGGGTGTCGCCAAACACCTGAATCTCGATATGCCGTGGGCGTTGCACATACTTTTCAATGAGCACCGCGTCGTCGCCAAAACTGTTGATGGCTTCCCGCTTGCAGCTTTGCAAGGCGGCATCAAAGTCCTCGGCCCTGTCCACCGCGCGCATGCCCTTGCCGCCGCCGCCCGCACTGGCTTTGATGAGCACCGGGTAGCCGATAGCATCGGCTTCTTTTTTCAGCAGCGCTGCATCTTGGTTAGCCCCGTGGTAGCCAGGCACCAGGGGCACACCGGCCTTGGCCATCAGGCGCTTGGATTCAGCCTTGAGGCCCATGGCCTTGATGGCCGAGGCGGGCGGGCCGATAAACACCAGCCCGGCATCCGCACAGGCCTGGGCAAACTCTTCGTTCTCACTTAAAAAGCCATAGCCTGGGTGGATAGCCTGCGCGCCGGTTTGCCTGGCCGCAGCAATGATTTTTTCCCAACGCAAATAGCTGTCCTTGGGCGCGCTGCCGCCGATATGCACCGCTTCGTCACACGCCGCTACATGCTTGGCACTGGCATCGGCATCTGAATAGACTGCTACTGTCTTTATAGCTAGTCGCGCACAGGTGGCGGCCACTCTACAGGCAATTTCTCCTCTGTTGGCAATCAATACTTTAGAAAACATCAAGCCGTCCTGGGGGTTGGGGAGAAAAATTCAGACATGCGGCGCAGCACGCCTTTGAGAAACTTCAGCAGCACCACCAACAGCACGACCGATAGCACCAGCACGATGCACAGCACGATGCCAAAGGTGATGGGGTAGTTGGTGGCCAGCCACATCATGCCCATCACGCCGCCCTCTTCTACCAGGCTCATGGCCACGTTGCTAAACGGTTCGGGTGATGTGTTGATGGCAGCGCGTGTAGTGGCCTTGGTGGCGTGGGCGGTGGCGGCCAGCGTGCCACCGAGCAAGGCAGCCACAGTACCCATCATGGCACTGTCGGCACCAAACACGCCCGCTGCCAACGCGGCCCCGGCGGGCACGCGGATGACCGTGTGCACCATGTCCCACAGCGAATCCACACCGGGGATTTTGTCGGCAAAAAATTCGACGAACAGCATGAAGCCGCTACCCGCCAGCATGGCCGGGTGTTGCAACACATGCAAACCACTGGGCAAGGGGATAAAGCCCATAAAACCTGCTATACCCGTCAAAAACACCACCAGGTACAAACGGATGCCGCTGGCCCAGCCCAGTGCCGCAGCCAGCGCGGCTAGCCCAGCCATGTCCAAGCCACCCATGGCTTTGCCCGTCGAGCCCGCCACGTCACCGCCGCTGGCAAACAAGTTGGTGATGAGTTGCTGGAGGTAGGGAAGAAAGGCATCCATGGGAAGACTCCTGTGTGCGCGGCAAGTGGCCGATGGCTAGATTAACCAATTCGGTTTGCGCTTGTGCAAGAAGGACTGTAAGCCTTCTTTGCCTTCCGCGCTGGCCCGAATGGCCGCTATGCCTGCAACGGTCTGGTCGATCAGCGGTTGACTGATTTCACGATCCGCGATGTCCTGCACCAACTTTTTGCACGTTTTCATGGCCTCTGGGCCTGCGTTGCACAGGTGCTGGGTGATCTCCTGCACCTTGGCATCCAGGTCTGCGGCGCTCACCACCTCGTGCACCAGGCCAATGCGATGGGCCTCTGCGGCACTGAACCGCTCGGCTGTCAAAAAGTACCGGTGGGCCGCGCGCGCGCCCATGGCGCGGATCACATAGGGGCTGATAGTGGCCGGAATCAGCCCCAGCTTGACTTCACTCAGGCAGTAGTGGGCCGCATCCACCGACACCGCCATGTCGCAAGCCGCCACCAAGCCCATGCCGCCCGCGTACACGTCGCCCTGGATGCGTGCCACGGTGGGTTTGGGGCACTCGTAGATCGTGCGCAGCATTCCCGCCAGCTTGGCCGCATCGGCCAGGTTTTCGTCATGCGTGTAGTCCGCCATGCGGCGCATCCAGTTCAGGTCTGCGCCTGCGCAAAATGCCGTGCCTTCGGCGGCGAGGACGATGCAGCGTACCTCGTCTCTTTGCCCCAGGTCTGCGAATGCAGCGGTGACTTCGGCAATCACGCTGTCGTTAAAGGCGTTGCGTACATCGGGGCGGTTCAGTGTGATGCGGCCGATCTTGTCCTGCACTTGGATGATCAGTGTGGGGGGCGTTGGGTTAGCGGACATGTCGTGCAGCTTTCTTATGCAATTCAATAACGCTTGGCCGCTTCATCCAGCATCACCTCGGTCGCGCCGCCACCTATGCCCAGCACGCGGGCATCACGCCACAGCCGCTCAATAGCCGACTCGCGCATGTAGCCCATGCCGCCGTGAAACTGCTGGCAGGTTTGCAGCACTTCGTTGACCAGCTCGCCCGTCAAGGCCTTGAGCAGGGATACGTCTTGCACCACGTCTTTGCCCTGCGTGACCAGCCAGGCGCAGTGGTACATGTACTGGCGGGCGGCGCGCGTTTTGGCATCCAGCATGGCCAGGCGCTGGCGGATGGTCTGCTTGTCCCACAGCGTGGCGCCAAAGGCGGGGCGCTGGCGCACATAGTCCAGTGTCATTGTCAGTGCCTGCGTGCAGTGGCCCACCGCCATGGCGGCCAGCGCGATGCGCTCGGTCTGAAAGTTTTTCATGATCGAGTAAAAGCCCTTGCCCTCTTCGCCCAGCAAGTTGCCAGCCGGGATGCGCACGTTGTCCAGCACCAGCTCGGCGGTATCGGAGCTGAGCCAACCCGATTTTTTGAGCGCCCGCCCCACGCTGAAACCGGGCGTGCCTTTTTCGACAATAAAGATCGACACCGCATGGCGCGCCGTGCCCGTGCGCGCGGCGACGAAATACAGATTGGCATGCACGCCGTTGGTGATGAACATCTTGGTGCCGTTGAGCACCCAGTCGTCGCCGTCGCGTTTGGCCGTGCTGCGCATGCCCGCTACGTCAGAGCCCGCGCCCGGCTCGCTGATGCCCACCGCCGTAATGGTCTCACCACGGATCACGCCGGGCATGTAGCGCGCCTTTTGCGCGGGCGTGCCCGCATGGTGCAGGTGCGGGCTGGCCATGTCGGTGTGCACCAGGACGGTGATGATGAAGCCGCCAAAGGTGGACTGCGACAGCGCCTCGGCAAACACCAGGTTGGTCATGGCATCGGCCTCGGCACCGCCGTATTCGCTCTCGTACATCAGTCCAAACAACCCCGCTGCGCCCATCTTGCGCAGCACCTCGCGCGGCACGCAGCCCGCCTCTTCCCAGGCCTGGGCATGCGGCTCGACCTCGCGGGCGATGAAGCGGGCGATCTGCTCACGCAGTTGAGCGTGTTCGGGGGTGTCGTAGAGAGTGGGGGTCATGGTGTGATTTTCAGTGTTTCCATACCTTGAGGCCTCTCAAGGTTTCCATTACGTCGAAATCCGCATCGCGGTGGAGCAAAAGGTGTTGGTGGGTAATGCAGTAGCTGGCCAGCAGAATGTCAATCGGGCTGCGGATGGTGTAACCCTGTGCGCGCAATGTGCGGCAGTGTTCGGCCGCCAGCAGCGCATTGTCCAGGCCACCCAACTCGACTTGCGGCAGCGCTGACAAAAATCGCTGCGCTGCGCGCAGGTCGGGGCCCTGCCTAAAACCCCGC
Source organism: Polaromonas sp. (assembly GCA_043769005.1). GTDB lineage: Bacteria > Pseudomonadota > Gammaproteobacteria > Burkholderiales > Burkholderiaceae_C > JAAFIP01. Next base: position 1,329 of record JAYVJV010000106.1, on the reverse strand, counting down.
AGCACTTCAAATAAGACCAAATCAGCAGCCATGACATTAGCATCGTTATCAGACAGCAACTGCGTTAGCTGCTGGGTAGCGGGGTTGTCTGCCCCTTTAAAAAAATCGATCCAGACGCTAGAGTCCACCAGAATCACGCCGTGGTCCTTTTGCGGGTTGCGGCCTTAGGTGTCCGATGCGATGGGGCCTGAATAGCTTGCTCTGCGGCCGCTCTTTCCTTGGCAACTTTCGCCCAGCCTTCGTCCGAGTCATCCCACACCAGCTTGCCTCTAAGCGCCCTAAGGCCCTCGTAGACCTTGCGCCGCGCCAGCAAACGCAAGCCCTCCTCCACAGCATCTTTTTTGGTTTTAAAATCGCCCGCCTCCATGGCCGCTGCCATCAACTGGTCGTCAATCACGATATTGGTTCGCATGGTCTGCCTCTGTGCAAATGTGTATGAATTTTGAAAATTATACACATCACATGCGAAACACGCCGAACTTGGGCTCAGGAATAGGGGCATTCAAGCTGGCGGCCAGGCCCAGCGCCAGTACGCGGCGGGTGTCTGCGGGGTCGATCACCCCGTCGTCCCAGAGGCGGGCGCTGGAATAGTAGGGGTGGGACTGGGTAGCAAACTGGTCGAGCAGGGGCTGCTTGAAAGCCGCCTCTTCCTCTGCGCTCCAGCTGCCGCCTTTGGCTTCGATGCCGTCGCGCCGCACGGTGGCCAGCACGGCAGCGGCCTGTTCGCCACCCATCACGCAGATGCGCGCGTTAGGCCACATCCACAAAAAGCGCGGGCTGTAGGCGCGGCCGCACATGCCGTAGTTGCCAGCACCGAAGCTGCCGCCGATGACGACGGTGAACTTCGGCACCTGCGCGGTAGCCACCGCCATCACCATCTTGGCGCCATGGCGCGCGATGCCTTCGGCTTCGTATTTTTTACCGACCATGAAGCCAGTGATGTTCTGCAGAAAGATCAGCGGAATTTTTCGCTGACAGCACAGCTCGATGAAGTGCGCGCCCTTTTGCGCTGACTCACTGAACAAAATGCCGTTATTGGCGATGATGCCGACGGGCATGCCCTCGATATGCCCAAAGCCCGTGACCAGCGTGGTGCCGAAGCGCGCCTTGAACTCGTCAAACTCGCTGCCATCCACAATGCGGGCGATGATTTCGCGCACGTCGTACGGTTTGCGTGTGTCCGTCGGCACGATTCCATAGACTTCATTCGCTATATATTTAGGAGCTGCCGGCGCAGGTATTACCTGGGCTAGAGGTCTATTTGATTCATAATTGGCGTTCAGATTGGCAATCGAGGCCCTTGCAAGCGCCAGCGCATGCGCGTCGTTC
>JAYVJV010000105.1:0-19541 GCA_043769005.1 Polaromonas sp. | reverse complement strand
TTTGTCGATGAAAGAAATTGCCGCCGACAGGTCGCTCTACGCCACCGGCACTTTGGTAGAGGTGGACCACCCCGTCCGAGGGAAATACGTGACGGTGGGCAATCCGATCAAGCTATCAGACAGCCAGACCGACGTAACGCGCTCGCCGCTGCTGGGCGAGCACACCGACGAAGTGCTGGGGCAGCTCGGCTACAGCCAAGAAGCCCTCAGCCAGCTACGCGCAGAACGGGTGATTTAACGCGGCGCTTACTTACCTGGCCGTATCAAACCAAACTGAGCAATCTCTCCCCGGCGAAACAGGATGTTGATGGCTTTGGCTTTGTCGGCGCGGCTCAGAGCTGTTTCAAATTCAGCCAGGTTGTTCACCTCGGTGTTGGCCACGGCCAGAACGACATCGCCCTCACGCAGGCCTGCGCGAGCCGCGCCCTCGGTGGCAGCGGTCACCCGCACGCCGCCTTTGACTTTGAGCTCTTTCTTTTGCGCTTCAGTTAACTCCGCCACAGCCAAGCCGATGGACTGGCCCGCACCGGTAGGCTTGGGGGCCTCGGCTGGTTTGGCAGCCGCGACCACCTTGGGTTTTTCGGGCTCAATCTCTACCACGGTCACTGCCAGGTCTTTGGCCGTACCACGGCGAAACACGGTCATGGTGCTTCTGGTGCCGGGTTTGATGCTACCGACCAAACGGGGCAGGTCGCTGGATTTTTCAATCACTTTGCCGTCAAACCGGGTAATGATGTCACCCGCCTCTACGCCTGCTTTGTCGGCGGGCGCACCTGGCTCCACGCTGCTGACCAATGCACCCTGGGGTTTGCCCAAACCAATAGACTCGGCAATTTCTTTGGTGACATTGCCAATTTGCACGCCAATGCGGCTGCGCGTCACGCGGCCCGTAGTGCGTAGCTGATCGCTCACCCGCGTGGCCTCATCAATAGGAATGGAAAACGAAATGCCCATGGAGCCGCCCGAGCGGGAGTAAATTTGGCTGTTGATGCCAATCACCTCACCGCGCATATTGATCAAGGGGCCGCCCGAGTTGCCGGGGTTGATAGCCACGTCGGTCTGAATGAAGGGCAGGTAGTCGCCGGTGTCACGCTGCTTGGCGCTGACTATGCCCGCAGTGACCGTGCTCTCCAGGCCAAAGGGTGAGCCAATGGCCATCACCCATTCTCCCACGCGCACTTTGCTGGCATCACCAATTCTCACAGCAGGCAGGCCGCTGGCTTCAATCTTGACAACCGCTACGTCGGTGCGCTTGTCGGCTCCGATGATTTTGGCTTTGAACTCGCGCTTGTCCGTGAGCGTGACCAGCACCTCGTCGGCACCATCGACCACATGGGCATTGGTCATGATGAAACCATCAGCGGTGAGGATAAAACCCGATCCGACACCGCGTGGTGTACCGTCTTCGCTGTCGGGGCGCGGTTGCCCTGGGCGAGGCTGGCCAGGGCGTGGCGTGTTGGGCGAGGGCACGCGGTCGCCGAAGAAGCGGCGGAAGAACTCTTGCATCTCTTCCTCTGTGCCACCACCACCGCCCAATGCGCTAACTTTGGATTTTTCTAGCGTGCGGATATTCACCACACTGGGGCTGGCAGCCTCGGCCAGGTCGGCAAAGTCGGGCAGGCCGCGCACGGCGGGTGCGCTCTGCGCGTGCACGGCCGTAGGTGCCAGTGCAACCACACCACACACACCCATGGCGGCAACAAAAGTGAGCGAAAGAACACAAGGCAAAGTGCGCGCTGCAGTGAATGAACGGGTCATAGATTTCCTGTTAAATCGCAATAAAAATAATCAAACAAACTGAGAATCGCTGGAGAAAATTCAAGAAAAATTCTTTTAAAGAAACTATTTTTTACGCTCCAGCCCCTGTGCAAAAGTCTTTAACGTTTGAGGCGGCACTTCGCCGACCGCTGTCAGCCAATATTCATTCATGCGCTTGAGCAGGGTGTGCGTAGCGCCCGCAGAGATCACACCCTCCTGGGTGTGACGGGTTTTGTCAAAGTCTTCAATAAACAAGGATACCGTCGCCAAGCCGTCCGAAAACAGCCACTGCAGCGTCTGGGTCGCCCCTGGTTCTGTGGCTCCAGCAGGGCGTTTATAGCAGTTCAAAGGTTTAAAGCCAGCAGCAGGGGATTTGAGCGCCCAGCCCTCTGCGGCTGCCGTGGTTTTAACCAGTTGGGGCTGGTCTAGCTTGTAGCCATCGGTAGCGGCCATCATCTGCAATAGTTTGTCCATCTTGACAGGCGCATCCAGTTGCAGTTCGGAAAAAGCCGCTTGTTCCAACACACTGCCTGCTGCATCGATGGTTTGGAGTTTGACCACCAAGTTGGATTTTTTCTCAGTCCAGATACGGTAGCCAAAGCGCAATGCGTCCTTGGGCAACAGTTGCACTACGTCGGCATCGAGCCCGGCGATGCGTTCATGGCCCAGAGCCTTGACGGCATAAAACTCGGGGATATTGCCTGCGCCGGGTTTAAGCAACTCGGGGAAACCACCAATTTGTTCACGCTTTTCTATGCGCGCTACCTTCACGTCGGGCATAAAGGTGACCTGCTTGTCGTTGTGCCGGAAGGTCGAGCGTGGCGCACCGGTGAGGGTTTCGATGCGCTCCATCTGCTGGTTGCCATCACAGGCGTGCCAGATGCGGGCGCTGCTCATGGTTTGCGGGGACGACTGCACCAGGGTACCAATATAAGAGCGCTTTTTATTGGCAGCATCGTGCATGCGCAGCAACCACTCGTTGATGTTCAGCGCTGCCTCAACACCCACCGGGTTGACCGTTTGGGCCTGCACGGGGATTGCTGCTGACCACATGCTAGCTATCAAAAAAATAGCTGCTTGCGCAATGAAATATTGGTCTACAGACTTTTTAGGCATGGAAAATAGGGCCATAGCGTGGCTTTACCGGCCACTGGACTGAAAGGTGGCATTGCGCAAAAAGCCTGCGGGCTGCTGCAAGGCCGAGGCACCACCAAATTGTTTGTGTGCGGCAAGCAGTTCGTCCAGGCGAGGGTCGCGCAGCATGACGGGGGCAAGCTCAGGCGCTGAAGTTGCAGTCGGGGTAGAGGTTGGCACAGTTGAGGCTGCCGCTACAACAGGTACAGGCGCGGCACGCTGGGCAAGTTGTACACCAGTGGGGCTGACCTGCGTACCGACCAGCGCCCAGACCATCGAGCCTATGGCGGCAAATGCCGCCACACCCGCCACCAGCTTCCAGCGAAACACTGAATCGTTGGCGGCACTGCGCACCAGGGGCACAGGCTGCACGGACGCGGTGCCAATGTGGGCAGCCTCCAGCGCGGAGCGCGCGGGGGCGGCATTCGTCACTGGCGTTTGTGCAGCGGCCTTTACAGGCAGGCGTGCCGCATCGCTGGCATGGCCACGCAGCACCTGGCCAATGGCCTGGTAACTGGCCCAGGTTTGCATCAGATTGGCATCTGCGCGGCTGGCCAGTACCACTGCACTGGTCTGCTCCATATTCAGCTCACCATCGACCAGGGCCGATAGCTGCTCTTGTACCGATGCTTCGTTGTTTGCGTAGTTCATCATCGTATTTACTTCCCTATCGGGTTAATTAGCCTGTCTATCACGGTGCGTACTCTTTCCATCTGTCCTACGGCACAACCTTGCCGCGCTACCAACGTTTATCCGTCTGTTTCTCCAGCATCGGTTTGATGCGTGCAGAAATCGCCTCTCGCGCCCTGAAAATCCGCGAGCGTACTGTGCCTATGGGGCAGTTCATCAGTTCGCTGATTTCCTCGTAAGTCAGGCCTTCCAGCTCTCTGAGCGTGATGGCCTGGCGTAGTTCCTCAGGCAGGGCATCCATAGCAGAATTGACAGCCTGGGCAATTTCTTTGGCCGCATAAGCCGACTCTGGTGTGTCGCCATCGGAAGCTCGATTATTTAGAGGGTGTTGCTCAAAAGAAGTTTCATCTTCATCGCTCTCAGCACCGCGCAAGGCCGCCTCTGTAATGATGGGGTCACGCTTGACCTGCATCAGGTGTTTTTTGGCACTGTTGACGGCAATACGGTACAACCAGGTGTAGAACTGCGCCTCGCCCCGGAAATTGCGCAGGGCGCGCCAGGCGCGGACAAAGGTTTCCTGGGCAATGTCCTGCACCACATCGACATCACGCACCATGCGGCCCACCAACCGCTCAATACGGCGCTGGTACTTTATAACTAGCATCTCATAAGCGCGGTCATCGCCTGCCTGGGCTAGCGTGACCAAGGCATGGTCTGCATCTACAACTGACGAACTTGGCTGCGCAGTAGCCACAGGCAACACAGAGGAGAGTTCAGCACCATTAACCTGGGTCATAGTGGTTTAGCCGAGGGTATGGTCATGGCCGGCAGCGGCATGGCAAACAGCGCCCGCCTGAGGGCACGCCAGTCTTGCCCATGCCGACTTTCCAGATGCAACCATTGTGTTTTGTGTTGCTGTAGTGAATCATCCAGGGCATGGTTCGAGGGGGTATAACGTGCGAGGATGTAGGTCTGTAGATCCGACACCACCTGCAAAGTTCCTTGGCTTTCAACGTCACCCTTGGCCAGCACCCATTGCCCTGCTGCGTAGTGCAATGCACCTTGGCGTGGTCGCCAGGCATCCCACAGCCCCAGCGCGATTGCTAACGCACCCGTTAGCCCTACAAAAACGATTTTGATACCGAAATCACCCGAAGTTCTTGTGAATAGAATGATAGAAGCTACCAATAGTATAGCAAATAAGCTCACCGCAGTACGGTAATAGACAGATGCTCCCAGGCGTATCGAGGCGGCAGGAGGTGTTTTCACGGTAAGGTCAGACGTGACGATCGCGCATCAAATACGCTTGAACACCAAGGTGCCATTGGTACCACCAAAGCCAAAGTTGTTCTTCATTGCCACGTCAATTTTCATGTCGCGGGCGGTGTTGGCGCAGTAGTCCAGGTCGCACTCGGGGTCTTGGTTAAAGATGTTGATGGTGGGCGGGCTCTTTTGGTGGTGCAGCGCCAGCACAGTGAACACACTTTCAATGCCGCCTGCGCCGCCCAGCAAATGCCCGGTCATGCTCTTGGTGGAGTTGATCACCACCTTTTTGGCGTGCTCGCCCAAAGCCGCTTTGATGGCCTGCGTCTCGTTGGTGTCGCCCAACGGGGTGGAGGTGCCGTGGGCGTTGAGGTACTGCACGGCATCCGCGTTCAGGCCTGCATTGGCCAGCGCGGCCAGCATGGCGCGGCGCGGGCCGTCCATATTGGGGGCCGTCATGTGGCCAGCGTCAGCGCTCATGCCAAAGCCGGGCAGCTCGCAGTAAATTTTGGCCCCACGGGCTTTAGCATGCTCGTACTCTTCCAGCACCAGCACGCCCGCGCCCTCGCCCAGTACAAAACCGTCGCGGTCTTTGTCCCAGGGGCGGCTGGCGGTTTTGGGGTCGTCGTTGCGGGTGCTAAGGGCGCGCATGGCGGCGAAACCGCCAATACCCAGCGGCGAAATAGTGGCCTCAGCACCACCGCAGACCATCACGTCGGCATCGCCATACTCGATCATGCGGGCACTCAGGCCTATCGCATGCAGGCCCGTAGTGCAGGCCGTCACCACCGCGATGTTGGGGCCTTTGAAGCCAAACTTCATCGACACATGGCCTGAGATCATGTTGATGATGCTGGCGGGTACAAAAAACGGCGTGATACGGCGCGGGCCACGGTTGGTCAACTCGGTGTGGGTGTCTTCAATCAAGGGCAGACCGCCGATGCCCGAGCCAATGTTGCAGCCGATGCGCACGGCTTTGTCTTCGGCCAGCGCCTCGCCCGTGGCCAGACCAGCGTCGGCCACAGCCTGCACCGCAGCGGCAATGCCGTAGTGGATAAAGGTGTCCATGCTGCGGGCTTCTTTGGAGGTCATGTAGTCCTCCACATTAAAACCCTTGACCTCGCCGGCAATTTTGCTGGCAAAGGCGCTGGCATCAAACTTGGTGATGGTGTCGATGCCCGACTGGCCTGCCAGCAGGTTGCCCCAGGCGGTTTGCACCGTATTGCCCACCGGGCTGATGCAGCCTAGGCCGGTGACGACGACTCGACGTTTGGTCATGTGTAGATCCACTGAACGCGGCATGCCAGGTGACTATATAAACAGTCCATCCGGACACCGCAAAAAACATCTAAAAATCGGGCATTGCAAACTGGTGCCCGGCTCCAACGAAAAAAGGGCCAAAGCATGGCTGCCCGTGGCCCTTGGTGTCAGCTAGCGCGGCCTACGCCTTTTTGTGCGTATTGGCGTAGGCAATGGCCGTAGCCACGGTAGTGATCTTTTCGGCTTCCTCGTCAGGGATCTCGATCCCAAACTCGTCTTCCAGAGCCATCACCAGCTCTACCGTGTCCAGTGAGTCGGCACCCAAGTCGGCCACGAAAGCCTTTTCGGGAGTCACTTGCGACTCTTCTACGCCGAGTTGTTCGGCAATGATTTTTTTGACACGGGTTTCAATATCGCTCATAGGGTCCCTCAAAGGGTTGTTAATAATCGCAGAATTTTACCTGTTTACCGATGGGTTTTACATTTTCGCGCTGAGATGGGAGTTTTTACAGTCTGAACAGCTTTTAGCGTAGCTTTTTTTGCGCGCTTTTTTTGCGCACCAGCTTGCGGCCAGGCGGCACGCCCTGCTACATCAACATGCCACCGTTGACATGCAGCTCTTGCCCCGTAATGTACCCAGCCTGAGGGCTGGCCACAAACGCCACAGCATGGGCGATGTCGACTGGTTTGCCCAGATGACCCAGTGGAATCGCCGATAACAGCGCTTTTTGCTGCTCTGGGGGCAAGCCCGCTGTCATATCGGTTTCAATAAACCCTGGCGCAATGCAGTTGACGGTGATGTTGCGCGAGCCCAGCTCACGCGCCAGCGCCCGCGTCATGCCCGCAACGCCCGCCTTGGCCGCCGCATAGTTGGCCTGGCCCGCGTTGCCCATAGCACCCACCACACTGGTGATGTTGACGATGCGCCCGTAGCGCTGCTTCATCATGGTACGCATGACGGCGCGGCTCATGCGAAACACCGCCTTGAGGTTGGTGTCCACCACCGCGTCCCATTCATCGTCCTTCATGCGCATGGCCAATGTGTCGCGGGTAATGCCCGCGTTGTTGACCAGGATGTGCAAGGCACCATGCTCTTTGACGATGCTATCGATCAACGTGTCCACGGCAGCGCCATCGGTGACATTGAGTACTGCGCCCTGAATACCGGTGGCAGTGATTTTTTCAGCACCCTCGGCCGTCGTGGCGGTGCCAATCACCTTGCAGCCCTTGGCCTGCAGTTCATGCGCAATAGCCGCGCCAATGCCGCGTGTGGCACCGGTGACGAGGGCGATTTGGTTTTCGTATGGTGTGTCGCTCATTGAGGTTCTCTTTGATCGTAGTATGTTTTCAGGACAGGGGAAATTCGGGGTCATTTTTTGAACGCAGAGGGCGCGAAGGTTTCGCTAAGGGCGCAAAAAAGAGAATACAAAAGAAAACCAAAAAATTAAAGTAATATTAAAAAAAGCTTGCTATTTTGAAACTATCTTCATTTTTCAAATTTTGTTTTTCTTTATTTTTTCTCTTTTCGCTTTTCTCTTTTCTCTCCTTTTTTGTTTTCTTTTTCTTCCTTCTGCGCTCTTTGCGTAACCTTCGCGCCCTCTGCGTTCAAAAATCCCCCGCTTTTAAAAAACTCAGCCAAGCAGCCCCGTAGCCTCAGCCAAAGAGGCCGGATCAAACACTGCCGCGCTCACTAGCTCAGCGTCAATGCGCTTGGTCATGCCTGAGAGCACCTTGCCCGGCCCACATTCGATCAGTGTGCCAATACCCCGCGCCTTGATAGCCGCCACACATTCGACCCAGCGTACTGCGCCAAAGGCCTGGCGGACCAGGGCATCGCGGATTTTGTCCGCGTCAGTTTGCACGGCTACGTCGATGTTATTGAGCACCGGGATGTGCGGCGCATGCAAAGTGAGGGTTGCCAACTTGGCTCGCAGCTTCTCGGCGGCTGGCTTCATCAGGCTGCTGTGAAAGGGCGCGCTTACGGGCAGCGGCAGGCAGCGCTTGGCACCCTTGGCTTTGAGCAGTTCGCTGGCTTTTTCTACGCCCAGGTTGGTGCCCGCGATCACGGTTTGCATCGGGTCGTTGAAGTTCACCGCTTCGGCTATTTCACCCGCCGCGACACCGCCGGGCGCAGTGGCCTCGGCGCAGATGGCGATCACATCCGCCGCAGCCATGCCCAGCACCGCAGCCATCGCGCCCGTACCCGCAGGCACGGCCTCTTGCATGGCAGCTGCGCGCAAGCGCACGGTTTGCACTGCATCATGCAGGCTGAGAACTCCGGAGGCAACCAGCGCCGAATATTCACCCAGCGAATGCCCCGCCACCACCGCTGGCTTGGCACCGCCCTCGGCCAACCAGGCGCGGTACGCCGCGACACCCGCCACCAGCATCACCGGTTGGGTGTTGATGGTCAAACCCAGCGCCTCTTTCGGCCCTTCTTTGATCAGCTTGACGATGTCTTCCCCCAGCGCGTCGCTGGCTTCTTTGACTACCGCAGCAACTGCTGGGTGCTCGCCCCAAGCGTCCAACATGCCCACCGACTGCGAGCCTTGGCCGGGGAAGATAAATGCGAATGGTTTCATTGTCAGAATCAGAAAAAAAGTAATGGAAGGATAAGGCAAATTCAGGGCGCAGAAAATGGATTCACCAGTTGCACGCCACAGCCTGCGAAATCTTTGGTATTGCGCGTCGCGATAGCACACTCGCGCGCCAGCGCTGTCGCCGCAATCAGCATATCGCTCTGACTGCGGGTCACACCCTGCAACGAAAAATCAGACCGCAGCGAGGCCGCGTAGCGAGCCACCTGCTCGTCTACGGCAACGATCTCTGCAAGCTCCAGCAAACGCTCGAACCGCGCCAATGCGACCGCCATGCGCTTGCGCTGCAAACCATAGAGCACTTCGTCCAAGGAGATGACGGAAATACCCAGTACCGTTTGGGTGGGAAACCACGCGCTGACTCCGGCATCGGGTTGCGGCCGCAGCACCTCGCTGAGAATATTGGTGTCCAGCAGAACCATATCAATAAAGCCTGTCGCGCCCAACCTGCGCTACACCTTGGGCAGACTCGGCGAGCCATCTGCGTTTTCGCCGTGGGGGTATTGGCTCTCCAGCATGTCCACCATGGCGTTGGGCCTGTCGGCGCGGTGGGGCAATTCAATGCCTTGGTAGTGCGGGTCAGCGTGCATCAACATATGGCGCACCTCCACCATTCCGTCCAAAAATTTTTGTCCAGCCGTCTTGGTCTCTTCAGCTTGGCTGGATCGCCAAGCCTTGAATTCCTCAAAATCCTGCGCGCTGATGAGCACCGCCACCTCTTTATGGTGACGCATGATCGGCTGGGGCGCATGCTCGGCAAGGCGCACAACCTCTGAGAACTGCTGTTTCGCGGCGGCAAGACTCCACATGATTGGCTCCATCATTCTTGAAATGTGTCCAATATTATATTAAATAGACATATTTATCAACAGCTCTCACCATAGATCTCAAAAAAGCTCTCAAAGCAACGGATAAATAGGCCTCTAGCCCAATAAAACACAGCGTAAGCAGCTACATATTTAGTAGCACCGCGCCCCAGGTAAACCCACCCCCCACGCCTTCCAGCATGACGGTTTGGCCTTTTTGGATCTTGCCGCCGCGCACCGCAGCGTCCAGCGCCAGCGGGATGGAGGCGGCTGACGTGTTGCCATGCTGATCGACAGTGACGATGACTTTGTCTTCGGCGAGTTTGAGCTTTTTGGCGGTGCCCAGCATGATGCGGATGTTGGCCTGGTGGGGAATCAACCAGTCAATGTCGGCCTCGGTTTTACCGGCTTTGGCCAGCACCGAGCGGGCCACATCGGCCAGCACGCTGACGGCCAGTTTGAAGACCGCTTGGCCGTCCATTTTGAGCGTGGGGTCGCCCAGCACCTGGCCGCGGCTGACGGTGCCGGGCACACACAGCACACCGACATGTTTGCCATCGGCATGCAGCGCGCTGGCCAGGATGCCGGGGGTATCAGACGCTTCCAAAACGACTGCGCCTGCGCCGTCGCCAAACAGCACGCAGGTGGTGCGGTCTTTAAAGTCCAGGATGCGGCTGAACACCTCGCTGCCCACCACCAGCGCGCACTTTGCCGCGCCGGTTTTGATCATGCTGTCGGCAATGGTGAGCGCATAGACGAAGCCGCTGCACACGGCCTGCACATCAAAGGCCGGGCAGCCTGCGATGCCCAGCTTGTGCTGCAAGATGGCGGCGCTGGAGGGGAAGACCATGTCGGGCGTGGAGGTGGCGACGATGATGAGGTCCACCTCGGCGGCGCTGCGGCCTGCGGCTTGCAGGGCGGACTGGCAGGCGGGCAAGGCCAGGTCGCTGCTGGTCACATCGGGCGCGGCAAAGTGGCGGGCGCGGATGCCGGTGCGCTCTACGATCCATTCGTCTGAGGTTTCCACGCCTTGGGTGGCCAGTTCGGCGGCCAAATCGGCATTGGTGAGGCGGCGCGGGGGCAGGTAGCTACCGGTGCCTGTGATGCGGGAATATTTAACGGTCATGGCCCAATGTTACCGCGTAACGACTGGTGACTTCTGTGGAGCAAGTTGGGCGCAAATTGGGCCATGGCAACTATCCCCAGCGACTTCAGGCCCGTTTCAAGCAACCGCTTGGGCATCTTCAGCCATGGCGGCCAGCACCGGCGCAGCATGTGCCAAACGGGCCTGCACCTTGCCCAGCAGGTTGTGGTTGGCAGCGTCGTATGCTTTGCCCAAGGCCTGCGAAAAAGCATAGGCATCCGCCGAGCCATGGCTCTTGAACACCAAACCGCGCAGGCCGAGCAGGGCCGCACCGTTGTAGCGGCGATGGTCTACGCGCGACTTAAGCGCATTTAGCACCGGATAAGCCACCATTGCAGCAACTTTGGTGAAGATATTGCGAGAAAACTCAGCTTTCAAGAAACCAACAATCATTTTGGCCACGCCTTCGCTGGTTTTGAGCGACACATTGCCGACAAAACCATCGCAGACCACAATATCAGCGATCCCGGTGAAAATATCATTACCTTCTACATTGCCATAAAAATTCAAATCACCGTTTTTAGCAGCAGATCGCAGCAATTCACCAGTTTTTTTGATGATTTCATTGCCTTTAATGGCTTCTTCACCAATATTGAGCAAGCCCACCGACGGGTTTTCATCGTTAGTGAGCGCTGACACCAGGGCCGAGCCCATGATGGCAAACTGAAACAGGTGCTCGGCCGTGCAGTCCACATTGGCCCCCATATCCAGCACGGTTGTGGCACCGCCTTTGGCGTTGGGCAACTGGGCGGCGATGGCAGGGCGGTCGATGCCCTCCAGCGTTTTAAGCACATAGCGGGCAATGGCCATCAGCGCGCCGGTGTTACCCGCCGACACCGCTGCCTGCGCCGCGCCCGACTTGACCTGCTCAATCGCCACGCGCATGGACGAGTCTTTCTTTTTGCGCAGCGCCACCTCCAGCGGGTCGTCCATGGCCACCACTTCGGTGGCAGTGACGATGCTGGCGCGCGGATGGGCAAAGCCTTGCAGCGCCTCGGGCAAACCCACCAGCACGACGCGCGCCTGCGGGTGTGCGTCTAAAAACGTACGGCAGGCGGGCAAGGTGACGGCGCTGCCATGGTCACCGCCCATACAGTCCACGGCAATCGTGACCGCGTCTGGCGGGCTACTTGCGGGAGTGCTCATAAGTGAAAAGTTACGTCTGCGCCGGACAAAACAAAGGCCCGAGGCTACGAAGCGTAGCAGCGGGCCTGGCCGGTGGTGGCAGGGGCTTAGTCTGCGTTACTCGGCGGCGGTTTTGGACTTGATGACCTGGCGGCCACGGTAAAAACCGTTGGGGCTGATGTGGTGGCGCAGGTGCGTCTCACCCGTGGTCGGCTCGGTGGCAATGCCTGGGGTGTCCAGCGCATAGTGCGCACGGTGCATACCGCGCTTGGAAGGGGATTTTTTGTTCTGCTGAACTGCCATGGTGGGCTCCTAAAACACTTGCAAGCACTGCCCGCGCGTGGTGAAAAGTTGGTAAAGAGGTGCGCTGGTAAGTCAGGACTGACCAAGCGCGAAGCCTTCCATTATAACCCGGTTTGACAACTACGCGCTAACGCGTTCTTGCAGCCATACTTTGATCAAGGACTGGTACGGCACATCCTGCGAATTGGCGGCCACCTTGATCGAGTCCAACAAGGACTGCGGCAGGCGAATGGAAATAGTGGTGGTGCTGGGTTTCAAGTTCACAAAAACAGCGGGTTTAGCCTGCGTCCAATCGATGTGCTCGGTGGAGTCAGTTGCCTGCCAATACGCGTGCTCCTGCTTTTCGTTGTCAAATTTTGGGATCGGTTTAAGCTTCGTGTTTTTCATAGCTTGCTTTCTCCTTGCGGTTTGCGCTACGTGCGGAAATGACGCGAATTAAAGTTTCTGCCTCTCTGAGGGTAAACACAATAAATAACACCCTGCCAGCATCCGTCTTGCCTAGTGCATGGAGTCGCACTTCGCTGGGCAGGCTGTGCGCCGGATCGTCCGCGAGCAACAGGGGCACATTAAAAAAACACTGCTCCGCTTCGTTGGTTGACACACCATGTTTGTCGTTTTTTCGGTTGTTGCCCTCATTCCAGTCAAAGCCAACAATTTTCAAAAAATCCAACATATTTGTATATTACCATCATATACAAATAAAGCAACCCTACTTTTGGCAACCTTGCTTTCGACAACCAGGCTCGTGCTTGTCGCTATTTGCTCTTACCCCAGCTTCTTCAAACTCCCCAACGCCGCAAAGGCATTGGGCTTTTGCGTCAGCGCCGCCTTGAAATCGTCGTCAGTGGACGCTAACTTCACATCGCCGGGGCAGACATCGTGCTTGGGCACGATGGGCAGGGCCATAAGGAGTTCGTCTTCGATCAGATCGTGCAGGTTGAACTGCTTGGACAGCACCAGCAGGTCTTCTTCTACCACTTCGTCTTCCTGCAAGGCGGTGGCCTCGTCAGACACAAAGCGGAAGGGGATGTGGATGTCGATCGGCACCTCCAGCGCGGCCAGGCAGCGCTGGCAGACCATGGGCACTTGGCTGCGCACGCCCAGGTGCAGCCAAACTTGGCCTTTGTCGCCCGTGGCCGCACCTGCTGGGGTGACGGTTTCGCCGCGTGCGCTCCAGGACACGGTTTTACCTGCCAAATCAGCCTCTAGCCCTTTTAAATCATGCGTAAGCCGCTCATAGTTTAATAGCGCATCTTGCCCCGACAAGGTGTCCCCCGAGAGTGCAAATTTACGCACATCAAGCTGCGTGGGCGGGAGGGAGGGTGAGGGAGAAGGCGGTATGGGGGCGGTCATGGCAAGTCCTAGCCTCGAGTGTAAGAGAATCGGGCTATGCATACATTACATTCTCACGCGTCTACAGCCAGCGGTGCCCGCGCCCTGGTGCTGGGCTCCACCTCCCGCTACCGCCGCGAGCTGCTTGCGCGCCTGCGTGTGCCCTTTGAGGTGGCCGCGCCCGATGTGGACGAAACGCCCCTGCCCGGCGAGGCCCCATTGGCGCTGGCCCAGCGCCTGGCCCTGGCCAAAGCCCAGGCCGTGGCGGCTAAATTCCCCCAAGCCGTGGTGATCGGCTCTGACCAGGTGGCCGATCTGCACGGCGAGCCCTTGGGCAAACCCGGCACGCACGAGCGCGCCACCGAGCAACTGCGCCGCATGCGTGGCCAGGTGGTGGTCTTTCAAACCGCGCTGGCCGTGGTCTGCAAGGAGACAGGTTTTGTGCAGCAAGACGTAGCCGCCGTGCGCGTGCTGTTTCGCGACCTGAGCGATGCCGAAATCGAAGCCTATCTGCAAGCCGAGCAACCCTACGACTGCGCAGGCAGCGCCAAAAGCGAAGGCCTGGGCATAGCGTTGCTGGAGCGCATCGACAACGACGACCCCACCGCGTTAATCGGCCTGCCGCTGATCCGCACCGCCCGCATGATCCGCGCTGCCGGGGTGCGCCTGTTATAAAGTCTTGTGTTGCAAAAGATGAAATCCAGGGAATTTTTGAACGCAAAGGGCGCGAAGATTTCGCAGAGAACGCAAAAGGGGAAATACAAAATAAAACCAAAAATTCAAATTGAGAATGTTGTTTTTTAAAATTAATTTTTCATTTTCTTTTTTGTATTTTTTCTGCGTTCTCTGCGAAACCTTCGCGCCCTCTGCGTTCAAAGACTCTCCCTCTCCCAACCCATGAAATATGACCACACCTAAAGGCATTCTTTACCTGGTGCCCGCGCCACTAGACTTTGGCTGCGAGACGCAAGCCCCCATCACCGACGCACTACCTCTGGCCACACTGCAAGTGGCCTCGCGCCTGACCCACTGGATCTGCGAGAACGCCAAGACCACCCGCGCCGTGCTCAAGCGCGTAGGCGAGGTGCTACCCCTGGCCGCCCCCGTACAGCAACACACCATCACCGAGCTACCGCGTGAGGTGCATAAAAAAGGCGACCATCTTGCAGGCAGTTTTGATGCCAAGCCCCTGCTGCAAGCCGCCAGCGAAGGCCACGACATCGGCCTGATCAGCGAAGCCGGCATGCCCGCCATCGCCGACCCCGGCAGCTCAGTGGTGCGCGCCGCCCACGCGCTAGGCATCAACGTCGTCCCCTTAGTCGGCCCCTGCTCCCTGCTGCTAGCCCTGGCCGCCAGCGGCCTGAACGGCCAAAACTTCGCCTTCATCGGCTACCTGCCGCAAGATGCCGAAGCCCGCGTGCAGCGCATCAAGGCGCTGGAGACACTGGCGCTGAAAACCGGGCAAACACAGTTGTTTATTGAAACACCGTACCGCAATGAGGCGGTGTGGGAGGCGCTACTGAAGACGCTTGCGCCGGGTACGCGGGTGAGTGTGTCCAGTGGGTTGACGTTGGCTACTGCACTAACCCGTAGCGCCTTGGTGAAAGAGCATCGTGCGGCGTATCAGCATGCCGATGCCATGCCTGCTTTGGCTGCGCCTTGTGTGTTTGGATTGGGAGTTTGAAAAACTAAACGCTATGCAATCAGGAGCTGCTTACGCTATATTTTATTGGTCTACAGCCTGATTTCGTTGAAAATTTTTTGTTGCTCTGAGGTTTTGAAAAAATTAGGCGCGACCTTGGTTGGCAAGCGGTGAGCGAACGGGAGTGCGCTGCAAAACTTACGCAAACACGCGCCCAGTTTATGTAGCCATCACCAGACCCCGCCGCGCCTTGCTACAGTTTTTTCATCTCACCCCCATTCACTCGCCGGGATCTTAGATTATTGACACGCGTACTATACTTAGACAGACCGTAACAGATCTCTACTTCACATTGTCATTCAATATGCTGCCATTTGAAAAACTAGCTCGATTTGTCACAGGCAGCAGTTGCGAAACAAATCGACGGAACATTGGTATTCGTGTTGGTATTGGACTATTTGTGCATACGCTTTTTCTTGTTTTCGCATTGGTATTTGCAGGCGCAGGTGCTGGCAACACTGGAGCAACCAGTATTTTTGTAAGACACTTTTTACCGATCACAGCGTCTATTTTTCTTGTCTATTTTGGTGTGACGATATTGTTGTTCATCAATGATCGATTTCAACTTGCTCAATACTTGGCGTGGTCACCATTGTTGCTAATTTCACTTACTCAAATAATTCGACTCGTTGTAACTCTGCTTGGAGTTCGCTTAGCTTAAATCGGTTTTAACTACCGCAGATCAAATCGCTTCTGAATATATCGACTGCTAAACCGCGTGTCTTAAATCGTTTGCCAGGGTGAAGCGATGGGAGCGTGTCGGCTGGAAACTGGAGCAAAGGCGCGGTGACCAACGTATGAACTTTACTCAAGTGTTTGCGTGTTTTGCGGAAGTTTGCAGGCGACATGTCCCGTCGCCCGTCCAGGCTAAACAACGCTTCACAAGCATTGTTACAGGTTTTCAATAGCCCCGAATATAGCTACAAATTTAATAGCTGTTTACGCTATATCTTATTGGCCTACAGGCCTAAAACATTAAAAATTCTAAGCCTCGTCCCGCAAGCTGCGACTGAGCACCACCACATCGGTCCGCTGGACAAGCGCATTTGCGTCATTCCCCAACGCGTACCGGGGCGGCGCTTTCGTGTATTGCTGCTGGACACAGGTGCATGGCACAATAGGCCGATGAAACCGCGCGTGTATGTCGAAACCTCGGTCATCAGTTATCTGACGGCCAGGCCCAGCCGCGATTTGATCATGGCGGCCCACCAGGAAGTAAGCCGAGAGTGGTGGCAAAACCAGCGCTTTGCATTTGAACTTTTTTACAGCGAAGCGGTGCGTTCTGAGGCTGCTATGGGCGATCCGCAGGCTGCCGCGCAGCGTTTGGCATTGCTGACCGATATGGGCTTGCTAGAAATACCCTTGCAGGCGATGGAGTTAGCCAATGCCCTAGTCGATGCCACTGCGCTGCCGCCCAAAGCCAGGGTGGATGCACTGCACATTGCTGTAGCAGCCTACGAAAAAATGGATTTTGTATTAACCTGGAACTTCAAGCACATTGCCAACGCGCAAAGTGCGAACAAAGTGCGCTACGTGTGTGAGTCGTTTGGTCTGACCTGTCCGGTGCTTTGCTCGCCGCTTGAATTATTGGAGGTAAATTGAGATGTACATCGACACGATCGTGAATGAAATCCACCAGTTTCGTGCGCAGTTGCTGGATCAGCACCATGGTGATTTTGCGGCCTACTTTGCAGCATTGATACAGAAGCAGCAACAGCACCCCGAGCGCTATGCGTCTTTCGCACAGTCGCCGCCTGCACCAAACCAACAGTCGCAGCACAAACCCAACCCTGGTGCTGTGTAAACCCATTACGCTGAATAAGCGATTTACAGTCACTTTATTAGCTATATTTTTAATAGCTGTTTACGCCCGCGTGCCTTAAAACATCTGCCAGGGTGAAGCGACGGGAGCGTGTCGACTGGAAACTGGAGCAAAGGCGCGGTGACCATCTGCTGATGACTACTACGGCGGTCGCGTGTTTTGCGGAAGTTTGCAGACGACATGTCCCGTCGCCCGTCCAGGCTTGACAACACTACAAAAGCATTGCCACGGGCTCCCAAAGCCCTAAGATGCACTACAAATTCAATAGCTGCTTACGCTATATTTTATTAGCCTAGAGGCCTAAAACACTAAAAACTTCTAAGCCTTTTGGCGCAAGCTGCGGCTGAGCAACACCACTGGTATCAACCCCACCAACACCAGCGCCAGCGATGGCAACGCCGCCTCGCCCAGCCGCTCATCCCGCGCCAGTTGATAGGCCATCACCGCCAAGGTGTCGTGGTTGAAAGGGCGCAGCACCAGGGTGGCGGGCAGCTCTTTCATCACATCGACGAAGACCAGCAAGGTTGCCACCAGCGTAGAGCGGCGCAAGAGCGGCCAGTGCACGCGGCGCAACAGGGCAAAGCCGGTAACGCCCAAGGTGCGGGCGCTGTCGTCAAAGCTCATGGGCACGCGGGTGTAGCCGCTTTGCACGCTTTGCAGGGCCACCGCACTAAAGCGCACCAGGTAGGCCCACACCACGCCCAGTACGGTGGCGGTCACCAAGTAGCCGATGCCCCATGTGGGCTGCGCCGCTTGCAGCGCGCCCACGGGGATGAGCAGGCCGACGACGATGACTGCGCCGGGCACGGCGTAGCCCATGCCCGCGATGCTCACCACGCCGCGTGTGAGCGCGTTGGGCGAGCGGCGCACCACAAAGGCCATTGCCAGCGCCATACCCACAGCCAGCACTGCGGTAATCGTTGCCAGCTTGAGGCTGTTAAAAGCCCAGTGGCCAAACGCGGCCCAGGGTAGCGGTGCGTCGGCGCTACTTAACCCCTGCAGCAGCGGGCGCAGCATCATCAGCACCGGCAGCACAAAGCCCAGCAGCACCGGCACGGCGCACACCAGCCAAGCTATGGCCAAGTGCTTGCCATGCAGGGCCACGGGGCGCGCCTCGGCACTGCCTGCGCGTGCGCCCTTGCTGGCGGCAAAGCGCAGGCGTTGGCGCGAATGGCGCTCCAGTTTTAAGAGCACGGCGACAAACACCAGGAGCAGCGCCGCCAGCTGCGCGGCGGCGATGCGGTTGTCCATGGCCAGCCAGGCCTTGTAGATGCCGGCGCTGAAACTTTGAATGCCAAAGTAGCTGGACACACCAAAGTCGGCCAGTGTCTCCATCAGCGCCAGAGCCGTGCCCGCCGCGATGGCGGGGCGCGCCAGTGGCAGGGCAATGGTTTTGATGCGGCGCTTGAGCGGTGCGCCCAGCAGCCGCGCGGCCTCCATCAGATGCGTGGCCCGCTCGGACAGCGCCGTGCGCGCCAGCAGGTACACATAGGGGTACAGCGTCACGATAAACACCAGCACCGCGCCACCCAGGCTGCGCACCTCGGGCAGCACGCGGCCTTGCAGGTTAAAAGTCTGACGGATGAAGCTCTGCGCCGGGCCAGCAAACTGCAAAAAATCGGTGTACGCGTAGGCCACTACGTAGGCGGGCATGGCAATCGGCAGCAGTAGCGCCCATTCAAATGTTTGACGACCTTTGAAGTCAAACAGCGTGACGGCGCACGCTGTAGCAGAGCCTAATACCGCCACGCCCAGCCCCACCATTGCGCAAAGCGCTACCGAGGTGATAGCGTACTGCGGCAGCACCGTGCTGGCCATGGCCTGCAAAATCTGCGCGCTCTCGGGGTTCCATTGCAACGCAGCCGCCAACACGGCCAGCACCGGCAGCACGATGAGGGCGGCGATAAGCAGGAGGGGCAGTTGGGCTAGGCGGCGCACTTGTATTGGTGGTTATGACTGGCTGTGGACGAAGAAGGGAAACTGGGGGAGAGAAACTTCCGAACGCAGAGGGCGCAGAAGTTACGCAAAGGACGCAAAAGAAGTCAAAGAAAAAAATACCAAAATTTTTTATTTGACGATTTAGATGGATAAAAATTTTCTTTTGATTTTTTGGTATTCCTTTTGCGTCCTTTGCGTAATTTTTGCGCCCTCTGCGTCCTGTCTTTTCTTTTTGAGTTCCTGAAAAACCCACGCCAATCTAAATGAGAATTATATTCATTTAGAATTCAACCATGTTCCTAGAGCTACAACACCTGTCCGTCCAATACGCAGGCCGCGCGCAGCCCGCCGTGGCGGATGTGTCGTTTGGCCTGACCGCCGGGCAGATCGGCGTGCTGATTGGCCCCAGCGGCTGCGGCAAAACCACCCTGCTGCGCGCCGTGGCTGGGCTGGAGCCGCTGACGGCGGGCAGCATCATTTTGGCGGGCAGCACCGTCAGCACCGCGCAAAAATCCCTCGCCCCCGAGGCGCGCCGCATTGGCATGGTGTTTCAGGACTACGCCCTCTTCCCGCACCTGGACGTAGGGCAAAACGTCGGCTTTGGCATTTACGACTGGCCCGCGCCCGAGCGCCGCGCGCGCGTGGGCGAGGTGCTGGACCTGGTGGGCCTGGGCGATGTGCGCCGCCGCTACCCGCACGAGCTGTCGGGCGGCCAGCAGCAGCGCGT
>JAYVJV010000104.1:0-3579 GCA_043769005.1 Polaromonas sp. | reverse complement strand
CGCAAGCACCGAGGCAATTCGCCCGAGCACTTGCGCGCCTTGTTCGCTGACTTCGATCAAGCTGCTGCGTTTCTGAAAGTCGTACACGCCCAGCGGGCTGGAGAAGCGCGCGGTGCCGCTGGTGGGTAGCACGTGGTTGGGGCCTGCGCAGTAGTCGCCCAGGCTTTCGCTGGTAAAAGCGCCCAGGAAAATAGCCCCGGCGTGTTTGAGCAGGGGCTCCCAGCGGTGCGGGTCGCGGCTGCTCACTTCCAAGTGCTCAGGCGCAATGCGGTTGCTGATGTCGCAGGCCTCGTCCATGCTGCGGGTGTGGATCAACGCGCCCCGGTCGTTGAGTGATTTGGCAATGATGGCAGCGCGCGGCATCTCGGGTAGCAGACGATTGATCGCCGCTTGCACTTGGTCGATGTAGGCCGCATCAGGGCATAGCAGGATGCTTTGCGCCATCTCGTCGTGCTCGGCCTGGCTGAATAAATCCATGGCCACCCAGTCGGGCGGGGTGCTGCCGTCGGCCAGCACCAGGATTTCGCTGGGTCCGGCAATCATGTCGATGCCCACGGTGCCAAACACGCGGCGCTTGGCAGCGGCGACATAGGCGTTGCCGGGGCCGGTGATTTTGTCTACCTTGGGGATAGTGGCTGTGCCATAGGCCAGTGCAGCGATGGCTTGCGCGCCGCCGATGGTGAAGGCGCGGGTTACGCCTGCCACATACGCGGCGGCTAGCACCAGCTCGTTGCGCTCACCGCGCGCGGCGGTGGTTGCGCCACTACCGCCAGTGGCCACGCTACCGCGCACAGGGGTTGGCACCACCATGATGATCTCCTGTACACCCGCCACATGCGCGGGCACGGCGTTCATGATGAGGCTGGAGGGGTAGGCAGCTTTGCCGCCGGGCACATAGATGCCCACGCGATCAAGTGGCGTAACCTTTTGCCCGAGCAGGGTGCCATCAACGTCGCGGTAGCTCCAGCTTTCGCCGTTAGCTTTTTTCTGCGCCTCATGGTAGCTGCGCACGCGCTGCGTGGCGGCTTGCAGTGCATCGCGCTGGGCGGCGGGCAAGTTGTCGAAGGCAGCTTTGAAGTCGGCCTGTGTGAGTTCCAGCTCGGCCATGCTGCCCACAGCCAAGCCGTCAAACTTGGCGGTGTACTCCAATACCCCAGCGTCACCGCGCTGCTGCACGTCGCCCAAGATGTCGGCCACGCGCTGCTCAATGGCGGCATCGGCTGCGGCTGACCAATGCAGTTTGGCTTTGAATTGCGCCTCAAAAGTACTGGAAGCCGTTGATAAACGTGCGGGAGAAGCTACTGGTTCCATAGCATTACCAATTCAATAAATCGAGTGACGTGCCAACCTACCCAGCCGCCACGGCCTGGGCAAAGGCATCCAGGATGGGGCGCAGGCGGGCCTGCTTGAGTTTGAGCGAGGCTTGGTTGACGACCAAACGGGCGCTGATGTCCATGATCTGCTCCACCTCAATCAGGTGGTTCGCTTTGAGCGTGTTGCCCGTAGACACCAAGTCCACAATTGCATCAGCCAAGCCGGTGAGCGGAGCCAGCTCCATGCTGCCATAGAGCTTGATCAAATCCACATGCACACCCTTGCTGGCAAAAAACTCGCGCGCAATGGCTACATATTTGGTAGCCACCCGCAAGCGTGCACCTTGCTTGACAGCAGCAGCATAGTCAAAATCGGCACGCACAGCCACGCTGATGCGGCATTTGGATATTTTCAAGTCCAGCGGCACATACAGGCCCTGGTGACCGGTCTCCAGCAAGGTGTCTTTACCCACCACGCCCAGGTCGGCGCCGGCGTACTGCACATAGGTAGGCACGTCGCTGGCACGCACCAGCAAGATGCGCACATCGGGCTGGTTGGTAGGCAAAATCAGCTTGCGAGATTTTTCCGGGTCTTCCAGTACCTCGATGCCTGCGGCTTTGAGCAGCGGCAGGGTTTCTTCGAAGATTCGGCCCTTTGATAGCGCAAGCGTAATCAAATTCGTTCTCCCAATAAGGCAAGAGCCATCATGATTTCACTCTTTCGATGTCTGCACCAATGCCGCGCAGTTTGGCTTCCATGCGGTCATAGCCACGGTCAAGATGGTAGATGCGGTCAATCAGGGTTTCACCATCGGCTACCAAACCAGCGATAACCAGTGATGCAGACGCACGCAGGTCGGTGGCCATCACATTCGCGCCCGACAGCTTGGCCACACCTTCAATCACCGCCACCTTGCCGTCAGTTTGAATATGCGCACCCATGCGCTGCATCTCAGGCACATGCATGTAGCGGTTCTCAAAAATGGTCTCGGTCACCTTGACCGAGCCCGTAGACACAGCATTGAGCGCCATAAACTGCGCCTGCATGTCGGTAGGAAAGCCAGGGTATTCGGTGGTGCGAAAGCCTTGCGCTTTCAGACGGCCTTGCGACTGGATACGGATGCCCGGTACGCTACGCGCACCTTCCATCACTTGCGTAGCCTGCACCGTAGCGCCCGCTTCGCGCAACTTGTCTATCACGGCATCCAGATGGTCTGCGCGGCCATGCTTTAAAACCACATCGCCACCCGTGGCTGCCACAGCGCACAAAAAAGTGCCGCATTCAATGCGGTCAGCCACCACGGTATGTGTGCAGCCGTGCAATGTATCTACACCTTGGATATGGATTTTGCTAGTGCCGTGGCCCGTGATTTTCGCGCCCATCTTGATAAGCATCTCGGCCAGGTCGGCTATCTCGGGCTCTTGCGCGGCGTTTTCCAGCACGGTCTCACCCTCGGCCAGGGCAGCGGCCATCATAAAGTTTTCTGTGCCTGTCACGGTCACCATATCGGTGGTGATGTGTGCGCCTTTCAGGCGGGTCTGGCCAGTAGGCAGCTTGGCGATCATGTAGCCATGCTCCACCACAATTTCTGCGCCCATGGCCTGCAAGCCTTTGATATGCTGATCGACCGGACGCGAACCAATCGCGCAACCACCAGGCAGGCTCACCCTGGCCTGGCCAAAGCGAGCCAACAGCGGGCCCAGCGCCAGCACCGAGGCACGCATGGTTTTTACCAACTCGTAGGGTGCCTCGGGCTTGGACAAATGACCCGCGTTGATGATGACCGAGCCGTCGACCTGCGGCTCAGCCTGCACACCCATGTTGCGGATGAGCTTTAGCATGGTGCTCACGTCTTGTAGCTGCGGCACGTTGTGCAATGTGACGGGCTCTGCGCACAGCAGTGCGGCGCACATCGCGGGCAGAGTGGCGTTTTTGGCACCAGAAATAGTGACCTCGCCATGCAGTTGTTTACCACCGCGAATTAAAAGTTTGTCCATAGTTATCGGTACAGGAGGTTCAGTGGGAAGTGCTGGCCCACTCGGTAGGCGAATAGGTTTTCATCGACAGGGCATGTACCTCGTCGGTGCGTATTTTTTCACCCAGCGTGGCGTACACGGCCTGATGGCGCTGGATCAGGCGTTTGCCCTCGAAGGCGCTGGAGACGATGACGGCGCTCCAGTGGCGGCCATCGCCGTCCACTTCGAGGTGTTCGCACTGCAAGCCCGCAGCAATCAGGTGATGAAGTTGTTCAGAGGTCATACTGCA
>JAYVJV010000103.1:0-6565 GCA_043769005.1 Polaromonas sp. | reverse complement strand
GAGTGTGGGGGGCAGCTACACGGCGGATACTTATTTTTATGTGCTTCAGACGCGGCCTGCGCTGGACGGCGTGGCCGCGTATTTTTTTGATTCTTTTGAGCCCTCGACCGCTACGATCACGGTGGCTGCGCAAAGCGTGACCTTTGGCTACTATGTGTCGGGTGGCGCGACGTTGGCTGCGGTGTCTACTGCGCCTTTTACTTGGGGCTACCAGATACCGCTGGCAGCTGGCGGCGAGGTGCAAACGGCTAGCTTGGCCTTCACGCTCGGCGGCGAAAGCTACACAGCTGACGGTGCGGTGGTGCAAAAGGGCTGGGACGCGCTTGCGGGCACGCCCACGGTGGCCAACGCGGGCAGTATCGCGTCATCAGGCTTGCTGACGGTGACCAGTCTCCCCACCAACGGTAACAACACGTTGGCTTGGGCCAATGTGGCTGAAAATTTGACAGGGGCTGGCGGGGTGCGGCAGGGCGTGTTTCGTACCAGCTCCGCTCCTATCAAGATCGCATCGGCGCAAATTCAGAGCGGCGCGCTGGTGGGTGTTTGCAACGCAGCGGGGGCAGTGTCGGGCGGTGGCTTTGGCGGGTCGGTTGATTTTCAGCGTGGCATTGTGAAGTGGTCTAACACGGCGGCAATACCTGCGAATAGCCTGTCGTATAACGCGGTTTTTTTGCAATACCTGCCGCTGGATGCGAGCATATTGGGGCTAGACACGGCACGCTTGCCGCTGGATGGGCGTGTGCCTGTGTTTCGCGCGGGGGATGTGGCGGTGGTGCACCACACTACTACCACCGATTTACCCGGCACGCCTGTGGTGGGTACCACACTTGATGTAGGCCGCGTGCGCGTGAGTTATATCAAGGTGCTCGACAACTTGGGGGTGGCTTTAGCTCAGGCGATGTACACCAGCGACTTGGACGCAGGCACGGTGACGCTTAACGCGATGTATGCGCTGGGGGCCCTGCAGTTGCCGCTCAAAGCTGAGCACCGGATTGAGGACATGGTGCTGCTCACTGAGGTGCAGATCAGCGGGTTACTGAAGCTAAATCGCCCGCTGACACACACTTACCCAGCTAGTGGGGCATATGTAAGCAGTGCGCTGGTTTTTGGCGATTTGCAGGCGCGGGTGTTTGGCAAGCAAAGTCAAGAAACGTGGACGGGTGTTTGGTCTGACACCTTGATTGGCAACGCCACGGCGGCGCAATACAACGATGTGGTTTATCCGATCGGCTGCACCAACCGGGGCGTGCAGGAGCAGCGCTGGGCGCTGGTGTTTACCTCGGGCACTAATTATCGGGTGCTGGGCGAGAGTGTTGGGCAAATCACGACAGGCGACATTAACTCGCTGTGCGCGCCGATGAACCCGGCCACAGGCAGCCCGTACTTTAGCTTGCAAGCCGCGGGCTGGGGCTCGGGCTGGTCTGCTGGCAATGTGCTGCGATTTAACACCGCTGCGGCTAACTACCCCGCTTGGCTGGCGCGAACGGTGCTGCAAGGGCCAGCGGGCTCGGTGGGGGACAGTTTTCAAGTGCAAGTGCGCGGCGATATTGACCGCGTTTAAGTGACCACATTTAAATTTTAGGAAATAAACATGCCATACCCCGTGAAATACTTTGACAGCACGCACGCGACCAGCCCTGTGCTTGGCGCGACCCGTGGCGATTTGGTGGCGCTGCTCGACGCGGTTTTGGTGACGGGCTACGCCATTAAAACAGTGGACAGCATCACGCGCGCGGGCAGCGTGGCCACGGCCATTGTGTCGGCGGGCCACTCATACACTGTGGGGCAGGTGCTGCGCAATGAAGGCTGCTTGGAGGCCGAATACAACGGTGAGATACAGGTGCTTGGCCGCACCGCCACCAGCTACACGTTTACGGTGACGGGCACGCCTGCCACGCCTGCCACTACTGCTACGACCATCACGACGAAGGTGGCGCCGCTGGGTTTTGTGAAAGAGTTTTCGGGCACAAACAAGGCGGTGTACCGCAGCCCCAATGTGTTGAGCAATCGACCTTACTTGCGGGTTGACGACAGCCAAGACCCTGTGTGGACTGCTACTTACGCCAAGTATGGCAAGGTTACGATGGCGCAAGGCATGACGAATGTGGACACTTTCGTGGGCGCGCGTGCACCCTACGACCCTGCGTTCCCGACGCGCAACGAAGTGGGCTCGGGCTCTGGCGCATCGGCGCTTGATGGTGTGTGTAAATGGTACTACGCGCGCAACGGGGCGGGCGATACAGGGGTACCTTCGGCCGGCGGGCGTGACTGGATATTGATAGGGGATGACCGTGGTTTCTACCTGTACACCGCGCACGACAACACCGGTGCGCGCGCGGGCTACGCATTTGGTGACTTCGCGTCGCTAAAAGCGGGAGATTCGTTCAACTCTATCCTGGCAGGAGTTGAGAACTACGCGCAGGCCAGCGTGAGCAGCATCCAGTTCCCAAACCGCAAAAGCAACTCCCCGACCGAGCACACCTATGAAGGCCGCTACTTGATGCGCAACTATACGCAGCTTGGTGGAGTCACCCGGGCGGCTTACCTTAGTCTGTCGGGCGGGCCCGCTGCAACCATAAGCGGTTACAACAGCAATTTCCCTTTTCCAAATGGTGCGGATTATTCTCTGGTGGCAACCCCCGTGTTGCTCAAAGAGGAGGGGGGGTCGCTCAGGGGCACGATGCCGGGGCTGTTCCACCTGCAGCACAACCAGCCCTACCCAGACCGCACGGTGCTGGATAACGTGGCGGGGTACGCAGGGCGCAAATTTCTAATAGTCGGCAGCGCTTACGAGAGCTCGGGCAACGTGTGCAGCCAGCTCTTTGACATCACAGGACCCTGGAGATAAGCATGACTTGGTGGACCGCTGTACCCGCGCTTACGCCCCTGGTTGCGCATGACACCCTGCGGACAAATGCGACACACTTTCTGGACGGCGTAGGGAGCAACAACATGGAGTTGGGAGGCTGCACATCTGCGGAGGTTTTCCCCTACCCCACGCATGCCGGCGCAGGCCTTGCCATGCCCTACACGAGCGCAGTGTCTTTGCCATCGGAGGGGGTATTTTTTGGGCTTTACCGAGCCAACAGTCAGCTTGTGGTGTTTTATGAAACCTTGTCTGGCGACTACGCGCTTGGTAGCGAGCCGAACGGCAAGCTATCTAGCACCAACAACGGAGTGTCCGGCGAGCTCGTAACCCTCGGTTTTGGTGCGTTGCGTTTTGTGGCGCTGGTGAAGGGGGCCTCCACCAGCCAAGCGTACATTGATGGGGCTTTTGTCGGTGTCAGCATCGCCAACGCCGCGCTGCCCATCAGCATCGCGGGGATGGGGTATGGGACTTCGGGCAATGCCTATAACTTCGACAGCAGCGATCGTTTCGTCGCTTCCGGTATCTTCTCAGGCACACCAACGCTCGCAGAGTTGCAAGCGCTCGAAGCAGCAGTGCGAGCCGAACTTGCCGCGCCACCCGCAAACACCAACATACTGTCGGTCACGTCCTTGGCCGTCAGCGCAGGTTCGCAGGCGGTTGGGGCACCTACACCGCGAGTCGTGGATGTTGGTCAGGTTCGCGTGAGATTGTCTGCGGGTTTCGCTGGCTTGGGCAGCATTGAGGGCGTGGTGACAGTGAACACCGTGCCTGCGGCTAAGCAAGTGCGTTTGTTTGACAAGGCCACGGGCGCGTTGGTGGCTGCTACGCAGAGCGCGTCGAACGGTGTGTATGCCTTCACTGGCATTGACGCAGCGCGCGAATACTTTGTGGTGTCGCACGACAATGCGCGCCAATACAACGCTGTTGTTAGCGACATGATTACGCCATGACTCTAAGCGATGCGGTCACCGCCGACATGCTGCAGGCGCTGACTCGGGCGCTAGACAGCGACCCAAGCGCAGGGGGCAAGGCGCTGTTTTATACCGCGCCAATACCGCTGGCCGGAGCGCCTACAGGCGCTGCGGTGCTGCTTGCTACAGCGGTGTTCCCCAAGCCCAGCCTTGGCGCTGTGGCGGGACGCACGCTGACGTTGGCCGTGCCTGCACCATCGATGGCGCAGGCCAGCGGCATGGTGGCGTGGGTGCGGTTTGTCAACGGTGCCGGGCTGTTCGTGGGGGACGAAGACAGCGTGGGGCTGCCTGCCAGCGCAGCGCGCGTCCAGCTTGACAACGGGCTGGGCACGCTGGTGCTGCAAACGGGGGGCTCGCTGACCAGCACCATGGGCACTTGGGCGCTGCCATGAGCGTGGTGAATCTTAATTTTGCAGGGGTGTATATTGCGCCGCTGGCTACTGCAGTGCTACTCAATTTTGGCTCTGCGGTGGCGGTGGTGCCACCAGCATACGCCAGCATGGGTTTGCTTGCGCCCGAGCCAGTATTTAGCTGCGCTGTGGGCTATGACAACGCGGTTAGCAGGCCGTTTACTCGGGGCGCTGGGGTGCTCTGGCAGGCGGCGGCCGCGCAGGCCGCTGAGGCCGATTTGCCTTGGGTGCAGGGACGGGAGTTTCGGGCTGCACCTGTGCTGCCTTGGGGCGCTGGCCTAGTGCGTGATGCGCAGGCTGCGCTGCCTTTCGCCTCAACGCAGCCAGTGCCCAGCACGGCTGATATTGGTTGGGATGATGGGCTGGCCGTGTCTCGCTTTGGAACTGACTCTTTCACAAGTTTACTTCCCCGCCATTTGGCTGGGCTTGCGCCGTGGGACGGGGGCATGTTCGTTGCGCGCGCGGGGGGTGATAGCTGGGTGCAGCTTGTGCCACTGCCAGCGGCAAAGCGCGGTGACTGGCAAGAGGCGCAGACGCTGAGTCGACGCACAGATGCGCGCTTTGCAGTGGCTGTGCCGTTTTTGCGCAGCGCGGTGATACCTTGGCAGGCTACGCGCCAGCCTGCCGCTGGGCGCGAAGCGCCACCGGTTGCGCCGCCGACATACACAGCGCTTAAAAATCTTAATTTTCAGTGTCGGTACACGCTGCAAAACCCGCATGCGGTGTTTTTGAACTTTGGGGTGCACCCTTGCCCAAACCAGTTGGACGCACCACTTTACATTCTCCCTGCGAGGTTTTTTATGTCGGCTTACAACGTTTTCGCTCAGCGGCTTGGTGACTTGGCCGAGGTGCCGCTGTATGGGGTCAACCTGTCGGCTGATGTGGGCAGCTTTGCGTGGTCGTTTAGCGCCACTGGGCCTGACGCGCTTATGGACTTGCTTGCGCCTGTGGGCGTGGTGCCTGCTCAGATCAAGGTTGTGCTAAACGGGTTGGAATGGCGCTTTGTGGTTGACAGCAGGCGACGCAGTCATGAGTTTGGCCGCAAGAGTGTGCAGATTACTGGGCGCAGCGCTACGGCGTTGCTCAGCGCGCCGTTCTCCCGTGAG
Organism: Polaromonas sp.; assembly: GCA_043769005.1. Classification (GTDB taxonomy): domain Bacteria; phylum Pseudomonadota; class Gammaproteobacteria; order Burkholderiales; family Burkholderiaceae_C; genus JAAFIP01. Next base: position 1,209 of record JAYVJV010000103.1, on the reverse strand, counting down.
CAGCAGTATTTGAACTCCACCGCGCAAACAGCGCAGCAGTTGGCCTTGCAAGCCTTGAGCGCCAGCGGCGCGGGGCTAGATTGGGGCTTGGACGATTGGCTTGTGCCAGTGGGGGCTTGGTCGCACACTGGCGCGCCTTTGTCGGCTGTGCAGGCCATTGCACAGGCCGCAGGCGGCTATGTGCAGAGCCACCGCAGCCTGTCTACCCTACTGGTGCGCCACCCTTACCCGACGCTGCCGGGCGGTGTGCCAGGCGGGCCGTGGAACTGGGGTGGTGCATTTGCGGCGGATGTGGCGCTTGCGCCTGATGCGGTGATTACTGACAGTATTGAGCAGCAGGATTCGGTGGCGCTGAACGGGGTGTATGTCTCTGGCACATCGCAGGGTGTGGTGGCGCTGGTTAAGCGCACGGGCACGGCGGGCGAGCTGCTGGGGGCTCAGGTGACAGACCCTTTGATTACGCACCTGACAGCGGCCACGCAGCGCGGGCTGGCGGTGCTGGGGGCGGCGGGGGCTAAGTATCTGCAAACTTTGCAACTGCCTGTACTGACGGGGGGTGCAAACCCCGGCGTGCTGGATGTTGGCCAACTGGTGCAAGTCAACGACGCCGTGCCTTGGCGCGGACGGGTGCGCTCGGTGTCTGTGTCTGCCAGCAGCCCCAGTTTGCGCCAGACCGTGGCGCTGGAAAGGCATGTATGAGCAATGTTTTTAGAGCGCTCTTAGACCTGCTGCCGCAGACTCCGCTGACGATCGGCGAGGTGGTGGCCACGCATGGTGATGACACCAGCACGGTGCAGTACCTCGGTGGTGGGCAGCAGCGGGTGCGGGGCACGGGCTTTGCGGTGGCTGCTAAGGTGTTTGTGCGTTCGGGCGTGATTGAGGGCGCTGCGCCTACGCTGGCGGCTTTTGTGGTGGAGGTGTAGCACAACCAGACAAAAAAGGCGGGTAACTCAAACGACTGCGCTAACAGTTTTTTGAGCACCATTTCTCGCAGATAGACCCTGCAAGTCGGACTAGCCCCGCCACTGTGTACACAGCGGGGCAAGTCTACTATATTTCCCCACAGGAAACAGACTTGCATATGAACGAAATACGCTGCGGGGCTTGCAATCGCAAGCTCGGAGAAGGACAATTCACCCAACTCATGATTAAGTGCACGCGTTGCGGCACCATGAACAACCTGAGGGCCGAGCGCCCCCAATCTGAGCG
>JAYVJV010000102.1:0-3663 GCA_043769005.1 Polaromonas sp. | reverse complement strand
CACCACGTCGGGCCGCTCTTTTTGCAGCACCGCCAGCAGCGTGCTGCGCGCTGAACCAATATGCGCGGTAAATTCGACTCCGCGCAGTGCGGGTGCCTGGGCGACCAACGCATCGCGCGTTTCATTGCTGCTACAAATATAAGAGACGCGTGTGTTCATATTATTGTTAGGGTGATTTTTTCAGGGCGCATTGAAGTTGCATCACAGGTCGGGTTGATACCCCAGACTTTCTGCGGGCATGCGAACGGTAGACAGGGGAATTCGCAAACCAGTCAAATCGGTGCTGTTGTTGCCATCGCTTGAAAACAGGCTGATCATGGGTACAAACGAAATTGAATTTCCCGCAGTACAGGTCGTGCCGGTGCTCAGACAAACCTCTACAGATCGGATGCAACTATTGACGCGCGCAGCATCCTGACAGGCCGAAACATTGTCACCAGGGTCAAGCGGCATGGCGGTAGGCACAGTTCCGGCCGCATTGAGGTAACGAATGACGACCCGTGCGTCCGTAATTTCCGCCCCAGCAGGCAAAGCGCCAGCGGTTACGCGAAACACGGCTGCACGCTTGATCGCCGTCAGAGCAGCGGTGTTGGTGAAATCGGTTACCACTACTTGCCGCGCGGCATTGCGGGTGACTTCCTGCGCGGTGTTCCATAGATACAGCAGGCGCGCAAACTCCATGGTGCCAAATAGCAGCAAAAAGAAGGGTATGGCCACAAGCGCAAACTCAACAGCCGCCAAGCCGCGTTGGGCGATTTTAGGCTGGATCTTGGTACAGGTGGAGGATTGCATATCACTTACCCATTCACTACGGCATGTAGCGCATCGAGGTGTGCGGTGACAAACTAATGGTGCCGTAATTCATCACGCCATCCGCACTGATAAATGGAAACCAATCACCCAGAGACATGGTAAAACCATTAATGCGAACTCTGACGTTGGCAGGCACTGGGCCAGGCGCACAGGCACCAAAGGTAAAGGTGGGAGCGGCTGGTGGTGAGTTATCGCATTCCACGATTACATTGGCACTGGTCAATGCGGGCGATACATTGGCACTCAGCGCCATGGCGACAACCTGATTTTTTGCTGCCGTCACTCCATTGCTGATATCTGCAATCTGCCAGGTGGATACCAAACGCGCACCATCACGCGTTGCTTTGGTGAGCGCATCGGCATACCAGAAGGCACGGCCAAAACCCATGGTGCCCGCAACCATCATCAGCATCATCACCAGCACGAATGCAAATTCAATCGCTATCACACCGGATGCAGGGTACGCGTTAGGCGACAGTGCTGAACGATGTTTTGCAGGCCAAGTCTTCATCTGTAAAGCCTCACATCAGGGGGAGGAAGCGGGTTGAGTAAACCTGCAAATTCGGTTTCTATTTTTTTTGTACCACCAGTCAAATCAGCGGTTGTTTGCATAAAGAATTTGCCCACCCCGAGAACGGGAAGTGTTGCGCATGCGGTACCTGGGCCAGCCACGAATCCTGCACAATTCAAAATTGCCATGTTGAGTACTCGCCGATTGCGCGTGCCTGGGCGTGCAGGGTTGGGTGCCGAAAAATACTTATTTCCGGTCGGCGTGTTATACGGCGCGGCCAACGATCCGACGGGGAATGGGGGAATGGCAGGATTGGCAGGATAGCCACTTGAAGAAGTGTCCGCCGTGTTGCTGTTATACAAATTGTTCCAATCACTCAGGGCAAACGGCGCTCCGTCAGTAGCGTTGGGCGATGTGCCTACAGCCCGTACTGCTCTGCTGTGAGACCACAGCGCGCCATATTGCGCCGTGCTAGGTGTTGAAAGCGGTTTGTTGGTTACTGGATCAAGGCTGATGGTTTGCTGCGATGGGTAGATATTGGCGCCAGGATTGGTCCAATCGCGAGGGTTCCCTGCTGGGCCGGCACCTGCAGCAGTGGGAACCGAATATGCCTTGATGTTGACATCCGGCGGTGCACTCGTAGGGTCACATGCATTGCCGCCCGTAAAGTCATCAAAGCGTGAGTTGATGGCTTTTTCCATGGGGCCATAGGAGCCACCAGTATTGACGTACACCGAACCAGGCACGGTGGTGATGATGGTCGAGGTGCCTGTACACAAAAATGGTTTCATGTTTGCGGCAGACGAACTGGACGGATTGCATGTCGCTGGTGGGGCATTGAGCGGGTTGATCCAGAGTGGTACAGCCGCTGACCCTAACGGATTCATGGCTGGAATGTTGTAGGCGATGCCGCGCCTAAAACCAAATTCGGTCAACTCATTGCCGGCTGCTGAGGTGCGAATACCACCTGCTATGAGATTAATGGCACATACCCCCATCGGACTGATTTGTGTCAAAAAATGCCCCGCCACGGCACGCCCAAACGTATTGGTAGCGACGGTGCCCGTACTATCTACCGTCGTGGGTACCACTGCAAAAAATGTAGTGAGCGCTCCCGATGGAATATTCACCCGCAGGAATGTACGGCCAGCCGCCAGCGCATTGGTGGTGATGGTGCTGGCCAGGACCATGCAGGCATCGTCAGGGCAGGTGCCTGCGCTGATGTTGGCAATGGTGATAGCCACAGGTGTGCCGAAATTGGCACTGTTCTGGGCAGCCATGCTAATTGCTCTGGCCACGGCATTGGTTACTCCGGCGGTGGTTTGATTGAGCTCCTTGGCACCCGCGAGTGCCGCTGCATCTGCGGCATTTTGCAGCTCGGTGCGTACGACATAGGTGCGCCCTAAATCGACGGCCAGCGCCATCAGACCAAACAGCGCAAAAATCGACAAACCGAGAACGATGGCCACCGCGCCGCGCTGCCGCTGGCGGGGCATGACGAACGAACTGGTAGCTTTCATGGAACGCGCTCCTGTAGGCATAGCTTTTGCGCATTACTGGCCGGTGATCGCACCGCCAATATTGATAATTTCAAAGGTCTTGGGCGGCGTGCGGAAGGATTCCTGGTAGCGGTCTTGCGCGGCAGCGCCCGCCCGCCCGTCAATGCCCAGCACGGGGTTGCGGTTGGTTGATGCGTTGGGGTTGAGCGTTTGCTGGATGCGGGCCTGGCGCACCGCATCGCCAAACTTGGCATCCATGGTGGGGCTGGTGCTGGTGCAGGCAGCCAATACTGCTGTACCGCACAGGGCGAGCAGGGTGGTAGCCCAGTGGGGTGAGCGGGGGGTGCTGGTCATGGTGGTTCTCCTTATTTCACTTCCATGCCACCGGGGCCGGTGGTGGCGGGCAGGGTGGTGGCTTTGCGCTTGTCGTTTGATACGTCTTCGTGCCCGGTGCCTTCCAGCTTGTCGCCAAAATACAGTTGGCTACGGCTGGGCGGTGTATAGCTGTCGGTGGGCAAAACGTAGTTGGGGTCCAGCGGCTTGACCAGCCGGGGGGTGATGACAAACATCAGTTCGGTACGGTCGGCCTGAAACTCGTTGCTGCGAAACAGGGCACCCACGACAGGCACTTCGCCCAGGCCGGGTACTTTGTCGACGGCTTGCTTGACATTGTTTTTAATCAGGCCAGCAATTGCAAAACTTTGCCCGTCCATCATTTGCACCGAGGTTTGCACGCGCCGTGTGGTAAAGCTGGGCAACACGGCGGTGACACCGCCTACCGTGGTAAAGGGCGTGCCGGTTTGCGACAGCTCAGACACTTCGGGCGACACCTTGAGGTGA
>JAYVJV010000101.1:0-2667 GCA_043769005.1 Polaromonas sp. | reverse complement strand
AAGGCCCTTCCTAGCCATGTCGCATCCGCCAATCGGTTCAGCCGTGTCGCGGGAGGTTTATCAACCAACTAATGTTTCCTGCAGGGAAACGGAGGTCAGCACACTATGTCAGCGTCTGTGTATCAGGCATACGGTAGCAATACCTATCTATTTGGCGGCAACGCCCCGTACGTCGAAGAGATGTACGAAAACTATCTTTCCAACCCTGGTTCTGTGCCCGACTCTTGGCGTGGCTATTTTGATGCCCTGCAACACGTGCCCGCGTCTGACGGCTCGAACGCGCATGACGTAGCTCACTTGCCGGTCATCAATGCTTTTGCAGAACGCGCCAAACAAGGCGTAACCAAAGTGGTGACTGCCAGCGCCGACGCGGCCATGGGCAAAAAGCGCACTTCTGCACAGCAACTGATAGCCGCCTACCGCAACGTGGGTGCGCGATGGGCTAATCTGGACCCGCTGCAGCGCACCGAGCGCGAGAACATTCCTGACCTTGACCCTGCGTACTACGGCTTTACCGACGCAGACCAAGAGGTTGTGTTTGACACCAGCAACACCTATTTTGGCAAGACCAGCATGACGCTGCGCGAGCTGCTGAACGCGCTACGCGAGACCTACTCAGGCACCATTGGCGCAGAGTATATGTACTCTACCAATCAAGACGAAAAGCGCTGGTGGCAGCAAAAGCTAGAGTCGATTCGCAGCAAGCCTAGCTTTACGACCGACGAGAAAAAGAACATTCTGCAAAACCTTACCGCCGCTGAAGGCCTAGAGCGTTATTTGCACACCAAGTATGTGGGCCAAAAGCGCTTCTCGCTCGAAGGCGGTGAAAGCTTTATTGCCTGCATGGACGAGCTGGTGCAAAAAGCTGGTGTAGCTGGTGTGCAAGAAGTCGTCATTGGCATGGCCCACCGTGGCCGCTTGAACGTGCTGGTGAACACCTTGGGCAAAATGCCCAAAGACTTGTTCGCCGAGTTTGACCACACTGCCCCCGAAGACCTGCCCTCAGGCGACGTGAAATACCACCAAGGTTTTAGCTCGGACGTGACCACCCCTGGTGGCCCGGTGCATTTGACCTTGGCCTTTAACCCATCGCACCTGGAAATCGTCAACCCCGTGGTGGAGGGCAGTGTACGCGCCCGTATGGACCGCCGAGGCGATGCTGTAGGCGACAGTGTGTTGCCTGTTTTAGTACATGGCGATGCAGCATTTGCGGGCCAAGGTGTGGTGATGGAAACGTTGGCACTGGCCCAAACCCGTGGTTACTATACCGGCGGCACTGTGCATATCGTCATTAACAACCAAATTGGTTTTACCACCAGCGACCCGCGCGACACCCGCTCTACCATCTATTGCACCGACGTGGTCAAAATGGTTGAAGCCCCTGTGCTGCACGTGAACGCTGATGATCCAGAGGCCGTGGTGCTGTGCACCCAATGGGCTTTGGAATACCGCCAAGAGTTCAACAAAGACGTGGTGGTAGACATTATTTGCTACCGCAAGCTGGGTCACAACGAGCAAGACACCCCCGCGCTAACCCAGCCGCTGATGTACAAAAAGATTGCGCAGCACCCCGGCACCCGCAAGCTGTACGCCGACAAGCTGGCCACCCAAGGCTTGGGCGACACGCTGGGCGACGACATGGCCAAGGCCTACCGCGCTGCCATGGACGAAGGCAAGCACACCGAAGATATCACCATCACCAACTTCAAAAGCAAGTATGCGGTGGACTGGTCGCCCTTCTTGGGTAAAAAGTGGACGGATGCGGGTGAAACATCTATCCCCATGGCCGAGTGGAAGCGCATTGCCGACAAGATCACCACGATTCCCGCGTCAGTCACCCCGCACAACTTGGTCAAAAAAGTCTACGACGACCGCGCAGCCATGGGCCGCGGCGACATCCCTGTGGACTGGGGCATGGGCGAGCACATGGCCTTTGCGTCACTCGTCGCATCAGGCTACCCCGTGCGCTTGTCTGGCGAAGACTGCGGCCGTGGCACCTTTACCCACCGCCACTCAGTCATCCATGACCAGAGCCGCGAAAAGTGGGACTCAGGCACCTACATCCCGCTGCAAAACGTAGCTGATGGCCAGGCACCTTACGTTGTCATCGACTCATTATTGAGCGAAGAAGCCGTGCTCGGTTTTGAATACGGCTATGCTTCTAACGACCCCAACACCTTGGTGATTTGGGAAGCCCAGTTTGGCGACTTTGCCAACGGTGCGCAGGTAGTGATTGACCAGTTTATTGCTAGCGGCGAAGTCAAATGGGGCCGTGTTAACGGCATTACTTTAATGCTGCCGCACGGTTATGAAGGGCAGGGCCCAGAGCACTCATCAGCTCGCCTGGAGCGCTTTATGCAGTTGGCGGCTGATGCCAATATGCAAATCGTGCAGCCCACCACGGCCAGCCAGATATTTCACGTGCTGCGCCGCCAGATGATCCGCAACTTGCGCAAGCCATTGATCATCATGACCCCTAAGTCGCTGTTGCGCGCTAAAGACGCTGCATCGCCCTTGAGTGAGTTCACCAAGGGTGGTTTCCAAACCGTGATTCCTGAGAACAAAGAGCTGGACGCAAAGAAGGTCAAGCGCGTAGTGGCGTGTTCAGGCAAGGTGTACTACGACTTGGTGCGCAAGCGTGAAGAAAAAGGCCACGACGACACCGCC
>JAYVJV010000100.1:0-5306 GCA_043769005.1 Polaromonas sp. | reverse complement strand
CCCAGCGCAGCTTGAGCATGCCGCGCACATCGCGCAAGGCGCCGGCGCAGGCCAGGCGCAACTCGCGCGCGGCGCGGTCCAGGCCGCCTGCCACCGCAGGCCAGTCGGCCAGGCCGCGGGCATGCGTCAGGCCGGCGGCCAGCAGGTCGCGGCCGCAATCGATCACCTGGTTGGTCGACAGCATCGTGCCCAGGAACTGCAGGCCGGTCTCCACCAGTTGGTGGGCCTCGTCGAAGACGGCCGCATCCACGGTGGGCAGCAATTCGGCCACGCCACTGTCACGCAGCGACAGGTCGGCAAAGAACAGGTGATGGTTGACGACCACCAAGTCGGCCGCCATCGCCTCACGCCGGGCCTTGACCACATGGCATTCGCGAAAGCGCGGGCAATCCTGGCCCAGGCAGTTGTCGCGGGTGGAGGTGACCAGCGGGATCACCGGCGAGCGGTCGTCCAGGCCGTCGATCTCGGCCAGGTCACCGGTCTGGGTGGCCTGGGCCCAGGTCTCGACCCGGGCCAGCGCGCGCACCGCGAAACGGTCGGGCAGGGTGCCGGACTCACGCGCCTGGTCGAGGCGGTGCAGGCACAGGTAGCTGCTGCGGCCCTTGAGCAAAGCGGTGCGCACTGGCAGACCTAAAGCCTTTACCAGTCGCGGCAAGTCGCGGGTGTAGAGCTGGTCTTGCAATGCTTTGGTAGCGGTAGACACCATCACCCGCGCGCCGCTGAGCAAGGCAGGCACCAGGTATGCAAAAGTTTTACCCACGCCCGTGCCGGCCTCCACCACCAGCGCGCCGCCCTGCTCGATGGTGTGCGCCACGGCCATGGCCATGTCGCGCTGGCCGCTACGGGGGGAAAAATGCTCGGTGGCCCGCTCTAGCACGCCGCCCACAGTAAAGGCCGTGCGCACCTGGTCTTGCAGCGGCATCAGGCGGGCTCTTTCCCGTCCAGCGTGCTTTCCAGCTGGGCTATGTGGTCGCGCAGTGCCAGGCGGCGCTTTTTAAGGCGGCGCAGCATCAGCTCGTCGACAGGAGCGTTTTCGACCAAACGGTCAATACTGGCATCCAGATCGCTGTGTTCCATACGCAACTCTATAAGGCGGCGTTGGGGAGAATGTAGGTTAGAGTCCAATTTTTACCTGTGTTTCATACTAAATGGTCTCGAACTCCTCGATAATAATTGCATTGCACTGCAATCGCATGTCAGAAGGCGAATAAACGCATTGTCAGCCAAACACTTTCGAACTATCAAGCACAGCACACTATGTCCAAGGGTTACCGCATTACCGCCTCGACCGGCCTACACAAGGGCGACCGCGATTACCAGCAAGACCAGGTGGCCTTGCTCAACCACCCCCGCGTTAACGGCTGCGTGTTGGGCATCGTAGCCGACGGGATGGGTGGGCGTAGCGGCGGGCGCAAGGCCTCTGACCAGGTGATGATGACGGCCAAGCAGCTATTTGAGCGCTACTCGCCCGAGCTGGACGATGCCCCCTCCATGCTGACCCAACTGGTGCAAGAGTCGCATATCGTCATCAAGCTCACCGCCATCTCTGCCGAGCAGGAACCCCACAGTACGCTGGCTGCGTTTCTCATCAACCCGGCGGGCGACTGCTATTGGGTGCACGCAGGCGACTCGCGCATTTACCACTATTACGGCAACAAAATCGTCAAACGCACCTCGGACCATTCGTATGTGCAGACCTTGGTGGACAAAGGCGAGATCACCGATGACGAGGCCAACGTACACCCGCAGTCCAATATTTTGATGGGTTGCCTGGGCACCGAAGAAGACCCTGTTGCTGATGTGCACTATGTCCCCTCCCTGCGCCCGGGCGACACGCTGATGGCCTGCAGCGATGGCGTGTGGCATTACTTTAGCAATAACGAGCTGGGCTCAGTACTATCAGCCCTCACACCGCGCGAGGCCACCGAATTTTTGATTGACAAGGCGCGAACCCGGGGGCGGGGTACCGGTGACAACCTGTCTTTGGTGATCGTCAAGCTCGAACCGCTCGAAGCTGAAGAAGAAGTCAAAAAAACCCTGGAGATCCCCAGCATCGCGAGTTTGCGCTCCGATAAGGCCTGAAAACTCATCGGCTTGCAACGGCAGGCCATGTACGGTTTTTAAGGGGTCGGTACCGGCAGTGGAGCCGATGGCGGTTTCTTCTTTTTCTTTAAACGACTCTCCACTTCAGCGCGATGCGCTTGGGCATCCTTGATGCGCTGGTCAAACGCTGCGGTGCTCTGTGCTTTTTTAGCCTGTTTGCTTGACCTATTTTGGGCTACACGTGCGGGCTTGGAGCTTTGCGTTTTTTCGCTGGCTGATGGGGCTTGCGCTGATGGTGTTTTCGCTTGTTTCATCTTTGTCGATGGAGCGGCTTTGGCCTGCGGCCCCTGGGCTTTTTCTGCCTGGCGCTGCTCCCGCCTGGCTGCCTGAGCCAGTGCATTGCCGCGCTGCTGGGCTTGATCTAGCAGCTTTTGCGGTGAAGTTTTGTCTTCGTTGCGCTGGGTTTGCTGCACACTACGGCGCTTGCGCTGCGTATCGTTCAGAGAGTTTTCTTGCCGCTTCAAATCTGCCAGCTGAGCGTTGTGCTGATCACGCGCTGCGAGTAAACAGTCGTTGACCAAAAACCGCTGGTAACACTGCACTTTAGCGGCATCGCGGGCGGCACCTGCTTTGCTGCGCTCCTGGGCAATGCGGTCACGCTCGGCACGCTCGGCCTGCGGAAGATCTGGCGCAACTGCGGGCACGCTAAGTACTGCGCTGGAATCCCCAGTATTTTGAGCACTAGACCAAGCAGGTATTGCGTAAACAGCTATCAAAAATATAGTGTTGAAGAGGCTTGGGTAAGACTGGCAGCGCATGGCCTATTTTATCAAGTCAGCCGGGTGTCCACATCGCGACGCTCCAGCGCCAAAAACTGGGCCGACTGCATCTCATTGAGCCGCGACGCCGTGCGCGGAAACTCGTGCGCCAATGGCCCCTCGGTGTACAGCGCCTCGGGGGCGACGGCAGCCGACATGATGAGTTTGACCCGGCGGTCGTACAGCACATCCACCAGCCAGGTAAAGCGCCGCGCCTCGGAGGCCTGGCGGATGAACATTTGCGGCACGTTGCTGAGCAGCACCGTGTGAAACTGCGTGGCAATTTCCAGGTAATCGTTATGGCTGCGCGGGCCACCGCACAGGGTGGCAAAGTCAAACCACACGACACCGCCTGCCTTGCGTTTACTGACAATCTCGCGTGCCTCTATGTGCAGCACCGGGTCTTCGTCATGCACCTCCGCCAGTTGGGTAAAGGCCTGCTCCATGGCAGCATCGGCCTGGGCACCCAGGGGCGTGTGGTACAGCGTGACCCGCTCCATGGTGCGGCGGCGATAGTCCACCCCGTTGTCCACACTGATGACCTGCATATGGGCTTTGAGCAGCGCAATGGCGGGCAGGATGCGCGGGCGGTGCAATCCGTTGGGATACAAATCATCAGGGTGAAAGTTGCTGGTGGTCACCATGCCAATGCCGTTTTTAAACATCGCATCCAGCAGGCGGTGCAGGATCATCGCGTCGGTAATGTCGGCCACATGGAATTCGTCAAAACACACCAACCGGTAACGCTGGGCCATGCGCTTGCCCAGCTCGTCCAGCGGGTTCACCGTGCCCTGCAAATCGGCCAGCTCACGGTGCACCTCGCGCATGAACTCGTGGAAATGCAGGCGCGTTTTGCGTTTTAAGGGGACTGCGTTGTAGAAACAGTCCATCAAAAAACTCTTGCCGCGCCCTACCCCGCCGTGCATGTACACGCCCTTGGGTATGTCGGGGCGGTTGATAAGTTTTTTAAAGGCGTTGGAGCGCTGCTCTTTAAAGTCCGTCCACTCGCTGGCGCATCTTTCCAACGCCTCTACCGCCCCGAGCTGCGCCGGGTCGCTACTGTAGCCGCGCTGGGCAAGCTCTTGCTGGTAGTGGGTGGTGACGCTCATTGCGTTTTTAATTCGGGATCGGGATCGGGATCGGGGATTTTTTGAACGCAGAGGGCGCAAAGGTTACGCAGAGAACGCAGAAGGAGAGAAAAATAAAACCAAAATTTGAAATTAGATTCATTAGATTTCAAAATAACTCAATGTTGAATTTTCAATCTTTTTATTTTTGTATTCCTTTTGCGCCCTCTGCGAAACCTTCGCGCCCTCTGCGTTCAAAAACTCCCTTCCCCCGGCCTTAGAAGTTCAACGTCCGCTTATCCACCGCCAAAGCCGCCTCTTTCGTCGCTTCCGACAAGGAGGGATGCGCATGGCAAATACGGGCGATGTCTTCGCTCGACGCGCGGAACTCCATCGCCACCACCGACTCAGCAATCAGTTCGCTGGCATATGGCCCGACGATGTGCACGCCCAGAATCTCGTCCGTCTTGGCATCCGAAATCATCTTCACCATGCCCGTCGTGTCGCCCAGCGCCCGCGCACGGCCGTTGGCCATGAAGGGGAAGGTGCCCGCCTTGTACGCGCGGCCCTCGGCTTTGAGCTGCTGCTCGGTCTGGCCCACCCAGGCAATCTCGGGCGACGTGTAGATCACCCAAGGCACCGTGTTGAAGTTGACATGTCCGTGCTGGCCCGCGATGCGCTCGGCCACCGCCACACCCTCTTCCTCGGCCTTGTGCGCCAGCATCGGGCCGCGCACCACGTCGCCCACCGCCCATACATTGGGCAGGTTGGTTTTGCAGTGGTCGTCCACCACCACCATGCCGCGCTCGTCGAGCTTGATGCCAATCTTGTCTGCGCCCAGGCCAATCGTATTGGCGGTACGGCCAATCGAAATAATCAGCTTGTCCACGTCCAGCGTTTGCGCTTCGCCCTTGGCATTGGTGTACTGCACCGACACGCCTTTTTTGCCAGCTTTGCTTTGTTGCACTTTGACTTCGCCTACTTTCACGCCCAGCTCAATCTTCAAACCCTGCTTGTCAAAGGCTTTCTTGGCCTCTTTGGCAATCTGCTCGTCCACTGCGCCCAGAAACGTAGGCAAGCCTTCCAGCACCGTCACCTCAGCACCCAAACGCCGCCAGACCGAACCCATCTCCAGCCCAATCACGCCCGCGCCAATCAAACCCAGCTTTTTAGGCACTGCGCCAATGCGTAGCGCACCATCGTTGGACAAAATGTTTTCTTCGTCAAACGGTGTGCCCGGCAAGGGGCGCGCGTTGGAACCCGTGGCCACAATGATGTGCTTGCCCGATATCACTTCGCCAATTTCCGCTCGCCCTGAGCCTGTCGAAGGGTCTGCCACATTGATCTCATAGAACCCATCTTTAGCCGCCACAAACGA
>JAYVJV010000099.1:0-5658 GCA_043769005.1 Polaromonas sp. | reverse complement strand
CCCGCGCCGCCGAGGCCGCGCTGCAAGGCGGTCCTCTCACGGAGGCACGCATCGCCAGCGCCGACGCCGCGCTGCGCGCCGAGCTCGACCCCTACGCCGACCTCACCCATTCCGCCGCGGCCAAGAAGCAGCTGGCAGCCACGTTGATGCGCCGCGCTGTGCATCGCCTGATCGCCTGACCGCCGCACCACGATGAACACGACACCCCTCGACAACCCGTCTCTCCGACTAACGGTTGAAGTGAACGGCACCACGCTCGTGCGCCAGGTCGAATGCCGCAAGCACCTGGTCGATTTTCTGCGCGAAGACTGCGGGCTGAAGGGCTCGCACCTGGGCTGCGAACACGGCGTCTGCGGCGCCTGCACGGTGCGGCTGGACGGGCAGATCGTGCGTGGCTGCCTGGTGCTGGCGGTGCAGGCCGACGGCGGCCGCATCGAGACGGCAGAGACCGCCAACCCGTCGCCGCGCCTGCGCGCGCTGCAGGACGCCTTCGTCGCCCGCAACGCGCTGCAATGCGGCTACTGCACGCCCGGCATGCTGATGGCCGCGCTGGAGCTGGTGGAGCAACACCCCGACGCCGGGCGCGAGGCGGTGCGGGCCGGCATCAGCGGCAACTACTGCCGCTGCACCGGCTACCACGCCATCGTCGACGCGGTCTGCGATGTGCTGGACGCACAGCGCCAGGGCGCCTTTGACAGCGCGCCGCAGGAGGCCGCATGAACAGCCCGCACGAGGCACCCTTCCTGCCGCAGCTGCCCGACGTCACCGAGGACCAGCGCCACATCGGCGTGTCGCGCCCGCGTGCCGCCGCCCGCCGCCTGGTGCAGGGCCGGGGCCGCTTTGTCGACGACATCGAGCTGCCGCGCATGGTGCATGTCGTGTACTGGCGCTCGCCGGTGGCGCATGCGCGCATCCTGGGCATCGATGCCGCGGCCGCCAGGGCGATGCCCGGCGTGGTGGCGGTGTTCGACGGCCACGACCTGGCGCGCGTGTGCAAGCCCTGGGTCGGCACACTGGCCCACTTGGCCGGCATCAAGAGCGCGCCCGAACACCCCCTGGCGCTGGACCGTGCCTGCTGGCAGGGGCAGCCGGTGGTGGCCGTGCTGGCCGAGACCCGCTTCCAGGCCGAAGACGCACTGCAACTCCTGGTGCTTGACTGGGAAGAGCTGCCCGCGGTGCTGGACACCGAGACCGCGCTGGACGCCGCCACGCCGGTGATCCACCCCGAGCTGGGCAACAACCTTTGTTTTGAGCGCCAGCTGGACACCGGTGGCGTCGATCAGGCCTTTGCCGAAGCGGCGGCGGTGTTTGAACGGACCTATGTCTTCGGCCGCCACACCGGCGTGACGCTGGAGCCGCGCTGCCAGATCGCCGACTGGAACCCGGGCGCTGCACGTCTGACCGTGCACCATTCGCAGCAGGCGCCGCACATGATGCACGACCTGTACTGCCGGCAGTTCGACCTGCAGGAGTCGCAGGTGCGGGTGGTCTGCGGTGATGTGGGTGGCTCGTTCGGCATCAAGGTGCATGCCTACCCGGATGATTTTGCTACGGTAGCGATTGCGATACTTCTCAAGCGGCCCGTGAAGTTTGTCGCTGACCGCCTGGAGTCTTTTGTCAGCGACATCCATGCACGCGAACACCACATCAAAGGGCGCATTGCCGCCACGAAAGAAGGCGACATACTGGCCTTTGACATTGACGACATCACAGGCATCGGCCCCTTCTCCATGTTTCCGCGCACCAGCGGCATTGAGGGTAACCAGGTCGTCAACCTCACCGGCGGCCCCTACAAACACAAGCAGTACCGCGCCAAACTCAACGTCGTCTTCCTCAACAAAACCCCCACCTGCCAATACCGTGGCGTGGGCCACCCGATTGCCTGCGCCGTCACCGAAGGCTTGGTGGACTTAGCGGCGGCCAAGCTGGGCCTGGACCCACTGGAAATGCGCAAACGCAATGTCATGCCCGATGATAGCTACCCCGCCACGGGTGCGTCAGGCATCAAGCTGGAAGTGCTCTCGCACGAGGCCTGCCTGCGCAAAATCGAAACCCTGATGGACTACCCCACGTTGCTGGCCGAGCAGGCCGCGCTGCGCGCCCAGGGTGTGTACCGTGGCATCGGCTTTGCCACGCTGATCGAGCTGACCAACCCCGGCGCGGCCTTCTACGGCGTGGGCGGCGCGCGCATCTCGGCGCAAGACGGTGCAACGGCGCGGCTGGAGCCCAGTGGCGCAGTCACGGTGTCGGTGAGCGTGGGCGAGCAAGGCCAGGGCAGCGAAGCCATTTTTGCGCAGATCACCGCCGATGCGGTGGGTGTGCCAATGAACCAGGTGCGCATCGTCACCGGCGACACACAGACCACGCCGTATGGCGGTGGCACCTGGGCATCGCGTGGCGCAGGTATTGGCGGCGAGGCCGTGTTGCAGGCGGGCCTGGCGCTGCGCACCAACATCCTCAGCGTAGCCCAGGCCATTTTGCAGCGCGATGCCAGCACGCTGTCTATCGACAAAGGCAACATCACCGACGCAGCCACAGGCCAGGCCCTGCTGCCCTTTGCCGAGCTGGGCCGCGTCGCCTACTTCCGCCCCGACACTCTGCCCGCAGGCTTTACGCCCGAGCTGATGGTCACGCGCCACTACGCGCAGCGCGACTTTCCCTTTATCTTTACCAACGGCGTGCAGGCCTCCTATGTCGAGGTGGATGTGGAGACCGGCTTTGTCAAACTGCTCAAACACTGGGCGGTAGAAGACTGTGGCCGCGTCATCAACCCCAAGCTGGTGGACGAGCAAATACGCGGTGCCATCGTGCAAGGCATCGGCGGCGCGCTGCTGGAAGAGTGCCTGTACGACGACGCAGGCCTCATGCAAAACGGCAGCATGGCCGACTATCTGGTGCCCATGGCGGCAGAGATGCCCGACATCGTAGTGGCCCACATTGAAACTCCAACCCGCAGCTCCGTGCTGGGTGCCAAAGGCGCAGGCGAGGCAGGCACCGCAGGCGCGCCCGGCGCGGTGGTCAACGCCATTAACGATGCGCTGCGGCCACTCAAAGCACAGGTCTGGTCGCAACCCGTCACGCCAGAGAAAATTCTCAAGGCATTGGGTTTGGTGTAGTTATCAAAGAAAAAAGCACCTACGATTTCTCGTAAGTGCTTGATCTGTTTGGTGGGTCGTGTAGGACTTGAACCTACGACCAGAGTGTTGTCGCCGATGCAGTATTGACCTCCCCTGCCAATCTTGCATTGACCAGTCTTTTGCCAACGGGGAGGCTGGTCATTCTTAAGTCGGCGCTGTAACTTGTATTTGATCAATTTGACACTGGCGATAACACTTCGGCGTCTAGTGCGAGTATTATTGTGCTCATAGAGTTCAATTCATAAGGAAGCACCATGGGAATGCCTTTGCGAAAAATGTCCGTCGCCGAATTTCTCGCTTGGGAAGAACACCAGCCAGAACGACATGAGCTTTATCTGGGTGAAACATTCGCCATGGTGGGCGGCACAGCCCGTCATAACAGAGTGATCCTCAATCTGGCCAGCCGAATTGGTGATCACCTCGACGGCACTCCATGCCAGGTGTTTGCAGAAAACATGAAAGTGCAAATTGCTGAAGGTGTGCTGTATCCCGATGTGATGGTGACCTGCGGTAAAGCCGATGCTGGTGACGAACAGACGGTAACTGACCCAAAGCTGATCATTGAAGTTCTATCACCCAGCACCAAGGGCTACGACAAACGCGACAAATTCATCCTCTACCGTAGCTTGGCTTCGTTGCGGGAATACGCGCTGATTGACCCTGCAAAACGGCAGGTAGAAGTATTTACCCTGGCAGAGGCCGGAACCTGGTCGCTGACAGATCAAACGGCTGCTGACACGCTTACCTTGACCAGCATCGATTGCACGCTGCCAATGGATTTGGTATTCAAGGGTGTAGCCAGTGTTGAGTGATCCCAGTGTTGTAGCCGATGCAGTATTGACCTCCCCTGCCAATCTTGCATTGACCAGTCTTTTGCTAACGGGGAGGCTGGTCATTCTTAAGTCGGCGCTATAACTTGTATTTGATCAATTTGACACTGGCGATAACACTCTGATGGTGTTGCTTAGCGCTATCCATAAAAAAACCTGCCCGTTTTGAAGTGGCAGGTTGATTGACGAGAAGTTGGGTACATCTACACGTGTCCGCAATGAAAGCTACTGTTTATGCGGGTTGCGGGGTGTGGACACTACACAGTGCGCAAGCACAGAGACTGGGAACACTTCAATTGCCATCTGGACTTTCTTGGGTTGCGTTTTTTTCAGCGGCTTTGAGTTTGCTTACACACTTCGAAAAATCGTACCAAGCTGCGACACCTCCCAAAACTCCAGTAATAGCACCGAAAGTAGCCGCAATCCAAATTGCAGCATTCAATTTGCCATGGTAAAGCCCGACTGGAAGGAATAATAAATTTGCAAACACACTGAATGAGAGTGTGTAAAGCAATATAAAGCACAAACCTCTGAATTTGACAGGCTTATTCTCATCCCACACATCGGGATATATCCACATTGGAATAGCATCGAAATTAATTCCAGAGTAATTTACAGTTGGCTTCATGCCTAGTCCTTAGCATGGTTTACGCGGAAACGCGCCGCAGCTTACTACTGGAGATGTCCACCACGAAGTGCCGCTCGTTGGCGCAACAGCTTCATTTGTTGGAATTTTGATAATCTGTCCAGTGGCTGTGCCCAACGCGTGCGTGGCTAGATTTCCTGTTGTCGTTGGAACCCACTGCGCTGCTAAACCTGCCGCCGCGTTAGCACCCAACTTCACGGCACCTCCAGCAGTACCCGCTCCAAAACTAATACTTAAGCTGGCGGGCGATGCATTGGGATCTGTAAGGAAATTGAAGGTTGCTGCGAGGCCACCTCCTACTGCTGTTCCTGCAATCCACCTACCAGCTGCCACCTCGCTTACCCCACCCACCAGCGGCACCGTTTGCGCTGTAACCCCCATGCCAGCCAACACAGAACTACCGTACACCAGAGCAGGCACGCCTCCCACGATCACTACAGCAGCTTTCACTCCATCAGCAGCTCTTGCATCCTCTGCTTGGTTTTGTAAATTATTAGGGTTGCGGTTTGCACCCGTCACCAAGCATTCTGTGGTTGCGCAGTTAAAGAAACGTGGCCCGCCATTGTCTGGTGGTGTGTTGGTTGTCACTGGCAGTGGCGTTGTAGCCTGGTTGCTCCAATAATAGGGCGAGTCCGTCCCACCTGTAACCTGCTGCACAAACGCAATTGCGGATGGGCTGGCTCTCACTAAGTTTTCGACAAGTACGTTGCCTGAGTTAGGGATTAAAGGCATTGCTGTATCAAAACGCGAGCCCTCGACATTGGGGTTACTGCTGGCAGGGTTGGTGATGACGGCTATTTGGTCTGGCCCAATATTGCTGCCTTTGATCCCTGATTGGCGCATGGCGGCTGCAATTTCTTCTTCGGTAATGTTTAGCCCCTGCGCTCTGGCCTGCGCTGCAAGCCTTCTTGCCAAAGCTTGCTCACTCGGATGCAACTGCCGATTATTAGAGGTGGTCCGAAGGCTCTGAACAGCATTTCCCGAAAGATAAGTGATGCCCTGGCTGGTTAATGCAGTGTCGGGAACACTGCGAAATAGTAGCTGA
>JAYVJV010000098.1:0-12049 GCA_043769005.1 Polaromonas sp. | reverse complement strand
GCGCCGCGCGCGCGTGGGCGAGGTGCTGGACCTGGTGGGCCTGGGCGATGTGCGCCGCCGCTACCCGCACGAGCTGTCGGGCGGCCAGCAGCAGCGCGTGGCCCTGGCCCGTGCGCTGGCCCCCAAGCCGCAACTGCTGCTGCTGGACGAGCCGTTTTCCAACCTGGACGTGGACTTGCGCGAGCGCCTGGCCCATGAGGTGCGCGGCATTTTGAAGGCCGCCGGTGCCACCGCCCTCTTTGTCACGCACGACCAGCTCGAGGCCTTTGCCATTGGCGACGTGATCGGCGTGATGCACGAGGGCCAACTACACCAGTGGGCCGATGCGTATACCCTGTACCACCGCCCCGCTACCCGTTTTGTAGCAGACTTTATAGGCCACGGTGTGTTCTCCAAGGCCACGGTGGAGCTGCACGAAGAAGACGGCGCGGTGCATAAACATGTCGTCACCCCATTAGGCGAGCTGCACGACATCAGCCTGGCCGAGCTGGCCAAGCTTCCCGTGGGCCAGTGCGACGTGCTGCTGCGCGCCGACGACATCATCCACGACGATGCCTCCCCCGTGCTAGCCCGCATCGTGCGCAAAGCCTTCCGGGGCAACGAATTTTTGTACACCCTGGAGCTTAAAACTGGTGAGACCGTCATGGCCCATGTGCCCAGCCACCACGACCACAAGCTGGGCGAATGGATCGGCATCCGCCCCGAGGTGGACCATGTGGTGACGTTTGCCGCAATACATCAACGCTTGGCATGGTGATCCAAGCGATGACCCATGGCGGTGAGCCTTCGACAGAACTACCCAACACACGCACCGGGCTGGATTCCAAAAGAATATTGCTATAATTTTTCTAGCTGCTTACGCCTTATTTTATTGGCTTACTGGCCTGATTTAACTTGAAATTTTTATGCAAGCCCTATGGATGCTGGTTGCCTCTTTCCTTTTTGCCCTGATGGGCGTATGCGTCAAATTTGCCTCTGCGCATTACTCGGCCAGTGAGCTGGTGCTCTACCGGGGGCTGGTCAGTGTGGTGTTTGTGGGGGTGTGGGCGCGCGCCGCCGGAGTGGGGTTTGCGACGAAGGTGCCGGGCATGCATGTGTGGCGCAGCATCATTGGGGTGGTGTCGCTGGGTGGCTGGTTTTATGCCATTGCGCACCTACCGCTGGCCACCGCCATGACGCTGAACTACATGAGCAGCGTGTGGGTGGCGGCGTTTTTGATTGGTGGCTCGCTCTTGTATGGCAAGGGCAGCATCCCCAGCGCGCTGCTAGGCACAGTGCTACTGGGCTTTGCCGGGGTGGTGATGGTGCTGCGCCCGGCGTTTGACCAAAACCAGCTGTGGGCCGGGCTGATTGGGCTGCTGTCGGGCATGACGGCGGCGCTGGCGTATTTGCAGGTGACCGCCATGGCCCGCCTGCGCGAGCCCGAGATTCGCATGGTGTTTTATTTTGCCGTGGCCTCGGCCGTGTTTGGCGGCTTGGCCGTGGCCATAGACGGCCACACGCCGTGGAGCTGGCAACACGCCGTGTGGCTGGTGCCTATTGGTGTGCTGGCATCACTGGGCCAACTGTGCATGACCCGCGCCTACGCCAGCGGTGCCACCCTGGTGGTGGCCAACTTGCAGTACAGCGGCATTGTGTTTGGCGCGCTGGCCAGCGTGCTGATATTTAACGACCAGTTGCCGCCCCTGGCTTGGGCGGGCATGGTGGTGATTGTGGCCAGCGGCATGGCAGCTACGGTGCTGCGCAGCCGGGCGGTGCCGGGGGCACCACATGACGAGCATTAGCTTGCAGACAAACTTCTGTCCACCGATGCGGTGCGTTGCGCTGCTTTATCTATAGAAGCGAAGCTTACCGATGCTTGAGCCGCTTGCATACTTGAAAATTCCTGGTGCCTGAGCGCAAAATTCTGCACGGCTAAATGTACCTCTGCATCGTACAACGTGGCATACATTTTTTGCTCCAGCTCCAAGCTATCTTTGACTTTAAATGTAGCCACACCCAATTTTTGCTGCACCAAACGGCGCGCCAGCAAGGCTTGCTCGGCTTGCTGAGGTAGCAAAAATACTGGCACCCCAACACACAGACTTTGGCCCACCAAACCCAATCCACCATGGGTAAGCACCGCATCACAATCCGATAACAGCAGTTCCAAGTTCACCGATTCATGTACTAACTGAAAATGCGCTTTGCGGTAGTGTTGTGCCACGTGGTCTGGCAAGTGCGGTACAACGGCGATGACTTCGTGATTTTGCGTGCCCAGCATATCCAGTATGGGTGTGATGCGCTCTGCGTGGCCATTGAGATAGCAGAATATTTTTTGACTGCGCAGCCCTCGCCAGGCCGTGCTGTGATGCAAAGCAGCCTCGTCCCACAACACGCCCAGATAATTTGCTGCTGGCGTTCGCCCTTCAAAATGGTCCAGCTCGGCAAAGGTGCACATCCGTACCCGCTCGGGCGGGTACAGCTCGGCCAAACTGGTCGCAGCACCAGGCCCGAGCTGTGCTCGCAAAGCCTTGAACACCGTATGCAGGTAGCTATGCGCATCTTCGGCCTGCGTTTGCGCTGTCGCATCCCACGGCCTGAAGCAGGCCACTTTGTCAAAATACGGCGGTACGCAAAAACCGACACTCGTGACGAGGTAGGGCAATTGCAAAAAATGCGCTGCATAGGTAGCAGCAGGTGCAAAGTCCAGCAGCAGGGCATCAGGTTGAATATTTTCCACCACGTCAGCCCACTGCCGTAACAGCCGCTGCACCGCGTTCGGTTCATCAAAACCGTCACACAGATACCACTGCGCATGGCCCATGGGCACGCGCGTGCCCCAGTCGCTTGCTGGCAAAGGCGCTTGCACACAGTGCCAGCCTCTTGCAGTCAACCATGGGGCCGCTGCGGCGTAATTGCGCACCGCAAAGCTGACCTTGTTGCCCTGCGCCAGCAGCGCTTGGGCCGTCAAGTGCAGCCTGCCTAAATGCCCGAGATTGCCTCCCAATTCCCACACGATCAACACATGACGCATGGGCAATCCTTGAGAAGCGGCGCACTTAAATGACCTGTGCCGGGCTGCATAAATTGAGCAAACTTCGGGGCAAAGAGTGAAGGTCGTATTCTTGACCTGGCGCTATCGTCTGCGTCTTCAGCATATCGCCTTCTTGCGCAAGATAATCGTAGCCGATGGCTTGAAATTTGTGGTCAGGGTCTAATTGTTTGTAAAAGTCGCGTCTTTTTATACGATCTTCATGAACGATGCTTTTCAAATGGTACAGATTGTGCTGGGCATTTAGCATGCGCGCGTATCTGCGAATATGGTCGGGATACCACTGGCCGTGCAGTTCTTGATTGAGATCAAACGCTATGGGCTCTGGCAGGCTGAAAAAACCGGCTCTGCTTTTCATGCCCCAAATACCATCTACTCTGTATTGCTGGGGGGTGCCCCACATCTCTCTGAACGCGACAGATATACATCCCAACTCGTCGATGGGAAAAGCGCTGGCAATCTGATAGAGTCTGCGAAGAAAAGCAGTTTCATAGCGCTCGTCGGCATCGCAGCACAGCACCCAATCAAAGCCAAGCTGGCGCGCACGCCGCAGGAGCAGTTGCTTGTTCTGCAATTCGTTCCAGGTATGGGGCTGTTGGCCGGATTTTTTGATGCAGTCTACAACGATGGATTCTCGGCTCAAAAGCTCCAAGGTGTTGTCCTGCGAAGCATCATCCAGGGCTACGACAGCATCGACATACCCCTTCAAATGATGCAAGCATCCTTGCAGATGGAAAGCTTCGTTGCGCAGCTGCATGATGCAGGCAATTTTGGGGCGACTGGTGCGTCCGGCTGGGCGCCTGCCTAATGGCTTGACAGCCGGGGTCGTCTCAGACTGGCAAACTGTGCAATGCGCTGTGGCTGGTTGGTGGTATATCAACCGGCCACATTCCCTGCATTGACGGCAGGAGCGGCTTTGAATGATGGGCCCCGTCGGCGTGGGCAACGGCGGGTCAACTTGTGCTGCATCGTTAGGCTTTTCAACTACGTCTGGCACCATCACTTGCCGGGAAAACTCGCGTCCCCAATCCCATCCCACATTCGCCATGGCCTGTAGCGGGGAGCACTTCACCTTGTCGGCATGCGCGTTATATTGCTCCGAACCGTGGCGCGCCTCAAAGGAAAGATGCAGCAAGCGCACACTCGGGCACCAGAGCAGCGCAAACCCGGCCATCTCCAGACGCACGCGCAGGTTATCGTCATCGCCACCCCAGTCTGTAAAAGACTCGTCGTAGCCCCCTACCGCTTCGAAGGCCGTTTTGAGCCCACACACCGATCCATAGAAGGACCGGTGCAACAGGACGGGAGAGGTATTTTGGTAAAAATGCTGCTCGGGTGTAAGCCCATCATCAAGACTGTCGAAAGTCGCAAAGCCTACCCTGCCCAGCGCAATAGCACCGGGTGATTTGTGCATGATCTGCAAGCACTGTCCCGGCACGTCTGCGATATAGGCCGACTCTGGCGAGCAAATCAGCACGTAGGGCCCGGTTGCATGGCGCAGCCCGACATTGATGGCCTTACAAGGCGGCCGCCATGGGTGGGATATGTCGTTGACAATTACCCGCCATCGTACCTGCGGGTGCTGCACCAGCGAGGCCACTACTGCGCTCTCGTCGGCGCTGTCGTCCAGCACCAAGATGACTTCGATCCAGCGGCGTGCAAAGTAAGGTAGATTGAGCGCCAGTACCTTGCGCAACTCAGGGAGCTTTTTGTAAAAGGGGAGGATGATGCTGAGCTGTGTCGCATCGCCAAACATACTGATTTCCAAGCGCTTTTTTTGCAAATGAATGCTGGTCGATCAAAGCAAGCCTTGCGCGTTACAGCAACTTGATACTTGTCGGATTGAGCGCACCTGCTGCATCAAAGCATCGGGCGGATCTGGTGGTAACTTCAGCCGCGTCTAGAAAATTATTGAGATTGGCATCCAATCCAGTCTCTGTCAGCACACCGCCATAGGCAGCGCAAGGAGGCGCGGCTACAGCGAATGAGCCAACTGTAGGAGCAATCGCCGTAGTGCGAAATAAATAACTAGCCCCTGGCGTGCCAGCAGGGCCCTGCGCCCCCGTGGGGCCTGCGGCTCCTGTGGCACCTGTCGGACCGGCCGCACCTACTGGCCCTGCCGCACCGGTTGCACCTGTCGCACCAGTAAGGCCTGTAGCACCGGTTGCTCCGGTTGCACCCGCTGCACCTGTAGCGCCCGCCGCGCCGCTGGCACCTGTTGCGCCTGCCGCACCGGTTAAGCCATTTTGCGGGCTACATACATAGGTGGTGGCAGTGACCTCGCTGTCGTCCAGTACTGCGTTTGCGTTGACATCGGGCCCGGTTTGAACCCTGCTGCCCCCCACCGTGCAATTGCTGCCGTTTGGCTCGGCAGTGATGCGCACCACGAAATTTTGTCCCACAGTGCCGTTCACACCATCCGACAAGCTACCACCACCACCGCATCCCGAAATAGCCAAGACAGAACTAAGCATGGCACCTTGCAAAGCCGAATGCTTAAAGTGAGAAAATTTATTATTTTTCATAAACTGCTCTCTGAAAATTTAGCTTGCAACTAACTTGCTACCCATTAGCCAAGACAAACGATAGTTCTGGAAAGCACTTCACCCGCTTCAAAGACGAGATTGTTATTGCTGTCAATGCCTATCTCCGTGGCCTCACCACCGAATGCGCACTCAAGGGATCCAAACGCAATAGGACTGATTCTGATAAACCGCGTAGTTCCAGTCGCACCAGCTACGCCCTGTGGCCCGGCTACACCAGCTATGCCTGTCGCACCAGGTGCACCTGCCTGGCCGGTCGCACCTGCCGTACCAGTAGCACCCGTAGCACCGGTTGCACCTGCAGTGCCCGCAGGCCCTGTCGCACCGGTTGTACCTGTCGCACCTGTCGCGCCCGTAGCTCCGGCTGCACCTGCGGGGCCTGTAGCCCCATTCAAGCCATTGCACACGAAGGTGCTGGCCGTCACCTCAGTGTCTTCCAAAGTGCCATTTTGATTGCCATCGGGGCCGGCATCAAACCGATTACCCCCGGTTGGGCAGTTGTTGCCCGCAGGTAGGACGCTGGTACGCAAGGCAAGATTTTGTCCAGACAGCCCATCTGAACCATCTCCACCACCACAGGCGCTAAGCAGCGCCAGCGTACCGAAGATGGTGCAAATCGTGCGTAAACGCTGGCGTTGGGTCAAAGTTGTAGGCTGCATGGCAGTGGTACCTTTTCATGGCTTGAGGAAAAATCTCAAAATTACGTACTTCACCCATATAGGACGTAAAGCCAGCCACGTTTCTGAAATGCAAAATGTTACATAACGTTAAACTATCCATCATGTACTCCACCCTCATCACCCCCAGCCAACTCCAAGCCCTGCAAGCCTGTGGCACGCCCCTGCAAATCTGGGATTGCAGCTTTGACCTGATGAACCCGACGGCGGGCCCCGAAGCATTTGCGCAAGCGCATATTGCAGGGGCACACTATGTGCACCTGGACACCGACCTGAGCGACAAAACGGCTGCAACCGACAAAGCCAGCGGAGGCCGCCACCCCCTGCCCAGCCGCGCCAAGTTTGCCGCCTGGCTGGGCGCGGTGGGCATCACGCCCGCTACCCAGGTGGTGGTGTACGACCGCAACGGGGTCAACTACGCGGGCCGCGCCTGGTGGATGCTGCAATGGTGCGGCCACGCGGGCATCGCGGTGCTGGACGGTGGCCTGCAGGCCTGGCAGGCCGCTGGTGGTGCGGTAGCCACTGGTGCAGCGCCCATTGCTGCCAATTTTTCACAGCCAAACTACCCTCTAGCCCAGCAAATACAGGCGCAAGCAGCTATTGATTTTGTAGCAAATGCAGTACGCAGTAGCAGCCACGCCATCATCGACGCGCGCGCTGCGCCGCGTTTTCGTGGTGAGGTGGAGCCGCTGGACCCGGTAGCAGGGCATATCCCTGGCGCGCTCAACCGCCCTTTTAATCTGAACATCGGCGAGGACGGCTGCTTCAAACCCGCTGCCCAACTGCGCGCCGAGTTTGACGCACTGCTGGCGGGCCGCGATGCCTCTCAGGTGATTCACCACTGCGGCAGCGGCGTGAGCGCCGTGCCCAATGTGCTGGCCATGGCCATAGCGGGCTACCCGCCCAGCCAGCTCTTTGCAGGTAGCTGGAGCGAGTGGAGCAACCGGGCAGATTTGCCGGTGGCCAGGGGCTGATTTGCATATCTTTCCCCTCTGTGCGCAGGGGGCTGATGCCGCTTGCTGCGTACAACTACGCATGCCCGCAAACCTGCCCCAGCGGCACAATAGAAGGCAAACCATTCCGCCCTTGGAGCCCTCTATGAATATCACGCTAAAACCTGCTCTAGCCAAGGCATTCTGTGCGCTGGCAGCTACGCTTTTTGTAGCTGGAGCAACGCATGCCCAAGGCTACCCCAGCAAGCCCATCAAACTCATCGTGCCGGTGGCCGCAGGCGGCGGCTCTGACATGATTGCCCGTCAGGTGGCCGAGCGCATCACACGCGGCCTGGGCCAAAACATCGTGGTAGAAAATATCAGCGGCGGCGGCGGCGTGATCGCATCAACAACTACCCAACGCGCCGCGCCCGACGGCTACACGCTGATGCAGGCCTACGTGGCCACCCACTCCACCAGCCCGGCCACCCGCAAGCTCAGCTACGATCCGCTCAAAGACTTCACGCCCATTGGCATGATTGGCGGCACGCCCAATGTGCTGGTGGTGCCCACCACGCTGGCCGCCACCAGCCTCAAGGAGTTTGTCGCCTATGCCAAGCAAAACGTCGGCAAGATCAGCTATGGCTCGGCCGGCCAGGGCTCGCTCACGCACCTGGCGATGGAGCAGTTCAAGGAGGCGGCCGGCATCTTTGCCGTGCATGTGCCCTACCGTGGCATTGCACCAGCCATTACCGACATGCTCAGCGGCTCCACCCAGGCCATGATGCCCGGCCTGGCCGCTGCCACGCCGCACATCAAGTCGGGCAAACTGCGCCCACTGGCCGTCACTGGGCGCGCGCGCCACCCCAACTTCCCTGAGGTGCCCACGCTGGAAGAGCTGGGCTACAAGGGCTTTGACGGCGTGCAATGGTATGGCTTGGTAGGCCCGGCCAAGATGCCTGCCGACGTGGTCAAGCGCCTGCACGACGAGCTGCAAAAAGCCATCACCGCCCCCGACTTCAAGCAGCGCCTGAGCGCCGAGGCGGTAGACCCCATGCCCATGAGCAGCGAGCAGTTTGCCGCCTTCATGGCCGCCGATCTGGCGCGCTACCAGCGGGTGGCGCGCGAGCGCAAGATCGAGCTGGACAACTGATTCCCCTGCTTCAATTAGATAGTAAATCGGGCTGTGGCCCAATAAAATATAGTGTAAGCAGCTATTAAAATTATAGTAATTAGATTGTACTCCCATGGCCCATAATACCCAAGTTTCCGCCGACCACAACGCCCCTGCCGTCACCAGCATCCTGGCCCACTTTGTCGCCACCCATCCCAGCCGGGGCTGGTCTGACGCGGTAGACCACGAGGCGCACCGCACGTTTTTAAACTGGCTGGGCTGCGCCATCGGCGCAGCGCACCACGAGGCAGGCATTGCCGCCATCAAAGCCGCGCAGGCGCTCGAATCGGCCCCGCAAGCCACCGTGTTGGGCCGCAGCGAAAAGCTGGACATGTGCAGCGCCGCTTTAGTCAACGGCATCAACTCGCACACCTTTGACTTTGACGACACGCACCTTAAAACCATCATCCACCCCGCAGGCCCGGTGGCATCGGCCCTGCTGGCGGTGGCCGAGCGCTGCGGCGCATCGGGCCGCAAACTCATTGACGCATTGGTGCTAGGCATTGACGTGTCCTGCCGCGTGGGCAACATGATGTACCCCGACCATTACGACCGGGGCTGGCACATCACGGGCTCCACTGGCACGCTGGGTGCAGCCGCCGCATGCGCCAGATTGCTAGGTTTATCAGAGCACACGATCCACATGGCCATGGGCATAGCGGCCAGCCAACCGATTGGCATGCGCGAGCAGTTTGGCACCATGACCAAGCCCTTCCACCCTGGCGGCTCGGCCCGTGCAGGCTTGATGAGTGCGCTACTGGCGCAGCAGGGCTTCACATCATCCAAACGCGCCATTGAAGCGCCACGCGGCATGGCGCAAACCATCTCCACCAAAAACGATTGGACTGAGATCACCCACGAGCTGGGTCAGCGTTTTGAGATCAGCTTCAACAGCTACAAGCCCTTCGCCTGCGGCATCGTCATTCACCCCAGCATCGACGGCTGCGTGCAACTGCGCAACCTGCACGGCCTAAAGCCTGCCGACATTGCCAAGGTCGAACTAAAGGTGCACTCCCTGGTGTTGGAGCTGACCGGCAAGAAAACTCCCAAAGACGGCCTGGAAGCCAAGTTCAGCGTCTTCCACTCCTGCGCGGCCGGCCTGATGTTTGGCCAGGCGGGCGAAGACGAATATTCCGACGCCATCGTGCAGCGTGCCGACACCATTGCCCTGCGCGACAAAGTGTCTGCCGTGGTCGATAACTCGATTGACGAAGCCTCGGTGGACGTGACCATCACGCTGAACAACGGCACCGTGCACCACCTGTTTGTCGAGCACGCGATTGGCTCTATCCACAAGCCGTTGACAGACGCGATGCTAGAGGCCAAGTTTCACAGCTTGGTAGACCCGGTGTTGGGCAAAGAGCGTGCTGATGCTTTGATTGCGGCTTGCTGGTCGCTTGGTGCGGCTCCTAACGTTTCTGCACTGGTGAAACTATCGCAGCCCTGACCTGACTTCCTCCCTCTCCCACTTGTGGGAGAGGGCCGGGGTGAGGGCTCTTTCGTTGTACCGGCACCGCGCGCTGCTACGGCGCAGTGCCCACGCCACCCGAGCCCCGGCCCGCTTCGCGGGAAGCATCTGCAGTACTCAGAATTTGGGGAAACGGCGGAACTCGCCTGCGGCTCAAACAGCCGCCGTTTCTGATCCCAAATTCTTGCGTGCTTCGAGCCCGGAGCTCTTATCGGGTGGCGCAGGCACTGCACCGCAGCAGCGCGCTTTCATTGGGCTGAGGCTTTTTTTTCGCGACCTTGGTCAGTTTCGGCAATTTTTAGCATGAAATATGCCGGTAGCTCCTGTCAATAGGACGTAAGCAGCTATTTAAAACAGAGCGCATCTTCAAGTAGACCGTCATTCAAAACTGCGCTATGCTTTAAGTGGAAAGGAAATCTATGAAGATAGCTAAACTGGCATCCGAAGAAATGCGGGCCGAGTACCGCCGTGAAGACCTAGGGCCATTAGTTCATGGCAAATACGCGGCTGCCTATGCCAAGGCCACCAATGTAGTGGTAATTGACTCCGCTGTAACGAAAGTGTTTCACAACAGCGAGTCGGTCAATGATGCTTTGCGCGGTTTCCTGGCGGTTGCTACGTTGACGACCAGCATCACCGCTCGTGCAAGACAGCCAGCGCGCAAACGCTCAGCGGCTAAGTGTTGACGTTATGCATCCCCAGAGAATTTTGGCCGTGTTTGAAGTTTCGATCTAAAAAAGCACATGTCCCTCGATCCGCGAAAATTATCAAGCACATTCCAGCAATTCTTT
The DNA here is from genome assembly GCA_043769005.1 of Polaromonas sp. Lineage (GTDB taxonomy): Bacteria > Pseudomonadota > Gammaproteobacteria > Burkholderiales > Burkholderiaceae_C > JAAFIP01. The sequence goes on along the minus strand of JAYVJV010000098.1, from coordinate 1,430 downwards.
AACTCAGAAAAGTCCAGCGGACTTTTGCTGATTTTCTGCACAGTAATCTCACTTTTGCTTGCGAACTCTTCGTTCGGTGCTGACTATGCCAGAGGATGGCAAATGCGGGTTGGCGGTCTCAGTTTGGAGCTTTGGATCAACGATGCGTTGATGGCAATCTTCTTTCTCTTCATCGGCTTGGAGCTCGAACGAGAGCTTTACATTGGCGAGTTATCCAACGTTCACAATGCGTTGCTTCCGATGTTTGCAGCACTCGGTGGAATTACTGCGCCGGCACTGATTCATTTCTCACTCAATGCAGGCACGCCAACGCAAGCCGGAATCGGCATTCCGATGGCAACAGACATCGCTTTTGCGCTTGGTGTTCTAGCCTTGCTCGGAAACCGAGTTCCGGGCTCGCTCAAAGTGTTTGTGGTGGCGTTCGCGGTCACCGATGATTTGTGCGCAATCATCATCATTGCTGTGTTTTATACCGCGCAACTATCCGTTGGGTATCTTGTGGCGGCTCTCGCCGTTTGGGTTTTTCTTTGCGGCTTGAATCGTCTGCTCCGCATAATGTCGCTTACCCCTTATCTGCTGGGCGGAGCGTTGATGTGGTTTCTCATGCTCAAGTCCGGCGTTCACGCAACGATAGCCGGGGTGATGCTGGCCTTTGCTATCCCATTCTCGGCCAAGGCCGATGACGAAGCGTCGTCCTCACATCGGCTCGAACAGTTTTTGCACAAACCGGTCGCATTCATCATCCTGCCCATTTTCGCGTTGGCAAATACTGCTGTTTTTATCGGCGCGGACTGGATGCAAAATCTTAGTAATGCAAACAGCGTTGGCATCATCGCAGGTCTGGTCATTGGCAAACCACTCGGGGTGTCGCTCTTCTGTTTTGTTGCTGTTGCAGTCGGCATCTGTCGCCTGCCGTCCGATCTGGGCTGGCGGCATGTTTTTTGCGCTGGGGTGCTTGGTGGTATTGGGTTCACCATGTCAATATTCATTACCAATCTTGCCTTTGCGGGTGATGCCGACACCGTAAACGCCTCAAAAATGGCGATCTTTCTGGCTTCGCTGATCGCAGGAGTCATTGGCTTTCTAGGGCTCAGGCTCCTAGGCAATCGCAATGATGACGCATGACTGCGCAGGTTTTTCGGTATTTTTTCACCGAAATACTATCAATTTAGTAGCTGCATACGCTATGTTTTAATGGTCTAGCGTGCGATTTTCCTTATAAGTAGCACAAGAGAAAGCCCTAACCACCCTGTAAGTCACAACCTCTCTCTTCACGCCAGAGCGTGCGCTATGGGCATGCGCCCCGATGAGGGCTGCGGGCTCGAAGCGCACAGCTTTTGGGGATCAGAAGCATCGGCTGTCTGAGCGCGTAGCGCGAGTTCCGATGCTTCCCCCAAAAGCGAGCACTGCAGATGCTCCCCCGAAGGGGC
>JAYVJV010000097.1:0-12620 GCA_043769005.1 Polaromonas sp. | reverse complement strand
GGTTAGCTGCTGTCTGGCCAATCAAGGCCAAGCGTTGGGCACTGCTGGCAAGGTAAAAGCCACTGTGTGTGACTTCTGCACCCAGATTCAATCGGCCTGCCTCAAGCACTTGCCCGCTGCTTTGGCGCTGCTGTGCCTGCACCTGGGCTGGCAATGTCGTAGTGCCCGACCAGTAGGGCAAAGACAGCGCATACAGCATGCTGCCATCGGTCTTGACCAAGTCATCTTCTTGCACACCCAACTCTTGCAAGCGCGTGCCTGCAAACGCATCCGTACTGGCAGCAGCTACCGGGGCAGCGGCTGGCGCAGGCGCTGGTGCCCCGGCGGTAGTGCTTGCAGGCACACCTGCGAAAGTCCCAGTCACTGGCCCGCTCAACTCATTGGAGTTGTTTTGTGCATTGGTTTCTATGATTTTGCGTTTCACATAGTCCAGCAACTGACCACTGCTTGATGCGCTTAAAACTGCCGTCGGTGCCGGGGCGGGTGCGCCCGGTGCTGGCGGGCTAGCAGGAGGTGCAGAGCCCCCACCACCGCCGCAAGCAGCTACGAATAAAGCAGCTACCAAGGCCATGCTGGCAGCTGGCAACCAAGGGCTTGGGCAATTCAATGGCAATGTGATCGGTACGGACTGTGTCATAGCTTGATCTCCTCGATAAATGATCTATTGCCTTTGTAAGCCAATAAAAACAAGCGTAAACAGCTACGTTATTAATAGCTAATGCGTAGTCAATAGCTGCCGACGTAATCCTTCTTGCCCACCTCGACACCGTTGTGGCGCAAGATGCTATATGCCGTGGTGGTGTGGAAAAAGAAATGCGGCAGGCCATAGTTGAGCAAATACGACTGGCCCGTAAAGCGCTTTTCTTTGGGCGTACCGGCTTGGGTAACGATCTCGCGGCCCGCAGCGGCCTCAAACTGCTTGGCATCCAGACTCTTCATAAACGCCTGCACACTGGCAATGCGCGCTTGCAGTTGCTCAAACGTCTGTTCGTTGTCTTCGTGCTTGGGCACCTCGACACCCGCCAGACGGGCAGCGATACCTTTGGCAAAGTCGCAGGCCACTTGCACTTGGCGCAACAGGGGGAACATGTCGGGGAACAGGCGCGCCTGGAGCAGCGCATTGGGGTCAATCATTTTGCCTGCGGCATGGGCTGCGCCTTTGGCTAGCACTGTGCTCAGACCGCCCAGCATTTGCTGCAAGACGGGGACGCTGGCGGTGTACATGAAGTGGGTGGCTTGGGTCATGGAGAATTTCTTTCTGTGTGTATTTGCCGTTTACTTGCCATTAATGGCCAGCAGTTCAATTTCAAAATGCAAGGTGGCGTTAGGCGGTATCACACCGCCTGCACCGCGCGCACCATAGGCGATGGCGGGTGGGCAGATGAGCTGGGCTTTGCCGCCCACCTTCATCAGTTGCACGCCTTCGGTCCAGCAGGGAATGACGCGGTTCAGCGGGAACGAAGTAGGCTCATTACGTTTGTACGAGCTGTCAAACTCTTTGCCGTCTGGGAAGGTGCCTTTGTAATGCACTTTGACGGTGTCGGTGGGTAAGGGGCTGGCACCGCTGCCCGCTTGCAGTGAGCGGTAAACCAGGCCGCTGGCCGTGGTTTGTGGGGCGGCCTCTTTGGCCACGGGGACTGCCACAGGTGCAGGTGCAGGTGCGGGAGCAGGAGCGGCTGCAATGCTTGGTGTCGGCGCGGTAGCCGTTTGCGAACTGCATGCACTTACCAGCGCGAGACAGGCGAAAGCTAAGGTGGTTTGGCTAAGAAAAATACGCATAAAAGTCCTTGGGGAAAACAACGAGGCGAGTGCCGACTATACCCGGCTCGCCTGGGCCGCATGCTTGGCCTCTGGCGGCTTTTCATGCTTGCCACTGGGGTGTCTGGCAAAGCGCTCGGGCGCACGGCCGTGCACGGGGCCACTGTCGGGCCAAGGCCAGCCGCCTAACTGGGTGCGCTGGTAATCCATCATGGCTTGGCGAATCTCGGTTTGTGTGTTCATCACAAACGGGCCGTATTGCGCCACGGTTTCCGCAATCGGTTTGCCTTGTAGCAGCAAAAATTCGGCCTCTACATCACCATTGACCATCTCTACAGGTGCATCGCCGCGCAGCTCGATGGCGGCGTGGCCTTGGATCGCATGCCCTTGCAATGCAATGGACTGGCCTTTGAAAAAATACAGAGTACGCCGTGTGCCCTGCCCCAGCGCCGCAGGCAAAGTCCAGTGCGCACCGGGTGCCATTTTGATGGTCCATATGGCTACATCGGCCTCTGGCTGAGATGCCCAGGAGTCCGGCGGGGGTGCCAGGGGCTGCTTATCATCCGCCCCCTGCAAACGCCCGGCAATCACCGCCACCTCGGTGGCGCCGCCTTGAGCATCCGTCACTACAGAGCGGGCAATCTGCTCATGCCAGAACATGGTGAAGTGCGGTGGCACCATTTTGTTTTTGGCGGGTAAATTGAGCCAGATCTGAAACAGCTCTAACGGGTTCGCGCTATCGCTGCGCAGGAGCGGGAACATCTCGGAGTGCACGATGCCCTGCCCAGCGGTCAGCCACTGCACATCGCCGCCGCCAAAGCGCGCGGCAGCGCCCAGCGAGTCAGAATGGTCAATCAGCCCCTTGCGCACAATCGTCACGGTCTCAAAGCCCCGGTGCGGGTGGCTGGGAAAGCCCGGCACGGTTTGGCCGTGGTACATGCTCCAGCCGTCTTTGCGGCTGAAGTCTTGACCCATGTCGCGCCCCGCCAGCGATGCCTGCGGCCCCATCTGCGCATTGCCTGCGGGGTAGGCATCGTCATGGTAGGCGCAAAACAAAAACGGATCCATGGTGACCCACGGAAAGCCCAGGGCTTGGATGTTCAGAACGGGGTGAGACATAGGGACGTGGGCGCAGCGGCCAGTGGGTTGGATGGTGGAAAACGGTGCAAGGATTTTAATGGACGGGCAAACCCAGGGGAAATGAAGCCCATTGGACCAAATTAGCCCGCATTGGGCCACAATAAACTACAGATTGGTAACCTAGTTGCTATTAATTTAGTAGCTTCTTACACTATATTTTATTGGCTTGCAGGCACTTTTTATTGGTAATATGCGTTTTCGATAAGTTACAGCACAATCTGCCTATGCAACACCACTTCATCGCCAACAATCCCGTCCCAGCGTCCTCTGGCCGCAGCCTGCCCATGATCGACCCGTCCGACGGCCAGCCCTTTGACGAGATAGCGCGCGGCAATGCCCACGACGTAGACCTGGCGGTGCGCGCCGCGCGCCACTGCTACACCAGCGTGTGGAGCAAGCTCAGCGCCACAGAGCGCGGCCGCCTGCTCATGCGCCTGTCACAAAAAGTCGCCGAGCACGCCGAAGAACTGGCCATGCTAGAGCAGCGCGACTGCGGCAAACCCACCAAGCAAGCGCGCGCCGATGCCACCGCCCTGGCCCGCTACTTCGAGTTTTACGCTGGGGCCTGCGACAAGCTGCACGGCGAGACCCTGCCCTACCAGGACGGCTACAGCGTCTTCACCTGGCGCGAGCCCTATGGCGTGGTGGGCAACATCATTCCGTGGAACTACCCGATGCAGATTTTTGGCCGTAGCGTGGGCGGCGCGCTGGCAGCGGGCAATGTCTGCGTGGTCAAGCCTTCGGAGGACGCTTGCCTGTCGGTCTTAAAAGTCGCGCAACTGGCCGCCGAAGTAGGCTTTCCCGCTGGCGCACTCAACATCGTCACCGGCTACGGCCACGAGGTGGGCGACGCACTGGCACGCCACAGCGGCATCGACCACATCAGCTTTACCGGCAGCCCCAACGTAGGCACCATCATCCAGCAGGTAGCGGCCGAGCGGCATTGCCCCGTGACGCTGGAGCTGGGCGGCAAAAGCCCGCAGATCGTCTTTGCCGATGCGGACTTGGATGCCGCCATTCCCGTCATCGTCAACGCCATTGTGCAAAACGCCGGGCAAACCTGTAGCGCAGGTTCGCGCCTGCTGGTGGACGACTTGATCTACGAAAACCTGTTGGAGCGCCTGGGCAAAGCCTTTGACAACCTGCGCGTCGGCCCCGCCGCCATGGACCTAGACGTAGGCCCGCTGATCCGCCAGAGCCAGCAGCAGCGGGTGTGGGATTTTTTAAGCGATGCCCAGGTAGCAGGTATCCCCATGGTGGCCCAAGGCCGGGTGGTGGACGAAGCGCCGGAGAGCGGTTTTTACCAAGCCCCCACGCTCCTGCGCGACGTGCCCATCGGCCACCGCCTGAACCAGGACGAAGTCTTCGGCCCGGTGCTGTGCGCCATGAAGTTCAAAGACGAAGACGAAGCCGTGCACCTGGCCAACGCCACCCGCTACGGATTGGTCGCAGGCATCTGGACGCGTGACGGCGGCCGCCAGCTGCGCATGGCCAAGCGCGTGCAAAGTGGGCAAGTGTTCGTCAACAACTACGGTGCTGGCGGCGGTGTTGAGCTGCCCTTTGGCGGCGTAAAGTCGTCAGGCTATGGGCGCGAGAAGGGGTTTGAGGCGTTGTATGGGTTTACGACACTGAAGACCGTGGCGGTGAAGCATGGGTAGATATATCAGTCGCCTTGCTGTGGCAAAAAAACAGACCATTAACCATTTAACCCAATCAACACGAGCGTAAGAAGCTCCTACATTTATAGCAACTGGAGACCTCCATGCGAGTGCCAAACAAATCCATCATCGTCACCGGCGCGGGCAGCGGCATTGGCGAGGGCATTGCCAAACGCCTGGCGGCCGAGGGGGCCAAGGTGATCGTCAATGACGTGAACGTAGCACAGGGCGAGAAGGTGGTGAAAGTGATCACCCAGGCCGGTGGCACAGCCAGCTTTTTCGCAGCAGACGTGACGAAGTCTGCCGATATGCAGGCACTCATCGCTGCGGCTGTGCAACGCCATGGCCGCCTGGATGTGATGGTGAACAACGCAGGCTGGACGCACCGCAACCGGCCTGCGCTGGAAGTGCCCGAGGACGAGTTTGACAAGTGCTACGCAGTCAACGTGAAAAGCATTTACCTGGCCACCGTGCACGCCGTGCCCGAGTTTCGCCGAACGGGCGGCGGCTGCTTTATCAACATTGCCTCCACTGCTGGCGTGCGCCCACGCCCGGGCCTGACCTGGTACAACGGCAGCAAGGGTGCGGTAATTACTACCAGCCGGTCGCTGGCCGCCGAGCTGGGGCCCGACAACATCCGCGTGAACTGCATTAACCCGGTGTTTAACCCCACCACCGGCTTGGGCGCTGACTTTGCCGGTGGCCCGTTGACTGAAGAGCGCCTGTCCAAGTTTCGCGCCACCATCCCGCTGGGGCGTTTTTCGACTGCGCTGGACGTAGCCAACGCCGCGCTGTACCTGGCCAGCGACGAGGCGGCATTTATCAGCGGCGTGTGCCTGGAAGTGGATGGCGCACGCTGCGTTTGATATTTCCCCTCACACGCAAGGGCTAAAAGCCCACGATAATCACACTATGTCTGAACGCGTCATCCCATTAATCGACCAGCGCATCGCCGCCCTCACGGCCCGGCTGCCCACCCATGCCATCGCGGCCAACGGCCTGCTGGCCGACACGCTGGGGCGGCCACTGCGCGACCTGCGCATCAGCGTCACGGACCGCTGCAACTTCAGGTGCAGCTACTGCATGCCCAAAGAGGTGTTTGACAAAGACTACAAATACCTGCCGCATGCCTCGCTGCTCAATTTTGAAGAAATCACCCGCATCACGCAGCAGTTTATTGCCCACGGTGTGCAAAAAATCCGCCTGACGGGTGGCGAGCCCTTGCTGCGCAAAAACCTGGAGCTGCTGATTGAGCAACTGGCCAAGCTGCGCACAGTAGAAGGCAATCCATTGGACTTGACCCTCACCACTAACGGCTCCCTCCTGCGCCGCAAGGCCCAGGCGCTGAAAGACGCGGGCTTGCAGCGCGTAACCGTCAGCCTGGACGGGCTGGATGACAGCGTCTTTCGCGCCATGAACGATGTGGATTTTCCGGTGGCCGATGTGCTGGACGGCATCGCCGCTGCGCAGGCCGTGGGGCTGAAAAACATCAAGGTCAACATGGTCGTCAAGCGCGGCACGAACGAGCAAGAAATTTTGCCCATGGCGCGGCACTTTCAAGGCAGTGGCGTGACCCTGCGCTTTATCGAATACATGGACGTAGGCGCCACCAACGGCTGGCGCATGAACGAGGTCATGCCCTCCAGCGAAGTGGTGCAGCATATCCACGCGCACATGCCCCTGGTGCAGCTAGAGCACTCAGCCCCCGGCGAGACGGCCGAGCGCTGGGGCTATGTGGGCACGGATGGCAAGTACGATGCCAGCCTGGGCGAAATAGGTGTCATCAGCAGCGTGACGCAAGCCTTTTGTGGCGACTGCAACCGCGCCCGTCTGTCCACCGAGGGCAAGCTATACCTGTGCCTGTTTGCCAACCAGGGCTATGACATTCGCAGCCTGCTGCGCGGTGGGGCCAGCGACGCAGAGCTGTGCAGCGCCATCGGCCACATCTGGCAGGGCCGCACAGACCGCTACTCCGAGCTGCGCAGCTCGATGGAAGCAGACACTGGCGCGGGTACCCGCCGCGTCGAGATGAGCTACATCGGCGGATAAGCCGCGCTAAACATATCCCTACAGGCGGCGTCCCGCAGCTTGAGCACACTCCTATCTATCCTATGCCAATGACTCAAAGCATCACCGCCATCATCCTCGCCGGAGGCAAAGGCTCGCGCATGGGCGGGGTAGACAAAGGCCTGCAAACCTTCAACGGCGTGCCGCTGGCTCTGCACACCCTCATGCGCCTGCAAATGCAAGAAGGTGCCGTGATAGCTGAGACCATGGTTAACGCCAACCGCAACCTGGCCGCTTACGAGGCCATGGGCGTGTCCGTTTGGCCCGATGCCTCACCTAGCGAGTTTGCCGGGCCGCTAGCGGGTTTTTTAACCGGGTTAGAGCGCTGCGAAACCCCTTACCTGCTCACGGTGCCCTGCGATACCCCACTGTTCCCATTAGATCTAGCCCAGCGCTTAGCCGACGCGCTAGAGCAAGGTGATGCCCAGATAGCCATGGCCAGTGCACCCGAGACAGACAACGCAGGCCAAAGCCACACCCGCGCCCAGCCCGTGTTTTGCCTGCTGCACTCCAGTCTGCTGGAGAGCCTGGTGGCATTCATGCAAGGCGGTGGCCGCAAGATTGATGCCTGGACGGCGCAACACCCCTGCGTAGTGGTGCCGTTTGACCTGCCGGGTGACAACCCGCGCGCCTTTGCCAACGCCAACACCCTGGCCGAGCTGCATCAATTGCAAGTGTAAGCAGGTCTGTTTTGGAACGCGTGGTTGCAAGCAGCCGCCGAGAACAGCCCCATAGCCAATCACTCAAAGTGCCGAGGCGAAAAAACCATCAGCACATATCAAACTTAAATGCCTCACTCCGACCAATCGCTAGGCTACAAACCGCACCCCAATACCGCCCAGCGGCCCATAGTCTGCATGCACTACGTCACCCGGTTGGATGGCAATGGGCCGGGTGAATGAGCCTGCCAGCACCACTTGCCCGGCCTTCAGTCCCTCACCCACTTCATTGAGCTTTTTCACCAGCCAAGCCACACCTGCTGCGGGGTGGCCCATGATGCCAGCGGCCAAGCCGGTCTCTTCGATGATGCCATTTTGGCTGAGCGTAGCGCCCACCCAGCGCAGGTCAATGTCAAACGGGCGGATGGTGCGGCCGCCCACCACCATGCCGCCTGAGGCTGCGTTGTCAGCTATCGTGTCGCAGATTTGGCGCGGTATTTCGGTGCGGTAGTCGATGATCTCCAGCGCGGGTTGGATGAACTCGGTGGCGCGCAGCACGTCGTAGATTTGCACGTTGGGGCCACTCAGGTCTTGTCCCATCACAAAAGACAGCTCCACCTCCAGGCGCGGCTTGCGAAAGCGCCCGGCGGGAATAGCCGCGCCGTCGGCAAACAGCATGCTGTCGAGCAGGTGGCCAAAGTCGGGCTCGTTGAAGTTGCTGGCCATTTGCATAGCGCGCGAGGTCAGGCCAATTTTGTGGCCAATGATGCGCGCGCCCTTATCGGTGTGCAGCTTGGCCCACAGGCGTTGGATGGCATAGGCATCGTCCAGCGCCATTTGCGGAAAGGTTTTGGTCAGTTGCGGGATGACGGTTTGGCTCATCTCGGCCTGGTACAGGTCGTTGGCGCATTGTTGGCGCTGGGCATCGGTCAGCATGTGGGCGTCCTTGAGGCTTATGAGGGTTTGAAGTTGGTTTACTTGATCGGTGGCTTGGGCAGGCTGGACACGCCCTCTTCCATGACATAGGTGTAGTCCAGCGTGTACCAAGGCGTGGCCACGTCCAGCTCAGTAGGGTGCGGCTCGTGGTGCGCCACGTACTGGCCAATGGTGCTGGCGGTCACGCCAAACTGCACGTCGCTGTCAAGGTGCGGGTCGTCGTGCGCGTACACCTGCGAGATGAGGGTTTTATAGCCGGGCTTGACGATCAGGGCGTGCAGATGCGCGGGGCGCATGGGATGGCGGTTTTGCGCGGCCAGCAGTTGGCCGACGATGCCGTTGGTGGGGATGGCGTAGCCCACGGGCTTGACGCTGCGCAGCCAAAAGCGTCCGCGTGCGTTGGTGCTGAACTGGCCACGCAGGTTCATGGGGACTTGCTGGGGGTCTTGGTTTTCATACAGGCCGGCGGGCGAGGCCTGCCACACGTCTACTTGTGCCTCCTGCACTGGCTGGCCCTGGGTATCAACCACCAGGCCGCGCACAAACAGCGCTGCACCCGGCGTGGGGCTGCGCACGATGGAGCCGCCATTGGGCGTGGCCGGGCTGTACAGCCGCCAGAAGGGGCCGAGCAGGTTTTGCGACGTGACGTTTTGACCCTGGTTGCCGTTGTTGAGCAGGCAGACCAGTTGCGACACGCCCAGGGAGCCTGCCATCAGCACCGCTTCGTTGTGCGCCCCGCTACTGCCCTGGCCCATGGCGTTGATGACGCTGGTGGCCTGGCGAAACTCGGCCTCGGTCAGCCGTGCTTCGGTCACAAAGCCATGCAAGTGCTTGACCAGCACGGTCATGATCTCGCGCAGACGCGGGTCGGTTGTGTGCTGCATTGCGTCCAGTGCAGCGGCGGTGACATCGGCAGGGGTTTGGATGGCGGGCATCAATGGAGCACCGCATGCGATGCTAAGTGTGGCTCAGGCCTGCGGCCTCTACACCGGCCATGCAAATGGCCTCGTCTTCATCACCCGTACCGCCACTGGCGCCGACGGCACCTAGCAGGTTGCCAGTGGCATCCTTGATCAGCACGGCACCGGGTTGCGGCAAGAACTTGCCTTGCGCCGTAGCGGCGAGGGCAACAAAAAAATTGGGGTTGTCTTTGGCGCGCACCGCCAGGGCGCGGCTGGAGGAGCCAAAACCAATCGCCCCCCAGGCCTTGCCCTGCGCAATCTCAAAACGAAACATGCTGGCACCGTCTTCGCGGGCAAAGGCTTTGAGATTGCCGCCTTCGTCCAGCACAGCGATGCCCATCGGCTTGTAGCCCGCCTTGCGTGAATGGGCCAGTGCGGCGCTGATGATCTGATTGGCTTGCGCCAGGGTTAAAGTGGTCATAGTGTTTTCCAAAACAGAAAGCACGCGCTGGCATACGCGTGTGTCTGGTCGTCTGTGCTTACAGCGAGCGCGCGCTAAAGGTGTCGCACTGCTTCATGTTGCCGGTTTGCAAACCTTGGTTAAACCAAGCCATGCGCTGCTTGCTGGAGCCGTGGGTAAAACTGTCGGGCTGCACATGGCCTTGGCTCTTTTTTTGCAAGGTATCGTCACCGATCTGCGCAGCGGCGTTCAGCGCCTCTTCGATGTCGCCCTTGTCCAGCTTGAGCTGGGAGCCGCGTGCCCACACGCCGGCAAAGCAGTCGGCCTGCAACTCCAGGCGCACGCTCAGCGCGTTTTGCTCTTTTTCACTGACACGGCCACGCATTGCCTCAACCTTGCCGCTGATGCCCATTTGGTGCTGGATGTGGTGGCCCACCTCGTGCGCAATCACATAGGCCTGCGCAAAATCGCCCGGCGCGCCCAATTGGCGCTTCATGGTTTCATAAAAGGCCAGATCAATATAGACCGACTGGTCGCCAGGACAGTAAAACGGGCCCATGGCCGCCTGGCCCGTGCCGCAGGCAGTGCGGGTAGCGCCGCGAAAGAGAATCAGCTTGGGCGGTTTGTAAGCCGCACCACTTTGCTTGAACACATTACCCCACACGTCTTCGGTATCGGCCAGCACGGTAGAGACAAAACGCCCCATCACATCGTCTTTCGCCATCGGTTTGCCGGGTGCGCTTTGCTGCTGGCTGACCTGGGGGGCCTCTTCGCCACCGCCACCGCCCAAAATACTGAGCACGGTGAAGGGGCTGATGCCAAACACCATCGATGCAATCAAGGCAATGGCAATACTGCCCAGCCCAATGCCGCGTCCGCCCAGCATGCCGCCCAGGCCTCCTCCGCCGCCACCACCACTACGGCGGTCTTCTACGTTGCTGGATTCACGTCTGCCTTCGGTTTCCATGGCCTGTTCTCCAAAAAATATGTTCAATGCCGCGATGTTACACCGAAGCGGCTACCACCCCGCGCCTGCACAGACTGGTACGCTCCCTGCCAATCTCTAAAGCATTGCAGCGCCGATCAGCGGTGAAACAAGGCAAACACCCGCATCGCGCACTGGCGCAGCGGCTCGCTGGTAGAGGTGTGGCCCAGGGCGAGCTGGGCAAAGGCGTAATTACTGTCATCGCGCATCAAAGCACTGTCCACAGCCATGCCTTCGTAGGCCATCAGGTGCTTGAACTGCGACAGCAATACCAAGGTAGACGCAAAGCCCAGCTCGCTGTGGCACACGCTGGCGGGGGCACCGGGGCTGGGGGCTGCGACAGCACTTGCCGAAGCGGGGGACAACATTGCAACCATGGCACATTCTCCTGACAACACGGGCGGGGTATCCGGCCCTACCCAGATACAACGCAGATCTGAAGCGAAGGGTTGAATGCGTGGGGTAGCCCAGCCCCATGGGGCGTGCGAAATACACGAAAATCGGCTCCGTTACCATTGCATGCGTACCAGCCCCAAACCTTTGCCATCCACGCTTTTGCCTGCACCACCCATGCCAACCCCGTCACCCACCGCCCGATCTGCGACTGCTGGCCCCAGCCCACGCCGCACTCTGCCCCGCATACTGGTAACAGGTTTTGAGGCTTTTGGTGACGACCCCAGCGGCCAGGGCCTGAACCCCAGCGCCAGCGCGGCACTCGCCCTGCACGGCAAACGCATTTGCGGGCACCGCGTAGTTGCTGCCGTACTGCCCTGTGTGTTTGGCCAATCAATCCAGCGGCTTACCGATTTGATCCAGCAGCACCAACCCGCCCTCATCGTCTGCACAGGCCAGGCGGGTGGGCGCGCCGGTATCTCGATAGAGCGCATCGCCGTCAACCTGGACGACGCGCCCTTGCCCGACAACGCGGGTTGCACGCTGCAAAGCCAACCCGTGGTAGCGCACGGCCCTGCGGCGTACTTCAGCACCCTGCCTGTGCAAGCCATGCTGGGCGCACTACAGCGCGCCCAACTGCCCTGCGAGCTGTCCAGCAGCGCGGGCCACTTTGTCTGCAACCATGTGTTCTACGCCTTGATGCACCAGCTAGCCACGCGGCGCAGCCTGCGCACCGTGCGCGGTGGCTTTATCCATATGCCGTATTTGCCCGAGCAAGCTGAGGCTTCGGGTGCACCCAGCATGGCGCAAGCGCTAATCAACCACGCACTGGCCGTGGCACTCAAGACGGCGTTTTAAGCAATTTGCCTGCGCACAGATAGGCCACGCGGTAGTGCGATTTCCCAAGCGCTGCATTACAATTGCAATGCAATACAACAGGAGCTCACCATGCGCACCGCCACCCTCCCCGCCGTCCGTGTCAGCCCAGACACCCGAAGCTTGATCGAGTCCGTGCTCAAAGAAGGCGAGAGTTTATCTACCTTCATTGAGCAAACAGCCAAGCAGCAGGCTCTGCGGCGCAAAGAGGATGACGCTTTTTATGCACGCGGACTCGCAGCCGCCAAGCGTGTTGACGAGGGTGGAAAAACATATACGCATGAAGAAGTTATGGCAACTTTGCGAGAGATGACTGTCAAGAAGCGTCGTGAGTTGAAGCATCAGGCAAAACCACTCAAGAAAGCCGCTTGATGCAGCGCTATCGCATCGAATTTGAGCCACAAGCACTCGACGATCTCCAGCGTCTGCATGACTTTTTGCTAGAGGCAGCGCCCGAATATGCCGATCAATCGCTGGATCGCATCCATCAAAGTTTTAAGACACTGGAAATCATTCCCCACAGCTGCCGAAAAGCAGATATTCAATGTGACCGCAACCTGCGAGAACTGATAATAGACCAAGGCCGATCAGGTTACTTAGCCCTGTTTGAAATCCGCCCAGATGATCGCGTGTTGGTTTTGGCGGTTAGGCATCAGCGGGAGAGTGACTACCACTGACTATCAATCACTAGGAGTCTGGGCGGCAGAAACTAATGCAACCTAGTCCACGGAGGGAGTTTGTCAAGCGTTATAGGTTGATGACAGCAAGCTACATCGCCTACCACCC
>JAYVJV010000096.1:0-38642 GCA_043769005.1 Polaromonas sp. | reverse complement strand
ACACTGTGGTTTGCCATCGCGGGCTCGGCCGTGGCGCTGCTGGTGGCTGCGATGACCGCTGTGAGTGTGGTGGGGCGTGCCTGGTTTAAAAGCCCCATTTCCGGCGATGTAGAAATCACCCAACTGGGCATTGCCTTGTCTATTTCGCTTTGTATACCGTGGTGCCAGCTGCGCGGGGCCAATATCATCGTCGACTTTTTTACCCAAAAACTGCGCCCGCAGCGCCTGCGCATGCTGGACGCAATAGGCGCGCTGCTGCTGGCGCTGATGTGCGCGCTGCTGGCCTGGCGCACAGGCGTGGGCGCGCTGGCCGTGCGCAGCGCGCAAGAGACCACCATGATCATCGGCCTGCCCATGTGGTGGGCCTATGCCTCGCTGGCACCGGGCCTGGCATTGGCAGCCTTGGTGGCTCTGGCACAGGCGTGGATGCACGCGACCGGGCAAGTGGCAGGTGAACCGAGCGCCAACAGCCAGGAAGGCACCGCATGAGCACACCGACCTGGATTGGACTTTTAATGTTTGGCGGCATGCTGGTGCTGATGGGCCTGCGTGTGCCGATTGCCGCTGCCATGTTTGTGCCCGGTGCCTTGGGTTACATGGCCATGAGCGGTGAGGCCAGCACGCTCAACCTGCTCAAGGGCAGCGCCGTGGCCCGCCTGACGGTGTATGAGCTGAGCGTGATTCCGCTGTTTTTGTTAATGGGCCAATTCGCCACGCAAGGTGGTTTAAGCCGCGACCTGTTTCGCGCTGCTGCGGCCTGTGTGGGCCATATTCGCGGTGGCCTGGCCATGGCTGCTATTTTGAGCGCGGCGGCCTTTGGTGCGGTGTGCGGCTCGTCCGTGGCCACCTCTGCCACCATCACCCAGGTGGCCTACCCCGAGATGAAAGCACATGGCTACCATGGCCGCTTGTCTACCGCTACCTTGGCCGCAGGCGGCACGCTGGGCATTTTGATTCCGCCTTCGGTGCCGCTGGTGGTGTATGCGATATTGACGGAGCAAAACATTGCCAAGCTGTTTGCTGCCGCCATGGTGCCTGGCATTTTGGCCATGCTGGGCTATCTGGTGGTGATTGCGCTGTATTGCCGCGCACGACCGGAGTTTGCAACGCCCAGCGCGCCGGTGGCGTGGGGTGCGCGCGCGCAAGCGCTAGCAGCCATCTGGCCTATCGTGGGTATTTTCATCGTCGTATTTGGCGGAATTTATGGTGGTATTTTCTCGCCCACCGAAGGTGCGGCGATCGGTGCATTGCTGACCTTTATCGTGGGCCTGGCGCGGCGCGAGTTGATCATGCCCGGCATCCAACAGGCACTGGTGGCATCGGCAGAGACCAGCGCCATGGTGTTCATGATCTTTCTGGGTGCCGACATGATGAACGCCTCTTTGGCACTGACTGAAATGCCCGCCCGCATCGCAGACTGGGTGACGCATTTACCGGTCTCGCCGCTCTTGGTGGTCACTGCGGTGCTGCTGCTGTACGTCGTGTTGGGCTGTGTGATGGACGAGCTGTCGATGTTGCTGCTCACCATCCCCGTGATATTCCCGGCCATCATGGGGCTGGAGCTGTGGGGCTTGGAAAAAGACATGAAGGCGATCTGGTTTGGTATCCTGGTACTGATGACGGTGGGCATTGGCCTGATAGCGCCGCCCGTGGGGCTGAACGTGTATGTAGTGAACAACCTGGCACGCGATGTGCCTATGAGCGAGACCTACAAAGGCGTGTTCCCGTTTTTGGCCTGGGACGCGCTGCGCGTGGTGCTGCTGCTCTTCTTCCCCATGCTCAGCCTTTGGCTGGTGACCGTGTTGTTTAAATAAAATTCACATTCGTACAATGGGCTTGTGGCCCGGAAAGGCTTGCCATGCAACGCAGAACTTTAGCTAAGGCCTCTTTGGCACTCACCTGTGCGCTCGCCCTAGGCCAGTGGCCAGCCTGGGCGCAAACCTTCCCCACCAAGCCGCTCAAAATCGTCGTGCCCGTAGGCGCTGGCGGTGCGGCAGACATTACCGCGCGCACTGTGGCGCAAAAGCTGGGTGAGGCACTGGGCCAAAGCGTGGTGGTGGAGAACAAACCCAGCGCGGGCGGCATCGTCGCGGGGGATTTGGTCTCCAAAGCCGAGCCCGATGGCCACACCATGCTGCTGATTTCCAGCGGCACTGCGGTCAGTGCGGCGCTGTTCAAGCAACTTCCCTTTGACACCCTGCGCGATTTTGCACCGGTGTCCAAGCTGGCCAACTTTGATTTGGTGATTGCGGTCAGCGAGACCGGCAAATTCAAATCCTTGGCCGAGTTGTTGGCCTTTGCCCGCGCCAATCCGGGCAAGCTCAACATCGGCACACCGCAGATTGGCACCACGCAAAACCTGGCCGCCGAGCTGTTCAAGGCCAGTGCGGGCATTGAGTTTCAAGTCGTGCCTTTCAACGGTACGCCGCCTGTCATCACGGCGTTGCGCGGCGGTGAGATTGATGCGATGGTGGACATCTTGAGCCCGCTGATGGCGCAGGTCAGCAGCAAGGCCCTGCGCCCTGTGGCGCTGCTGGGTGAGAAGCGTTTGGCTACCCTGCCCGACGTGCCCACGGTGCGCGAGAGCGGCGGTGCGCTGGCCAGCTTTAACGTCACGTCCTGGAACGGCCTGGCCGTGCCCGCCAAAACACCCAAAGACGTGGTGGCCAAGCTCAGCCGAGAAGTCCAGGCCGTGCTGGCCAACCCCGAGGTGAAAAAACGTTTGAGCGATTTGACCTTGAATGCGCAGGGCAGCACGCCCGAGCAGGTGAGTGAATTGCTGGCCAGCGAAATCAAGCGCTGGGCCGACGTGATTGCGCGCGCGAAGATTGAAAAGCAGTAACGCTTGCGTTCGCCCTGAGCTTGTCGAAGGGTTCGCGAGGGCTTCGACAAGCTCAGCCCGAACGGAATTGGTTTATGCGAATAGCGATTGGGAAAGTATGATGAACTTAAACACGATTGGCCTGATCGGCTACGGCGAAGTAGGCAAAACCTTTTGTGCAGGTCTTAAAACCAAACCCGGCGTGACGGCTATGGCGGCGTGGGACTTGAAGTTTGCCAACTCCGCCACGCGCGACACCGAGCACGCCCATGCGGCTGCGGCCGGCATGCAAGCTTGCGACTCCATGCGCGCACTGTGTGAAGTCTCCACCTTCATCCTCTCGGCCGTCACCGCGTCCAACACCTTGAGCGTGGCACAGGAGGCAGCCAGGTACATCCGCCCAGGCAGCATGTTTTTAGACCTCAACTCTGCATCGCCCGGCACCAAGCAAAGCTGCGCGGTGGCCATCGAGGCCGCAGGCGCGCACTATGTGGAGGCGGGGGTGATGACCTCGGTGCCGCCCTACGGCATCAAGGTGCCCATGCTGCTGGGCGGCGCAAAAGCCACCGAGCTGGCTACAGCCCTGAGCGCCTGGCAAATCGATGCGAAACAGGTGAGCGACAAGCTGGGCATTGCCAGCGCCATCAAAATGTGCCGCAGCGTGATGATTAAAGGCCTGGAGGCGCTGGTGATCGAGAGCTACACAACCGCACGCGCCTACGGCGTCGAAGACTACGTGCTGCCCACCTTGCAGGAAACCTACCCCGGCATCGACTGGCAGGAGCAAGGTGCCTACCTGTTCAGCCGCGTCGTACAACACGGCAAGCGCCGCGCCGAAGAAATGCGTGAAGCTGCCAACACGGTGCGAGAGTCCGGCGTGCCACCGCTGATGGCTGCTGCCATTGCCGACAAACAGCAATGGGTGGCGGGGCATGCGGGCGATGGTGTGTTCAAAGGTCTTGCCAAAGATGCACGTTGGCAAGACTATGCCGACCGTTTGATTGCGCTCAAAGACCATTGAACACCTTTGAGCGCCATTGCACAGCATTCACGCCATTGGATGGCCTTGCGCACACAGCACTATCCGCTATATTTTAAATAGCTGCTTACGCACTATTTTATTGGACTAGAGCCCTAAAACACCGTTAATCATGGTGGCCTGGCATAGAGCCCAACTGGTACACCAGCAATCGCCCCTTATACGCCGCCACTGCGCCATGGGCGCTTTGGTCTAGCCGTTCTTCATGCAGCGCAAAGCCATTTTCCGCCATACGTCGGTTAAAGGCGGCGCGGTTGCCACGGTCGGGGTCTACGATCCACACCTGCGCAGCGGGCGCTGCATGCAGCGCAATAAAGCTGGCCAAATCGCCATCGTCGTCGCGCTCATAGAGTAAGTCGCTGCCGATGATCAGGTCAAACAGGCCCGTCACCGCTCCGCCCAGACTGGCTGAGGTGGGCGGTGGCGCCAATGCCATGTCTATTGCCGCAGGGGCATCGGTAGGTGCAAGCGCACCCCAGTGGCCGTGGCGGTACTTCAGGGGCAGCAGCTTGTTGAGCCGCAGGTTTTCCAGCAAAAAGTGCCCAGCCAGCGGGTGGCAGTCACTGGCGGTCACGTCTGCGCCGCGTCGGTGCGCTACCAGGCTGGCCAGCGCCAGGCCGCAACCAATCTCTAAAATCCGCTCGCCCGACACAGGGCGCAGCGCGATGCGCGCTGCCAGTTGCGCGCCCGACGACCACAGCAGGCCAAACAGCGACCAAGACGCACTGGAGATGCCCAAGGCCTCGGCCTCCCCCAGAGGGTCAAAAAACTGGTTGCGATCCAGCAGCGAGCAAATCGTCAGGTCTTGCACCCCGGCAATACAGACGCTTTCTTGCTTGGTAAGGTAGCCTGGCTGCATGGTGAAGTTGCCGTTTGGCCTGGCATGGGTGGGTGGATTGAACAGCTTTGCAGTATGCCTGACCTGGCGTGGCCTTGGCGTTTCGAGCCTGTGGGTGCTGTATCAACGTCTCCGTTGTAAAGCCCCGCTCTTGGCGCGCCGATGCTGACGGTCCGCCCTACGTCTCGCTCCAGATTTTCATCCCAAGTCCGTTCACCACCTGCCAAACCGGCCGCCTGGTATGCACCTTGTGTGCATACCATCGCCTCTAACGGCGATTGGCCAATTGCCCTAACGGCTGAGCGCGCCGTACACCAGGTTTTGCACCTGCTCGCGGTAGTACTTGCGCAGCTCGCCTGGCGCGGCGGTGCCAAATGCAACGACCAGTTGCTCTTTCGGATCGGCAAAAAATCCGGTGCCGTTGGCACCGTTCCAACTGTACTCGCCCGGGTTGCCAGGCACTGCAGCCAGGCCCGGCTGTAGGCGCACTGCCACGCCCAAGCCAAAGCCGTAGCCGCCCCGATGGGGCTCCACATTGGCCACACGGTTTTGGATGCCTGCACCCAAGTGGTCGCTGGTCATCAGTTGCACGGTGGCGGGGCTGAGCACTTGCGCGCCGTCCAGGCTACCGCCGTTGATCAGCATTTGCCCAAAGCGAATGTAGTCGCCCATGCTGCCAAAGGCGCAGGCGCCGCCGCAGTCGAACGTAGGGGCAAGCCGCAACGCAGCAATCGCTTGCGGCTTGCCGTCTAGCGGGTTCAGGGGGAAAGGCCGCGCCACCCGATCCAGTTGCGCAGCAGTGGGGCGAAAGGTGGTATCGGCCATTTTCAGCGGCTTCCACACCGTCTCGGCCAGATGGCCGCCCAGGGTGGTGCCGCTGATCTTTTCAACCACCGCGCCCAATACATCAAAGGACAGGCTGTACTCAAACACCGTGCCCGGCTGGTAGACCAGGGGCAGCTTGGTCATGGCGTTAGCAAATTCGCTGGCGCTACCCATGGTTTGGGCCACAGCGCCGCTGGGCCACTGCGCGGCGATGGGGCTGCCGCCATCGGGCCGCCCACCATAGGTCAGGCCCGCAGTGTGGCGAAACAGGTCGTGGATCAAAATCGGGCGCTTTTGCGGCTCGGTGCTGAATTTGCCGTCGGCCGTGGGCACGCCCACGGCCATGCTAGCGTAGCCAGGAAAGTAGTCCGCCAGCTTGCTTTGCAGCGGCAGCTTGCCCTGCTCTGTCAGCGCCAGCGCACCCACGGCAGCCTGAATCTTGGTCATGGAGGCGAGCTGGAAAATGGTGTCCAGCTGCATGGGTGTACCCTTGGTGGGGTCAGCCTGTCCGAAGGCTTTGAAGTACACCAGCTTGCCATTGCGCGCAATAGCCACCACCGCACCAGGCACGCGCTTGCGCTCCATCTCGCTGGCAAAGAAGGTGTCGATGTTTCTCAAGCGCTGGCTGGAGACACCCACACTCTCGGGTGGTGCCGTGGGTAGGGGCTGGGCGAGTGCTGTGGCTGACAGCAGGCAACTGCCAGACATGGCCAGCGATGCAAAGGTATTTTTGATGGGCATGGAGGTCTCCTGTCGATGCGCCCATCTTAGCGTGATGCAGACTAGGGTTTACCTGCAAACACGATGCGCTATGCTGGCCGCATCACCCACCTGGAGACAACCTATGCGCGCCCCTCGCCTCATTGCCACGGCATTGCTCAGTACGGCCCTGCTGTCAGCCACTGCCTTGGCCCAACTCGGCCCCTCGCCCATTGCCGCTGTGCAAAGCGCCGCCGCCGCGCAAAAGCAGCCTCTGCTGGATACGCTGAAAGAGTTTGTCAACATCGAAACTGGCAGCCGCGACCATGAAGGGATCACCCAGGCCACCGAGCTGCTGGCAACCAAACTGCGCGCACTGGGTGGGCAGGTGCAATTCGTCGAGCCGCAGGAGGCCACCAACTACCGCATGGCCGACACGCCCGACAAAATCGGCCGCATGGTGAAAGCCACCTTTACAGGGACGGGCAGCAAACGTATTTTGCTGATCGCCCACATCGACACGGTGTACTTGAAAGGCATGGTGGCCAAGCAGCCCTTTCGCATTGACGGTGACAAGGCCTATGGCTTGGGCATATCGG
This sequence comes from Polaromonas sp., assembly GCA_043769005.1. GTDB lineage: Bacteria > Pseudomonadota > Gammaproteobacteria > Burkholderiales > Burkholderiaceae_C > JAAFIP01. The sequence continues at coordinate 31,821 of JAYVJV010000096.1, read as the reverse complement.
ACGACAAGCAAGGCGTAGCCATGATCGTGCATGTGGTGGCCATGCTCAAGGCGCTTAATTTCAATGAATATGGCATGCTCACCGTTCTGGTCAATGGGGACGAAGAAATCAGCTCTCCCGGCTCACGCGCTGAATTGACCCTGGCCGGCAGCCAGCATGATGCCGTGCTGTCGTTTGAAGCCACCCGCACCCATAGCGACAAGCTGTCGCTGGCCACCAGCGGCATTGCCTCCGTAGAGCTCAAAGTGGAAGGCCGCGCTTCGCATGCGGGCGCTGCGCCCGAGCGCGGCGTGAACGCACTGTATGAGCTTTCGCACCAGATCATGCAAATGCGCGAGCTGTCGCAAAACGACAAGGGCCTCAAGCTCAACTGGACGGTATCGCAGGCAGGCACCAACCGCAACGTGATCCCCGCCTACGCTACGGCGCAGGCAGATGTGCGCGTGCTGCGCGTGGCCGACTACGACGGCATTGAAGCCACGGTACGCGAGAAAGCCAAAAACCAGCTCCTGCCACAGGCCAAAGTCACGGTGAACTTCGAGCGGCGGCGCCCACCCCTGGAGGCCACCGCCGCCAACCGCAAACTGGCCGCGCATGCGCAGACCATTTATGCCGAGCTGGGCCGCACACTGGTGGTGGACGACCAGCCCGAAGGCGGTGGCACCGATGCCGCCTTTGCCGCCTTGCAAACCCAGGCTGCTGTGGTGGAGCGGTTTGGTTTGCAGGGCTTTGGTGGGCATACAGCGGACAATGAATATGTGCTGCTGGACACCATTGAAGCGCGCCTGTACCTGGCGGCGCGGGTGGTGATGGATGTGGCACGCGGCAAGGGGCTGTAACGGCCATAAAGATAGAATCCAGTGTTTTAATTTTTTAACCACATCGATAACCGGACTCACCCCATGGCGGCCAACAAATCCAAAATCTACTACACCCTTACCGACGAAGCGCCGCTGTTGGCGACTGGCTCCTTGCTGCCCATTGTGCAAACCTTCGCCGCCCCCGCAGGGATAGATTTTGTGGCTTGCGATATCTCGGTGGCGGCGCGTGCGCTGTCGCAGTTTCCAGAGTGTCTGAAGCCTGAACAGCGCGTGCCAGATACGCTGGCCGAGCTGGGCAAGCTCACCCTCAAGCCGGAGGCCAACATCATCAAGCTGCCCAACATCAGCGCGCCGGTGTCCCAGTTGGTCAGTGCCATCAAAGAACTGCAAGGCAAGGGCTACGCCCTGCCGGACTACCCAGACGCACCCAAAACCGATGCTGAAAAAGACATCAAAGCGCGCTACAACCGCTGCCTGGGCAGCGCGGTGAACCCCGTGCTGCGCGAGGGCAACTCAGACCGCCGCGCGCCCAAAGCGGTCAAAGAATACGCCCGCAAAAACCCGCACAGCATGGCCGAATGGAGCCAGGCCTCGCGCTCGCACGTCTCGCACATGCATGGTGGCGATTTTTACCACGGCGAGAAATCCATGACGCTGGACAAAGCCCGCGATGTGCGAATGGAGCTGGTCACCGCCAGTGGCAAAACCATCGTGCTGAAAGAAAAAGTCTCGCTGCTGGACCGCGAAGTCATTGACAGCATGTTCATGAGCAAAAAAGCCCTGCTGGCGTTTTACGAGAAAGAGATTGACGATGCGTTCAAGACCGGCGTGATGTTCTCGCTGCACGTCAAAGCCACCATGATGAAGGTCTCGCACCCCATCGTGTTTGGCCACTGCGTCAAAATTTTCTACAAAAATGCTTTTGAAAAACACGGCAAGCTGTTTGACGAACTGGGTGTCAACGTCAACAACGGCATGGTGGACTTGTACAACAAGATTGCCAGCCTGCCCCAGTCCAAGCAAGACGAAATCAAGCGCGACATCCACGCCTGCCTCGATGGCCGCCCCGAGCTGGCCATGGTCGATTCGGCCAAAGGCATTACCAACTTTCACTCGCCCAACGATGTGATTGTGGATGCCTCCATGCCCGCCATGATTAGAAACGGCGGCAAGATGTGGGGGGCCGATGGCCGCCTGAAAGACGTAAAGGCGGTGATGCCCGAATCGACTTTTGCCCGCATCTACCAGGAAACCATCAACTTCTGTAAATGGCATGGCGCGTTTGACCCCAAAACCATGGGCACCGTGCCCAACGTCGGCCTGATGGCGCAGCAAGCCGAAGAATACGGCTCACACGACAAAACCTTTGAGCTCAGCGAGGGCGGCATTGCCAACATTGTGGACATCGCCAGCGGCGAGGTGCTGCTCAGCGAGACCGTGGAAGCGGGCGACATCTGGCGCATGTGCCAAGTCAAAGACGCTGCCATCCGCGATTGGGTCAAGCTGGCCGTCACGCGCGGGCGCAACTCGGGTATGCCGGTGGTGTTCTGGCTGGATGCCTACCGCCCGCATGAGGCGCAGCTGATTACCAAGGTCAAGATGTACCTGCACGAGCACAATACCGCAGGCCTGGACATTCAAATCATGTCCCAGGTGCGCGCCATGCGCTTTACCCTGGAGCGCGTCGCGCGCGGCCTGGACACCATCTCGGTCACCGGCAATATTTTGCGCGACTACCTGACGGACCTGTTCCCCATCATGGAGCTGGGCACCAGTGCCAAGATGCTGTCCATCGTGCCTTTGATGGCAGGTGGCGGCATGTACGAAACCGGCGCAGGCGGGTCCGCGCCCAAGCATGTGCAGCAGCTGGTGGAAGAAAACCACCTGCGCTGGGACAGCCTGGGCGAATTTTTGGCGCTGGCCGTCAGCATGGAAGACCTGGGCCTGAAAACAGGCAACACCAAAGCGGGCATCCTGGCCAAAACGCTGGACGCAGCCACGGGCAAACTGCTCGACAATGACAAAGGCCCCAAAACCCGCACAGGCCAGCTGGACAACCGGGGCAGCCACTTCTACATCGCCCTGTACTGGGCAGAGGCCCTGGCTGCGCAAACCGAAGACCCCGAACTGCAAGCGCACTTTGCCCCTTTGGCCAAATCCCTCGCCAGCAACGAGCAAAAAATTGTCGCCGAGCTCAACGCCGTGCAAGGCAAACCTGCGGACATTGGCGGCTACTACAAGCCCGACATGGCCAAAGTAGCTGCCATCATGCGCCCGAGCGCCACGTTTAACGCGGCTTTGCAAGCGGGTTAATGCAATAAAAACTCAGTCTCCTTAAGCTGCTGCCAGCAGCTTAGGCAGATTACCCATGGCGGCCATCGCCTGGCTGCGCAGCTTGCCTAAAATAGTCATTTTTTCAGTGTCGCTGGGGTTTACCGATGCCATCATTTTTCCAAAGCCATCCGGGCATTGGTCTCTTGCACCAGCGTGTCGGCAAATGCCAAACTAGCTGCACCGCTGCCAACAATTAAATAATCTGTCTCGGTGTATGCCATCAGTGGGCCTTTGGGTGAATGTCTGCGACCATCCTAGCGTGCGAGCGTGGCGATGGATAGGGGGCGGACTGGAGCTGCCATTCAGCGGATACCAACCGCGCATGTACTGACTGCGAGCTACGAAAAAGCAGTAGGAGGGGTGGGGAATGCCTAGTGTGTGAAGCGTCGCATCAACCTGATAATGTAGTATCAGCGAATCAACGTCTCGCATACGAGACAAATTCGATAAAGCGACTTACCTTATGGAGGCAATTGATGAGCGAATGGCTGGATATTGCGGCACGCGATGCGTTAGACCCTGACTTCCCCTTGGGGGTGCAAGTGGGCGAGCAAAAAATTGGCTTGTATGTGCTGGACGATACAGTGTATGCCCTGGAAGATGTTTGTCCGCACGCCTATGCTTTGCTATCCCAAGGCTTTGCCGAGCAGGGTGTGATTGAATGCCCTTTGCATGCTGCCCAGTTTGACATTGCTACAGGCAAATGCCTGAACGAGATTGGTCAAAGAGACGTAACCTGTTATCCCGTACGGGTGCACGCGGGTCGTGTGTCGATCAAGTTGGTGTGAGATCCATGCACACGAGCAACGCTATGCCAGAAATTATGTTGACGGGTCGCCGCGTCCTGGTGACAGGGGCCGCACGCGGCTTGGGCGAAGCATTTGCCCGCGCCCTGGTGGCCGCAGGTGCGCAGGTCGTCATCAGTGACGTGTTGCATGAGCGGGGGCGGGCGCTGGCAACAGCCTTGGGCACTCAGGCACACTATGTGCCGATGGATCTGATGCATGCCGATGCCATTCAAGCAGGTGTTGCTGCTGCGGTCACTGCGATGGGCGGTATCGATGGCCTTATCAACAACGCAGCCATCACCAACTCGGGTGGCAAAACCATGGGCCAGCTTGACACCGCCACCTGGGACGCGGTGATGGATGTGAATGTGCGTGGAACCTGGCTGACAACCTTGGCTGCCACAGCGCATCTGGCGGCATCCGGCAGTGGGCGGGTGGTCAATATCGCTTCGGATACGGCTTTGTGGGGTGCCCCGCGTTTGTTGGCCTATATCGCCAGCAAGGGGGCCGTCATCGCCATGACGCGGGGAATGGCGCGCGAATTGGGGCCACAAAATATTACGGTCAATGCCATCGCACCGGGCTTGACTTTGGGCGAGGCAACCGAGTACGTGCCCGAAGAACGCCACACGCAATATATGCAAGGCCGCGCCATTGCCCGAGCCCAAATGCCCCAGGACGTGACAGCTGCAGCGCTATTTTTACTCACCCGCGCCAGCGGTTTTATTACTGGACAAGTGCTGCCTGTCAATGGCGGCTTTGTCATGCATTGAAACACTATCAGGAAACTCCCATGAGCCACCAAGATGCTGCCAACCAACCAGTGTTTAACGAGCGCGGTTTGATCAATGCCAATATCCCCCCTGAAGCCGAGATTCAAAAAACTATGCTCCGCGCCCAGGGGCAAAGCTTTTCCCAGTGGATGGAGGCTCGGGTGGCCCGCTATGCCACCCGAAAATACGATTGGGACGCGCTGAAGTTCCAGGCCGACTACGACCCGAAATACCGCCGTGCCCAGATGCGCTACATGGGCACAGGTGGCACCGGTGTGGCCAAAGATAGCAACACCGTACCGGCTGCGCACTTTACCTTCTCTACCATGGTCATTCCTGCCGGGCATGAGGGTCCCTCGCATATCCATTACGACGTAGAGGAGGTCTTCTTCATGTTGCGCGGCAGCATGAAGGTGATTTGTGAAAAAGACGGTGAGCGCTGGGAGTCTGTGCTGCGCGAGCGCGACTTTATCTCGGTGCCACCTGGCGTGTACCGCGAGGAGATCAATATCGGTGATGAAGACGCGCTGATGTGCGTCATGCTGGGCTCACCACAGCCGATCACGCCGGTCTATCCACCCGACAGCCCACTGGCCAAGATCAAACGTAACGCTATTAAATAAATAGCTGTTCGCGCATGTTTTATAAGGTAAAACCAGTGAATGTATCTTTGAATTGCCGGGCAATACCCGGTTGAAAACCGTACGCGTGTATGCCTGAAGCTTTACCGATCGACCGTTACCTGGTGCCTGGCTTGCAGCGTGGCCTGCAACTGCTGGCGCACTTCACCCGTGCTACGCCCTTGCTCACGGGCGCTGAACTGTCGCGGCGTATGGGATTGCCACGGGCCTCGGTGTTTCGTCTGTTGCAGACCTTGGAGCACATGGGCTTTGTACAGCGCCAGGGTAATAGCAATCATTACAAACTGAGCATTGCCGTGCTGCGACTGGGTTTTGAATATCTGGCCTCGATGGAGTTGGCTGAACAGGCGCGCCCCGTGCTAGAGGCCTTGAGCGCGACCACGGGTTTGTCATCGCATTTAGTGGTGCGCGATGCGCGTGAGGTGGTGTTTGTGGCCAAGGCATTGGGCCAGGCTAATTTGTTCAACCCAATCCAGCTGGGCGCGCGGCTCCCCGCCCATGCTACGGCTCTGGGACGGATTTTGTTGGCAGATCTAAGCCTGCCCGAGCTGCACAGCTTGTATGCCGATACAGCACTACCAGTCTTTACCGCGAAAACCCCCACCAGTCTGGAGCAGCTCTGGAATTTGGTGGAAGATGACCGCAGGCGCGGTTTTGGTATCAGTCAGGGTGGTTTTGAAGCCGGTATTTCTACCATTGCTGCCCCTGTGCTGGATGATCGTCGTCTGGTCTGCGCCGCAGTCAGTGTGACCGTACATGCCAGTCAGATTGATCCCGCGCTGCGCGATAGACTGGTCATCCAGGTGCGTGCAGCGGCGCAGCAGCTATCGCAAGGAGTTGCCGTAAATTTGTCCAGCACGCCCAGGGCGGCAACCGCCTTGAATAAAGTATCCAGATGAACCCAACACTACCTCAAATCACCGTGGGCGAACTGGTGGCCCGCTTTTTGGAGCAGTGCGGTACGCGCGCCGCGTTTGGTGTGATTTCCATCCACAACATGCCAATCCTGGATGCTTTTCATGTCCGTAAGGCATTGTCCACAGGGATCCGCTTTGTCTCGGCACGCGGCGAGGCCGGAGCCTGCAATATGGCCGATGCTTACGCACGGGTGACGGGCACCTTGGGCGCGTGTATCACCAGTACCGGCACTGGTGCGGGCAATGCAGCCGGTGCGCTGATCGAGGCGCTGACTGCTGGCACGCCCCTCTTGCATATCACCGGGCAAATTGAGTCGGAATATCTGGACCGCGACTTGGGCTTTATCCACGAAGCTCCGGCCCAATTGGCCATGCTGCAAGCCGTGGGCAAGGCAGCCTTTCGCATTCGTAACCCACAAACGGCATTGGCCACCTTGCGCGAAGCTGTTCGCATGGCTTCTACGCCGCCTTGCGGGCCGGTGAGTATTGAAATACCGATTGATATCCAAGCCCGCCTGCTCGATCTGCCCGCCGACTTGCAGGTTTTGTCAGTCACACCGGTGCAAGCTTGCGACGCTGAGCTGACCAACCTGGCAGCATGTCTGATGACGGCCAAGCGCCCACTGCTGTGGTTGGGCGGTGGTGCCCGTGGGGCGCGCGCCGCAGCTGAGCGGTTCGTCAAGATGGGCTGGGGCGTAGTGACCTCTGTGCAAGGGCGCGGCATTATTCCTGAAGACCACCCGGCAACACTGGGCTCCTATAACCTGCAAAAACCCTCCGAGACTCTGTACCAAAGCTGCGATGCCATGCTGGTGGTTGGCTCTCGCTTGCGCTCTAACGAGACCTTGCGTTACCAGCTCAAGTTGCCCAAGGCTTTGTACCGGATTGATGCCAACGCGATGGCACACAACCGAGCCTATGACAGCGCGTATTTTGTCTGTGGAGATGCATCGGTTACGTTGCATGCTTTGGCAGACAGGTTAGAAGGCCGCATGCAGACTGACCCCGGCTTGCATGCCGATGTGGCCCAGGCCCGTGCAGCCGCCGCCAAGGGGGTGGATGCGGGCTTAGGCCCCTACCGTACGCTGAAAAATGAACTGGGCAAACTGGTGGGCAACAAATGCTGGTGGGTGCGCGACATTACCCTGTCCAACACCATGTGGGGTAACCGCGCACCACTGCTTGACCACCCGCGTGCTGGCGTGCATGCCCTGGGCGGCGGTATTGGCCAGGCTTTGGCTATGGCCATCGGCGTAGCGGTGGCCGACAAGCAGCATGGTTTGGGACGCAAAACCGTAGCCTTGGTGGGCGACGGGGGTTTGATGCTCAACCTGGGCGAGCTGGCCTGCGCAGTGCAAGAAAACGCCGATATTCTTTTACTGGTGATGAACGACAGTTGCTACGGCGTGATTAAAAATATTCAGGATGATATCTATGGCGGGCGCCATGCCTATGTCGATTTGCACACGCCTGATTTTTCGCAACTGTGTGCCAGCTTGAAGATGCCACATTTCCGCTTGCACCAGCCCACGCAAACTGCTGAGGTCTTGGCGCAGGCACTCAAGCTGCAAGGCCCCGTCATGGTCGAGGTGGATATGCAGGCTTGGGGGCCATTTACCGCCAAATTTGCAGGTCCGATCCTGCGCAAAGATTAAATACAGATGATCGAAGTTACTCTCATTGGGTACGGCGCAATTGGACAGAGTATCTGCCAGCGTTTGCAAGGCGCAAGCACCGTGCGGGTGACGCATGTTGTGGTGCGCCCCCAGCGCGTAGCCCAGGTGCAGGCGGCGTTGAATGCATTGCTACAGGCTGGAACGCACTCCACCACCGGACCAGCCATTCAGGCCGTGGATGCGGTACCTCCAGGCTGCAAGCTGGTACTGGAATGCGCTGGACAAGAGGCGCTCAAAACCCATGTGCTCGCGGCACTCGCGCAGGGCACTGAGTGTGCTGTGCTGTCGGTCGGTGCTTTGTCGGAAGTCGGTCTGCCTGAAGCTTTGGCCCGCGCCGCAGAGCAGGGCGCAACGCAAGTGCATTTGCTTAGCGGTGCCATTGGCGGTATCGAGGCACTGTCGGCGGCGCGCCTGGCGGGGTTGGACGAGGTAACTTATACAGGGCGCAAACCACCTTCGTCCTGGGCCTCTGTTGTAGAGAAAAAAAAGACTGAAACCTTTATAAATCAAGCGCAAGCAGCTATTATTTTAGAAGCATCTGCACGCGAAGCAGCACGTTTGTACCCCAAAAATGCCAACGTCGCAGCCACTGTGGCATTGGCGGGTCTGGGCCTGGATGCCACGAAAGTACGCTTGATAGCCGACCCTGCAGTCAGCGACAATATTCATGAAATTTACGCCAAAGGAGCCTTTGGAGAAATGAAAATCGAGATGCGTGGCAAACCCCTGGCGGACAACCCCAAAACCTCTGCACTGACGGTGCTCTCAGCGCTGCGCTTTTTGCATAACCATGCCAACCCCTTAACCGTATGACACAGCACCTCACTACCCAGATTGCCGGTGTGTGGCGCGACGCAAGAGGGCTTCGCTACACCACCGAATACCCCTTTGACGGTAGTGCAGTGGCTACCTTGCATGCCGCCACTGTGGCTGATGTGGAAGAAGCCGTGCAGGCTGCTGAGCAGGCACGGCACAAACCCGATTGGGCACTGCTCAAACCCCATGAGCGCGCCGCCATTTTGCACCGCATGGCCGCAGGCATCCGCGCACGCAGCGAAGAGCTGGCCCAGTTGCAGCGACTGGACAACGGTAAACCGATCAGCGAAACCCGGGGCCTGGTCGCTAGCGCGGCAGGCACATTTCAATATTTTGCGGCGGTGTGCGAGACTTTTGAAACCGCGCTGACCCCGCAGCGCGGCGATTTTTTGTCCATGAGCATGTACCAGCCGCTGGGTGTGGTGGGGGCGATTACGCCTTGGAACTCACCCATTGCCAGCGAGGCGCAAAAAATGGCACCGGCATTGGCGGCAGGCTGCGCCATAGTCATCAAACCCGCCGAAATCACCCCCCGCATGGCCATCGAGCTGGCACGCATTGCGCAAGAGGCTGGCGTGCCGCCGGGCATTGTGAGTGTGCTGCCGGGCAAGGGCTCTGTCGTCGGCGATGCCTTGGTGCGTCATCCTCTGGTCAAGCGCATCGCGTTCACAGGAGGTACCAGCGTAGGACTGGGTATTGCACGCTTGGCCGCAGACAAGCTGATGCCCGTCTCGTTGGAGTTGGGCGGCAAGTCCCCCACTATCGTTTGTGCGGATGCCGAACTAGACCATGCAGTGGCGGGCGTTTTGTATGGCATTTTCAGCTCGTCGGGCGAGTCCTGTATCGCGGGTTCGCGCGCATTTGTGCACCGCAGTGTGTATGACGAATTCAAGCGCCGCTTGCTCGCGGGTGCGCGTGCCCTGCGTATGGGGGATCCCAGTTTGCAGACGACACAAATGGGCCCTTTGGTCAGTCGCAGTCACCGCGAAAATATTGAGCGTTATGTTCAATTGGGTTTGGATGAGGGCGGCACCCTGTTGACTGGGGGCGTGCGTCCCCAGGGTGGCCCGTTTGATGCGGGGTATTTCTACAGTCCGACCGTGTTTGAAGGGCTGCCAAATACCGCCCGTCTGTGCCGCGAAGAAATCTTCGGCCCAGTGCTAGCCCTGCTGCCCTGGGGCGATGAAGCGGATTTGATAACCCAGTGCAACGATAACGACTATGGCCTGGCCTGCGGCATCTGGAGCCGCGACTACAAAACAGCACTGCGCCTGGGGCAGGCACTGCAAACGGGTACAGTCTGGGTCAACACCTATAAGGTTTTTTCCATCAGCACGCCGTTTGGCGGCGGCAAGCTCAGCGGCCTGGGCCGCGAGAAGGGCAGGGCTTCATTGGCAGAATATATGGAACAAAAAAGTTATTACTGGGGCTTGAATGAATCACCTCTGCCCTGGGCCAACACTTCACTGGAAGGCACAGCATGATTGAAGGCATTGACTCCATCACGTACTGCACTGACGGGACGCAGAAAAACTGGGACGATACGCGCCGCTTCTTTGCTGACTGGGGCCTCACGCTGTTGACCGATGCGGCCGACCAGCAGCGTTGGGAGACCCTCAACGGATCGCAAGTGGTGGTACGCCTACCAGACTATGAACACCTGACTCCAGCCATGGAAAGCGGCCCTACGCTGCGCGAAGTGGTCTGGGGGGTGAAGAATGAAGACAGTCTGAAAGCGATTCTCAAAACCTTGCAAACACCGGGCAATGTTGCGCCCCATGGCTACCAAACCATGACGATCCTCGAAGAAAAACATGTTCGCCGTATTTCCTGTATCGACCCACACGGTCTGCGTACGGTGTTTCAGTGCAGTATCAAACGCCCAGTGGCAATTCAGGGCGCTGCCACCAATCCCTACGGTCATGCGCAGCGCATAGACACGCCCTCGCCAGTCTACGAGCGCGCCACACCGGTAGACATTGGCCATGTGGTGTTGTTTACCGATGTACTGGCGCAGGCTGAAGCCTTCTACCAGGCACTGGGCTTTGTGACTTCGGATCGTTATCCCGGTCGTGGGGTCTTTATGCGCTGCTCTGAACAAGGTGGGCACCACGATTTATTTTTATTGCAAATCCCCAACAAAGCCAAGGGTCTGAACCATGTTGCTTTTACCGTGCGCGATATCCATGAAGTGTTTGGTGGAGGTCTGCATATGAGCCGTTGCGGCTGGAAAACCCAGTTGGGCCCCGGTAGACATCCCATTTCATCAGCCTATTTTTGGTATTTTGAAAACCCCTGTGGCGGCTTAATCGAATACAACGCCGATGAAGACCAGCTGACCTCCAAGTGGCAGGCCAGGGCGCTGGAGCCTGGCCCTACGGTGTTTGCCGAATGGGCCATTGAGGGCGGCATAGATGGCAACACCCGCAGGCAACCCAATGCCCAAGCAGGCGGGGCATTTTTGACGGAGAAGAAGTAAACATGCAACGCCGCGCAACCTTGCACGTCTTGGCCGCACTGTATGCTGTGGCTGCTACCCTGCCCAGCAGGGCCCAAAGCATGGGCACTGAGATGTATCGCATCATTGCGCCGTTTCCACCCGGGGGGCCGATTGACACACTCTCGCGCATGTTGGCAACGGGCCTGACCGAGCGTTACAAGCAGACTGCGGTAGTAGAAAACCTGCCCGGTGCTGCGGGCAATATTGGTATTGAAAAGGTGAAACGCGCCAAGCCCGATGGCCACACCTTGCTGGTGGTACCTGCGGGCAACCTCACCATCAACCCGACCTTGATGCCGAATTTTCCCTTTAACATTGAAACTGATTTTTCGCCCATCACCATGCTGGCGACTGCACCCAATGTGCTGGTGGCGCATCCATCCCTGAATGTCAAAACCGCGCAAGAGCTGATAGCGCTGGCTAAAGTCAAGCCCGCAAGCTTGGCCTATGCCTCGCCTGGCGTGGGCAGTGGCCTGCACCTGGCGGGTGAGCTGTTCAACAGCCAGACGGGTATTGATTTACTGCATGTACCCTACAAAGGTACGGGGCCCGCTTTGACCGATGTGTTGGGTGGCCAGGTTCCATTGATGTTCAGTAATTTGCCTGGGGTGCTGGGCCATATTAAATCGGGAAAACTTATTGCGTTGGGCATCACAGACACCCAACGCAGCCCCAGCGTGCCAGATATTGCCAGCCTGGCCGAGCAGGGCGTGGCGGGTGTGGTGGTGACTTCTTGGTACGGCCTGTTAGCCCCCGGCGGCACGCCAGCCGCACTGGTCGAGCAGCTGGCCAAAGATGCTACCGACATATTGGCTGCGCCCGCCGTGCGCGACCAACTCAAGGCGCAAGGCCTCACCCAAGTGCTGATGAAGCCCAGCGCCTTTGCGGCGCATATCCGCCAGGAGACGGCGCAGTGGGCGCGCATTATCAAAGCCAAAAATATCATAGCGCAATAGGATGATTTGGCCAGCTCGTCCCATAGCCTCGGTGTAGGAGACCCCGTATGAACACTATTCCCATCCACACCCAACAAGAGCGCTATCTCGACCCGCACCAAGCCCGCAAGCGCCCACCCACCAGCTACGAGATTTTGCTGGGCGATGCGATTGAGCGTGCTTTTGGCGCAGGCCTGTGGGAGCTGGACGCTCTTGTTGTGCAGCTTAATAAAACCGGGCCCTTGGGCCCCAATGGCGCGCCGTGGACAGTACAGTCCTACCAAGCCGTGATGAAAACTTTAGGAGAGTGATATGGGCAACACTTTGCCTGAGAGTGCAGACGCTTTGCTGCAACGCGGCCTGTACGATCTGTGGTACCCCATTTGCCCATCAAATTTTGTCAATGACAGGCCCACCTCGCTGCGCCGCTTGGGTCGCAAGCTGGCGCTGTGGCGCGATGCGGAGGGCGCGCCCCACGCGCTGGAAGACCATTGCCCGCACCGGGGTGCGCCCCTGTCTATGGGGGTGAACCTGGGCGACCGCTTGGCTTGCCCTTACCATGGCATCGAGGTGCGCTGCGACGGTACAGTTACCAAAGTGCCCGCCAGCCCCGGTTGCACGCTAGAGGGCACGCGTGCCGCCGCGTCTTTCCATGTGCAGGATGCTTATGGGGCTCTGTGGCTTTTCAATAGCCGCGATTATGTAACCGCACCCCCAACGCTGGTGTTGCCTGAAGAACTGAACAACCCCGAGTGGAGCCACTTCCTGTGCTACGCCGAGTGGCGCAGCGACTACCGTTACGTGATTGATAACGTGATGGATCCCATGCACGGCACCTTTGTCCACAAGCAGTCGCACTCCATGAGCGAGGGCGACATCAGCGCCAAGTTCAAACTGCGCAAAACAGCACAGGGTTTCATGTTTGAGAAAGACGGCCAACGCGACGTGAACTTTGACTGGACGGAATGGGGCGACACGGGTACGCACTGGTTGCGCCTGGCCATTCCTTACCCCAAGACGGGCGGCCCCGGCGGCAGCTTTGGCATCATAGGTAGCTACACTCCCATTGCACCCAACCTGTCGGCCGTGTTTCACTGGCGTTGCCGCAAACTGGACAGTTGGCAGCGCGATACCTGGCGCTTTTTGTACCGCAATCGGCTCGAAGCGCGCCACTGGGTGGTACTCGAGCAAGACCGAGTCATGCTGGAAAACATGGAGCCCGACGCCAATCAGCGCGAGCACCTGTACGAACACGATGTAGGCCTGTCACGCATGCGCAAGACCATGCAGGCGCTGGCGCAAAAGCAGTTGGCGGCGAATGCGTAAGTCAATCTAAAATTCGCAGCGTGCAACATGCCGTACGCGTGGTAAGTTGTGTGGTGCATATTTTCAGGAGTTACCCACGGTGTTTTGTTTTTTGACCATCCCCATTGCAGCGCTGATTCTGATTGCGTCATCAACAGCTAACTGCCAGACAGTAGCGGCGACCGCATCGGCGGCGCAAGCTGCCAAGGTGCTTGCTGCCCCTCAAGCCAGTGATACGGGTGAAAAAACCTTCGAAGGCCTGGTGACCTATTACGGTGCCCAATTCAATGGTCGCAAAACCGCCAACGGCGAACGCTTCGACATTCATGCCTTGACCATGGCCCATAAAACACTGCCATTTGGTACTCGGGTGAAAGTGACTAACCTGAGTAACAAGCGCAGCGTCATCGTGCGTGTGAATGACCGTGGCCCGATGACACCAGACCGTATTGGCGATCTGACAACGGCTGCTGCCCGCAAGATTGGCATGCTGCGCGCTGGCGTGGTGCCAGCCAAGCTGGAAGTGCTAGGCACTGCGGAGACGCGCAAGTCAGTCGCACAGAAGGGCTGAGGTCTTTGGTACATGCTCTATTTGAACAACGCAAACTATTGGCAGATGCCCATTTTTCTGATTATCGCTCTAAGGATTTAACCATGCATCACAGCACTGAAAAACGTAAATTAGTTTCGGTTTGCGTCCAGACGGCCTTACTGGTATGGGCTGCGGCTATGCTGACACCCTTAGCCGAAGCTCAAATTGCAACAGCCCCCCTTGCTTTTCCCACCAAGCCGGTGCGTATCATCGTGCCGCAAACACCGGGGGGCGCATCGGACGCGCTGGCCCGCATCGTGGGGCAAAAGCTGTCAGAAAAATTGGGCCAGCCGGTCGTGATAGAAAACCGCGCCGGTGCGGGTGGCAATATTGGCATGGATGCAGTGGCCAAGTCGCCTGCGGACGGCTACACGCTGCTGATGTCGTATGTCGGCTCGCATGCCATCAACGTCAGCATTTACAAAAAGCTGCCTTTTGATCCCGAGGCCGATTTTGCGGCGGTGGCTACCCTGGCCAACGTACCTTTTGTGGCCGCTGTCAACGCCAAACTGCCCGTCACCTCGATGAAAGAGCTGGCTGCCTATGCTGCCAAAAACCCGGTGTCTTTTGGTTCGGCGGGCAATGGCTCGGTCAACCATCTGCTAGGCGAGATGTTCAACGCCTATAACGCCGCTGGTGCATCGGGTAGTGGTTCGGTCAGCGCAGCGGGCAAGATGCTGCATGTGCCGTACAAAGGCGCAGCGCCCGCGCTCACCGATTTGATCTCGGGCCAAATCCAGTTGGTTTTTACCAGCTTGCCCTCGGTCGCCCAGCACATTAAAGCTGGCACAGTCAATGGTCTGGCGGTCACCGGCTCCAAGCGCGCCGCAGCGTTCAAAGAGGTGCCTACGATTGCTGAGTCGGGCTATCCCGGTTTTGTTATCAACCCCTGGTTTGGCCTGTTTGCCCCCAAGGGCACGCCAGTGGCTGTGATTCGGCAGATCAATGCCGAGATCAAAAAAATACTGGAAAACAAAGACACCACAGACAGGTTTGCCGCTCTGGGTGCCGAGCCTTTTGACACCCAGCCTGATGAGTTTGCGGCCATTTTGAATGCGGACATTAAAAAATGGGCCGAAGTGGTGAAAAGCTCGGGCGCTACGGTGGATTAACGGCGCTAGCATGAGCATGCAAGTTAAGAAAATTGCGGGCGCTTTGGGTGCAGAAATCTCAGGTGTGGACTTGTCAGCGGGCATTTCTGCGGCGTTAGCTGCTGACATTCGCAAGGTGTTTCTAGACCATCAAGTAATTTTTCTGCGCCAGCAGGCCTTGAGTTCGGCTCAGTTTTTGGCCTTCGCCCGGGCCATGGGTGAGCCCATGGAGTACCCCTTTGTCAAAGGCATCGAAGGGTTCCCGCACATCATCGAAGTCAAAAAACTGGCGCACGAAAAGGTCAATTTTGGCGGCATTTGGCACTCTGACACCACCTACTTGGATGTGCCGCCCATGGGCTCCATGCTGCTGGCGCGCGAGGTACCGCCCTATGGCGGAGACACGCTGTTTGCCAACCAGTACCTGGCCTACGAGGCCTTGTCTGGCACCATGCAAAATCTGCTGGCTGGGCTCAAGGGCATTAGCAGTTCGGCCAAAGCCGATGTGTCCAAAACACGGGAAGACCGCATCAAGTCAGACGGTGCCACTGATTCGCCGCAAAGCTACCAAGCCCTGCACCCCATCGTGCGTACCCATCCAGAAACGGGGCGCAAAGCCCTGTACGTGAACGTGGCGCATACCGCAGGCATTGAGGGCATGACCGACGCAGAAAGTGCGCCTATTTTGCATTTTCTGTTTGTCCACCAGATCAAGCCCGAGTTCACTTGCCGTTTTGTCTGGGAGCCCCACGCCATCGCGTTTTGGGACAACCGCTGCACGCAGCACAACCCTGTGAACGACTACCACGGGTACCTACGGCTGATGCAGCGCATCACCTTGCAAGGCGACAAACCTGTATGACATTGCAGCCTAGCAGGCATCGCGTGCTTTGTGCTTATCCCAAACCGTCAAAAGACATCATTTATTCTTCCCGTCATGAACACCACTGCCAACCGTCCCCCGTTACATATTCGTGGCCACCGCTTTGCGCCTTTGACCTGGGAGGACATGAACCCAGAGCAGTTGGCCATGGCCGAGAGCGTGATGGCGGGTAAGCGCGGCTCGATGCAAGGCCCCTACAACGTGCTCATGCGCAGCCCCGCGCTGGGCAACCTGGCACAGCAGTTTGGCGAGCACACGCGCTTTCATTCGTCCTTGCCACTGGCCTTGAACGAGCTGGTGATTTTGCTGGTAGCTCGCACTTGGACTAGCCAGTTCGTCTGGTGGGCACACAAACGCATCGCGCTAGATGCCGGGCTGGACGCGGCCTTGGTCGATGCCATAGCCAAGGGTCAGGCACCCGGTGACGGGGTCATCCTGCCTGCCAACGTAGCCGCAGTCTACGGCTTTGCACAGGAGCTGCTGCAAACCAAGCAGGTCAGCGATGCCACCTACGCCGCGCTGCGGGTCCACTTTGGCGAGCGCGGTGTGGTGGATGTGATGGGCACCATCAGCTACTACACACTGGTCAGTATGTGCCTGAATGTAGACCAGTACCCGCTACCCGAGGGCGCGCTGCCAGACCTGCGGACGCTGTAGGTGGGTGCTACAGGCATACCTATTCGCTATATATTCAATAGCTGCTTACACTATATTTTAATGGGCTAGAGGCCAATCAGGCTGCTAAACGTTGTCTTTAAAACGCCTGTCGCTGGCGCGTCAGCACTGCGTGACACTGCGGGTTTTCTACTATGCAAAAGCCATTGCAACAGGTGCTGCCCAGCGCCGTGGCGTGCGATACTTTATGCGGTGCGACTCCCCCTGTGGTGGCTGGGTCACCCATGCGAACATTTCATTTTTTTACCAAGGACGCAATCATGTTGGCATCTGGCAAAAAACTCGGCAAATTTGGTGCGGGTCTGGCCACCGTTGTGGCATTCACACTGTTGCCCTGGCAGGGTGCGCAGGCGCAGAGCTTTCCCATTAAACCCATCAAAATGATTGTGCCCTTCCCGGCGGGCGGCACAACCGATATTGTGGCGCGCTTGGTGGCGCAGCGCATGAGCGAGTCGATGGGCCAGCCCGTGCTGGTGGACAATAAGGGCGGTGCAGGTGGTGCGTTGGGTGCCGATCTGGTGGCCAAGGCCGCGCCAGACGGCTACACCATCTTGATGCATAACCTGACGTTCCCATTGGCCTCGGTGGCGCAGACCCTGGCCAAAACCTCGCCCTTTAACGTAGATACCGATTTTGCGGGTGTCTCCATTGCCGTGTACGTACCCTTTGTCTGGACCGCGCATCCCAGCGTGCCCGCCAAAGACCTGCGTGAAGTGGGTGCACTGCTGCGGGACAACAATAGCCTGAAATACAACTACGGCTCTACCGGCCCCGGCTCGGCCATGCATGTGTTGGGCGAGGCGTTCAAACGGGACTCGAAGGTTGACATGGAGCACATCGCCTTTCGGGGCGCTGCACCCCTGAAGCAAGAGCTGCTGGCAGGGCGCATTCAGGTGGGTGGTGACCAGTTGTCGTCGTCACTCGCCGAGATCCGCGCGGGCACACTCAAGGTATTGGCTACCACCGCTTCCAAGCGTATTACCTCCCTGCCTAATGTGCCCACAGTACGCGAGCTGGGCATGCCAGCGCTGGAGCTGGAGGGATGGAACGGCGTTTTCGCCCCGGCTAAAACGCCCAAAGACATCATCGAGCGCCTGCAACGTGAAGTGGCCGCCGCCGTGCGCCACCCCGACCTGGTTAAGCGTTTGGCCGATCTGGGTGCCGACGCAGTAGGCTCGTCGCCCGCTGAGCAAGATGCCATGCTGCGCCGCCAGATGGATCAGTTCCGCGCGGTGATTCGCGAGATGAAAATTGAATAATTTTCTGTTCCATGGCTATCTGCACACCTATGAAAACCTCTGCCACTACCCGCATCGGCGACATTGACGTTCACTACAGCATCGAGGGTGGCGAAGGCCCCTGGATTACGCTGGCCCATTCGCTGGCCTGCGATGTGACTATGTGGGACGAACAAGCCGCTTTGCTGGCCAAAGACTACCGTGTGCTGCGCTACGACGCACGCGGCCACGGCAAAACCAGCGCGCCCGCCGGGCCCTATACGTTGGCGCAATTGGCTGACGATGTGCATGGCTTGTTCAAGCACCTAGGCTTTACGCGCACGCATTGGCTGGGCATCTCCATGGGCGGCATGATTGGCCAGACCTATGCGCTCAAGCACCCCGGTGTGTTTGCCAGTATGGTGCTGGCTGACACCACCAGCCGCCGCCCACCCAATGCGGATGCCATGTGGGGCGAGCGCATTGTACAGGCGCAAACCCAGGGCATGGGCGCGCTGCAAGAGAGCACGCTGGCACGCTGGTTTACGCCCGGCTTTCGGGCACGCCAGCCCGAGGTGGTTGCCCGCATCGCAGCGGGCATTGTGGCCACGTCGGTGAATGGCTTTTGCGGCTGTTGCGCTGCCATCGCCAAGATCGACACGCTAGAGCGTTTGCACGAGATCACCTGCCCGGTGCTGGTGATGGTGGGCGAGCATGACCACGGCACCCCGCCCGCAATGGCGCGGCAGATTCACGCCAATTTGCCCGACTCGCAGTTGGTCATCATCAAAGATGCGGCGCATATTGCCAACATCGAGCAGCCCGAGTTCTTTAACCGCACGCTGCTGGAGTTTTTGGCGCTGCAAACCTGAGTCCTTCGACCCGCTCCGGGCGAACGGACACGGGGAGCAACGGGGCAACAATCTTCTCAATGCTTTGGGTTTTTACCGAAACCATGATGGCCTCCAGCGCTGCCACATTGGCCAGCATTTCGCGCTGGCTCACAGGGTAGGGCGCTACACCGCGGATCGCCTGCGCAAAGGCCTCCAAATTGGCCAGCACGGAGGCGTGCGGGGCTACAAAATGCTTTTGCGCTGCCTGGCCGCGCAGCACGGTGGTGATGTCCCAACCTGTAGGGTTTTCCGGGTGGGTGCGGTCGCGGATTTCTACCCAACCTTTGGAGCCATAGACGGTAAAGCGTCCCTCAAACGGTGTGGCCAGGATGGCGCTGATCAAGGCATTGGCACCACCGGGGAAGGCCAGCATCAGGCCCAGAGTGTCGCCATTCTCAAAGTCTGAGCCTTGGGTGGCCAGGCGCGCCCATACGGCCTCGGCGGGGCCCAGGATGGCAATAGCTAAATCAACCAAATGGATGCCGGTGGCGGTGAGGGGCCCAACGGGCGCGTGCTGATTGGATAAACGCCAGTTGTCTTTGGGTAAGGCAAAAAATTTGTCCTGGCTGAAGTTACCTTCAATCTGAAGCACGGTGCCCAGCTTGCCCGCCGCAATATCGGCGCGCAGTTGCAGCACCGCAGGCTCAAAGCGGCGCTCGTGGCCAATGCCGATTAGCCTGCTATG
Organism: Polaromonas sp.; assembly: GCA_043769005.1. Taxonomy (GTDB): domain Bacteria; phylum Pseudomonadota; class Gammaproteobacteria; order Burkholderiales; family Burkholderiaceae_C; genus JAAFIP01. Next base: position 12,279 of record JAYVJV010000096.1, on the reverse strand, counting down.
CTGCTCGCAACTGGCAATGGCGCGCTGTGCGTCGGCCAGGGTCAGGCACAGGGGTTTTTCGCAAAACACATGTTTTCCTGCCTGGGATGCGGCCACGATCTGGTCGGCATGGAAACTGTGGGGCGAGCACAGGATGACGGCTTCCATTGCCGGGTTGTCCAGAAACGTCTGGAAGTCTTGTTCGACTTGAAAACCCATGCTGGCTGCATCGCCTGCCATCTGTGCGCGCACCGCCGGGTCGGTCTCTACCACGGCCACCAGTGTCAGCCAGTGGCTGGAGGCAATATGGCGCGCCATGTTTTTGCCCCACCAGCCGTAGCCGACCAGGCCAACTTTGACGGATGCCACGGTAGACGATGCTGCCAAGCCGGACAGGGATGTGGTGGACGCGTTCATAAGCAGGACACTTCAGTAGGTGGACGGAGGGCTGCGGTTACTTGGTCGCCACCGCGTAGCCCAGATTGGGCAGCCAGGTAGCGATTTGCGGAAAGATGACAATGGCCAGAATCACGCCCAGCAGCGCGATCCAGTAGGGCACCGAGCCCTTAAAGATTTCGGCCGTTGACAGGTCTTTCTCGTCTGTCACCGCCGCTTTGACGGTAAACACCAAAATACCAAAGGGCGGGGTCAGCAGGCCCGTCTCAATGGCAATGATGCCAATGATTGCAAAGGCTATCGGGTCAAAGCTCAGCGCCACCGCCACGGGCGCAAACACGGGCACCGTGAGTAAAATAATCGAGATCGAGTCGATGATGCAACCCAGAATAAACCATACCAACACCATCACGGCCAAAATCGCGTAGGGTGGCAGGCCCGAGGCTAAAAAGAATTCTTTGGCAGCGCCTGTCACGCCCGTCATAGCCAGCACGCGGGAGTAAAGTTGCGCGGTAACCAGCAGCAAGAGCAGCGGGGCAGAAGTGCGGCCCACCGACAAAATGGCCTGCATCATCTCGGGCGGCTTCATGATGAGCAGATGCTCTAAAAATTTCAGACCCATGGGTGCTCCCACAGTAGCTAGTTAAACGGTAATTACATCATGCAGCGTTGTCTAGCACTAACGGGGCAATCCTGATGTCTTGGGCCAAGGCGTGCAGCTCGCTCAACTGCGCGCCCGTGAGGGGAATGCATATGCGGTCACGGTGGTGGCCATGTTGAGCTAAAAGAATTATGCAAACTGCAATGCAATAGTTTAGGGTGATCGAGTGCCGTGTTGTTTTAGCGCTCAACGGGGGCTTAACAGTAAAATCTATTTTGCAATACGGGGATTTGGCAATAATTTTTATGTATAATGGTTACAGATTTGTGATCAGACGGTAATGCTTACCATCTCATTGAGGAGTTAATATATGTACGTCACCCCAACTTTCAGTCCAATTAAAACCGTTGTGCTTGCATCTTTGCTCAGTGTAGGGGCATTAGCATCTCATGCAGCTTTTGCTGCAACGTTCAAAGATTCGCATGGTAATGTGGGCTTTAGCACCCTGGCCGAGTGCGAGTCAGCAGTTGCCTCGGGAAGTGTTCGATTTTATGAGTCGCACACCACTCATGGCCCACTCAAGCGAGCTGGAGAGGTGAGCGTGCAGCAAATGCTCTTGTCTGACGTGCAAATCCCGGATCCCTTCGTGAGTTCTAAAAACTTTCCCTCCAGTTCATATGGTAACGGTTCCTGTGATATTGGCGCAAAACGTAGCGGTGGGCGTGACGGTGTAGCACCCCAGCTACAGGGGAAGTTTGTTCCGTTCAAATCTGACATGCCCATTAACGTGTATATGGATCGCAATGGAAACCCAGTTCGTGTCACCATGCAAAAGTGCGATAATAACTTTAACAGCGCGTTTCCGCGTCCTATCCGGGTATCGCCAGCCAGTGCGGCTAGACCTCAAGTAAGTCAGGCGCCTGCACCAACTGCACCAGCACCGGTTGCGCCAGCTCCAGTTGCACCAGCTCCAGTTGCAAAAGCTCCAGCGCTACTGCCAACGCCTCCAGTAGCAGTTGCGCCGCCAGTCATTGTGCCGCCAGTCATTGTGCCACCCGTAATTGTGCCACCCGTGATTCCTCCAATCCCTGCGGTCGTGGGTGCCGTGGGCGGCTTTGGTGCAGTGACTCCTTTGTTGTTATGGGGCGTAGGTGCTGCAGCTATATTGTTGGACGGTAATGATGATCCAACCACTGGAACCACTGGAACCACTGGAACCACTGGAACCACTGGAACCACTGGAACCACTGGAACCACTGGAACCACTGGAACCACTGGAACCACTGGAACCCGTTAACCCTGCAAGCCTGAATGGCTATTCAGGCAATACATCGAACCCGGCTTGTGTTTAACTTGCCGGGTTTTTTAATAATCGAGCCAATTTTGAGTCGTATATACAAGCAGGCCTTGCTTTCAGTTTTTCGACGGTATTTGGGAGTTAGCTTAAGCGTAGGTTTGATTGGGTGTGCCGGTGCTCCGCAGTCAAATGTAGGGGTTTTAGGCCGCATTTGGCAGCAGTTGGCCCAGGCAGATATTTCTACCATTACTCTCAATCCTGGTTATCAGTACAAACGTGTCTGGTTGAATGGTCGCCAGGCCTTGATTACCTTGAGTTATGTCGAGCCTCAAAAAAATGGAAAAAATCAGACGGTATGGTATAGCCCTGATGGATATGTTTTCCGTTTTATAGACGGGCGACTGACTGGGCTGGCATATAAAGAGCGGGCTTGGTATGGCCGCTATACATATACTCCAGAAGTCTGGGCTCAAACGGTATCGAGTTCTCCTGCTCCTGCTTACAGTCGGCGTACCGATGAAGTGCCTGGCAATATTTTCGGCACTGAATTTCGCCTGCAATTACAACCACTGCAATCGCCTCCCAGAGGGCATCGGATGATGGGTTTGGCTGAAAAATTCACTTGGTTTGAAGAACGAACAATGGGTCGTGAGGATGTCTCGGTAATGAGTTCTTTGGCGGAACACGGGGGCGCTGGACCCGCTTGGTATGCGGTCAGTTACCGTACTTCGCCAGCCAAGGTGATTTTTGGGCAGCAATGCTTGCGGTCTGATCTATGTTTGAGTTGGCAAGATTGGCCTGTCACAGCTTTAGACTAACCAAGGGCTATATCCGTGACTTTTCTTTCAATTGTCCGATCATGGATTGTGTCTGTGCTGTGCGTGCTGACAGGCACAGTCATGGCCGCCGATGGCAGCAGCACACTTTCGCTGTCACCTGACCCAATTCAAAAACAAAATATAAACGAGCGCTTCAATCCGCTGTTAGGACGCTATGCTTTGGCATTGACGGCGCAGGCCACGCAGCCTATGGGTGAATGGCTTGCCAATGCGGTTGCTGCACATGCGGCAGGCCATGCTTCTAAAGATGGTGCTGACGACTTATTTGCATTTGGATTGGTTTGGCAGACCCGTAGGGAGATATCAGCCCAAGTCGAGTTGAAACAGGGCTTGTTGAGTCAACTGCAAAGTCTGCAAACACAGGCGGGCGTTGCCGATCAAGCTGAATTATCGGGTTTAGTGCGCTCGGTTAATGCCATGCCAGTAACCGGACGGGCTTTTTTACCCACGCAAGATGGACGATTGATGCAAGTCCATCTTCGGTTGCAGCCCACGCTAGAAGTTGGTGACTTGGTATCCATTCCCACGCGTCCGAGTACGGTAAGCGTGTTGCTGCCAAACGGAGTCACTTGCACGGTGGCGTATCGAACCGAAGCGTCTGCGAGTCAGTATATTCAAGCCTGCGTTCCTGTTGCTAAAGAAACCCTGCGCAATTTTGACACTGCCTATGTAGTGCAAGTGGACGGCAAGGTTGAGGTACATGCTTTGGCCAGTTGGAATGCAGCACAAAGTAATGCACCTTCGCCTGGAGCTTGGATATGGGCTACGCCTCGTGATGCGAAGTTTCCTGCGCCGTTGTCAGTGCAGTTGGCGCGGTTTTTGGCGACACAGGGTCAGCCTCCTGCTGACTTGGCTGCAAAAACCTTGCCGTCAGTTACTAAGAATCAAGTGACTTCGACTTCTACAGGTGGGAATTTACTCCTTTCTGCCAGCGATTGGGGGGTTGTTGGACTGTTGCAAACACCCACGGCACGCACACGACAGGCATCTAGCGCGGGTGTCAGTGTGAGTCGCACTCGACCCTATACGCATACCAACTTTACCCTGCAGCCTTTTGACGCGCTGGAGGTTGCACTTCGATACACCAACATAAGCACCAGTCTGTATGGTCCTGCCATTGCGGGTGACAGATCGTATTTGGATAAATCCTCTGAACTTAAACTGCGTTTATGGGAGGAAAGTGCTTACTTGCCGCAGATTGCTGTGGGTTTGCGAGATCCGGCAGGTACTGGATTTTTTTCTGGCGAATATTTGGTGAGCAATAAGCGGTTTGATAATTTCGACTTTAGTTTGGGTCTAGGGTGGGGTTATCTGGGAGGGCGCGGAGACATCAGTAATCCGTTGGGTGTTCTCGGTGAGCGATTCAAGCGGCGCGGTTCGAATGACGTTGGACAGGGTGGTACTGTCAGCATCAAAACTTTATTTACTGGAAAAACAGCGTTCTTTGGCGGGGTGCAATGGCACACTCCAATTGCACCGCTGACACTTAAACTTGAAGTTGACGGCAATAATTACCGAAACGATAATGCGGGTCTGCCCATTGAGCAGAAATCACCTTTCAATATTGGTGCCGTATGGAAGCATGGGCCGCTGGATTTAACCTTGGGTCTTGAGCGTGGCAGGCAATGGACGTTTGGACTGAGCTTAAATACCAATTTGGACAGCACGCAACCCATGCGACTATCCAATGTGGCGCCAGTTGCGATTCAATCTATGCCGAGCGCTGCTACAAAAAATACAGTTTCAGGTGCAGTTAACACCGATGTTGCAAAGCATCAGATGACATTAACCGATTTTTCTTCCCAGTCTGCCTGGTTTGCAACTCAGTTGGAAGTGTTGGGGGATATGTGGGTGATCCATCTGGATGATGCTCGCGGGTTTTACCTGAATGAGCGTCTGGATAATGGGACTGCTGTTTTGCACCGGGATGCCCCTGCAACCATCACACGTTTTGCTATTCGCTATAGCAATCGCCAAACTCCGATCACAGAACATATAGTACTTCGTTCGCAGTGGGTGAGAGAAAAAACCAGTTTTCTTACTGCCAGTGAGCAGGTCAAAGCGATACGGCCCGTGGCAGCTACACCTGTCCCAAGCGCAAGTGCGGCAAAAGCACCACAGGAGAAAGTAACAGTGCTGGCGCAGCGTAATCCGGCACGTACAGGCACCGGTCTGAGCCTGGGTTATGAGCAAAGACTGGGTGGTCCGGATGGCTATTTGTTTGCTTTTTATGCCAGAGCGAGTGCAAAAGCCGATCTGTGGCCGGGTGGCTGGATAGATGGAGCAGCACAGCTGCGCTTGATAGACAACTACGATAAATTCAGGTACACGGCGGATAGCCAATTGCCCAGAGTTCGTACCAATGTGCGGGAATACGTTACGTCCTCTCGTTTTACCATTCCATCGCTGAGCTTGAACCAAATGGTTGCAGTGACGGATAGTATTTATGCGCTAGGTTATGTTGGCCTGCTCGAGCCCATGTTCGCAGGGGTGGGAGGTGAGGTTCTTTACCGTCCTGATCAAAGCCGATTTGCCATAGGCTTTGATGTCAATCAGGTAAGGCAACGTGACTTCAGGCAGAACTTTGCTCTAGGCACCTACCAAGTCAAAACGGGACACGCAACGATGTATTGGGACACCAAGTGGAATGATGTGCTCGCCACAATATCGGCAGGGCAGTATTTGGCAGGCGATAAAGGGGTGACTGTTGACTTGTCGCGCCAGTTTGCTAATGGATTGCATATGGGTATATGGGCCACGAAAACCAATGTTACAGCTGCGCAGTTTGGCGAAGGCAGTTTTGATAAAGGGGTGTATATCTCCTTGCCTTTTGATGCTTTCTTCAGTTCCGGTTCGGGATCCAGTGCATCGTTTACATGGCACCCCTTGTTACGTGATGGTGGTGCTAAGCTGGGTCGCAAGCATTTATGGGATATCACCCAACTGCGCAATCCACGCGCGCTGGACTACAAGCCAAACTAAATTTGCAAGCGTGCACGTTGCAATGTTGCTCAGACCTCTCATGGGGTTTATTCAGAGCCTAGCGACATAGTCCAAAATGTAACATACACACTCTTGCGATCAAGCACGCAGGCTGCACCTGCGTGCTGGTGGCTCGCACTCATGATTTGTTCACAGTGCGGCGGGCTGATGAGCCAGTCTTTCATTACCTGGGCCACAGTGTCTTGCCCACTGGCAATGGTTTCACCTGCAGTTTTCCAGACGTAGCCATTGGCCTGAATGCGATCGGCAAAGCCTTTACCATCCGGGTTGTTATGGCTAAAAAAATCACGTCGTGCCATGTCGGTTGAATGCAAGGCGGCAGTGTTTTGCAGGCGTGTATCCCATTGCAATGGTCTCACGGCGGGCATATATACGCCACCGCATTGCCGGGCTGTACTGCGCGCTAAGTTGACAAGTTCCAGTATCTGTTTTTCAAAGTTAGGCTGGTTGCAATCGGCTTTGATACTCGCCGGAGTGCGAATTTTTACAGGGGTAGGAGTCGCATTGGATGCGGAGCTAGGAGCGGGAAGAGGCGCCGGTGTAGCTATTGAGGGTGGAGATGAACGCATGCCACTCTCTTGCGCGTTCACAGGCAAATGGGCATCACAAGCCATTAACAAGGATATGTATAAAGATGCTTGAGTAGCCTTTAATAGTTTAGTCGTCTTCGCCTTGGGCTTCATAGCACTCTCGCTCGTCAGTTTTGGGATAAATAGTTTAAACCACCTTATTGGACTCTGCTCGTTTAAGGTGAGATGGGGGGGTGATTCAAGCCTTAATCTTTCAGGGCACCAAAAGCGATATTCGCGTAAAAAAATTTAAGACTCATGGGTGCTCCTGCATTGTCTGGTTGAATACCGAATACATCATGCGGCCTTGCCCAGCACTAGCGGGGCAATCCCGATGTCTTGGGCCAGAGTTTGCAGCTCGCTCACCAGTGCGCCCATCAGAGGGATGCCCTGTTTTTGGTAGCTGGCGCGCTTGCCGTGGCTTTGCTCGCCGGGTAGCCAAATGCGCTCTACACCCGGCAGGCGCTGGCTAGTGCGGATGTCGCGCACGAGGTTGTCTACCGACTGTTTAAACTGCGCCGGGTCGCCAAAGGCGGCCAGGTCGATTACCAAGATGGCTTGGCCGGTGTTGGTTTTGGTCACATGGTCGGCGTTAAAGTCCACCACCTCGCGACCCATGGCTGCACCTCCCAGAGTGCCCGCCAGCAAGCCGACGATTAGAGCCAGACCGTAGCCTTTGTGCTCTCCAATCGGTAGCAAAAAGCCTTCAGCGGCGCGGGTGGGGTCGGTCAGCGGTTTGCCTTGGCGGTCTATCATCCAGCCCTCGGGCATTTGCTCGCCGCGCTTGACTTTGGCTTTCACTTTGCCATAGGCGGCTACCGTAGTGGCCATGTCTAGCACTACGGGCGGCTCGGTATCTGCGGGGATGCCAGCGGAGATCGGGTTGGTAGACAGCAGCATGTCCATGCCGCCCCAAGGGGGCAGGTGGTTGGCGTTGCCCACGGCAAAGTACAGGCCCAGCATGTCGTGCTCTAGCGGCTTGCGCGAATACAGCGACGCTGGCCCGGCGTGGTTGCTGCTCCTGGTGTTGACCCAGGCCACACCGGCCACACGCGCCTTGGCAATGGCAATGTCTACCGCCTTGGACACCACCAGGTGCCCCATGCCGTTGTCGCCGTCCACCACGGCCATGGCGGCGCGCTCGTGCACCACGGTGATGCGGGGCGTGACGTTCAGGCCCCCAGCCTTGATGCGCTTGAGGTACATGGGCAGGCGTATCACGCCATGCCCGTCCGAGCCTTGCAAATCGGCCTCGGCCATCAGCTGGGCCACTTGCAGTGCGTCGGCATCGGGCAGGCCATGCTTCACAAATGCGGCGTAGATGAAATGGCGCAGTGCGTCAAATTGGACGCGCAGGGAGGGTGGGGTAGAAGTTGCCAAGATGGTGAACGCCTGGAGTGTGGTGTGTAGTGGCCCCTTACTCGGGTGTGCCTAATAATAGTAAGGCCTTTTTGCCACGCAATAACCGATGGCGAAACGCAAGAGAGCCTGCCAAGATGCACGGAAAGACAAAAAAGCCCTGAATTCGCAAAAATTCAGGGCGATTGTGCTGGCGGAGAGGGCGGGATTCGAACCCGCGGAAAGTTTTACCCTTCGTACGCTTTCCAGGCGTATGACTTAAACCGCTCATCCACCTCTCCTGCTGCGCGTATTGTAGCGCACCGTAAGAGCTCGATGGCAGAGGTTCAATGACAAGGTTCAATGACCTTGACTGCCTGCACGGCCCTCTTATTGAGCCTGCGCCGCTAAGCGCTCGGTGATGGCGGGGTGTACGTAAACGCGGTGGCCGTCTTTGGCCTCTACCTCGATATAGACGCTGGCGTGCCCCGCTTTGGCCAGCACATCTAGCTGGGCGATCAACTCGGCCAGATGCACGGTGGTGGCACAGGCGCTGTCGGCACCCACTTTGCAGTCAAAGTCCCAAAAATCCACCCCCTTGGGCAAGGTCGTTTTGCGGCAACGCTTGATGTAGTTGCGGATGTCGTGCTTGGTGGCTTCCAGCAGGCGGTCTGGGTGCTTGCCCTCAATGACCAGTGGGTAGGTTTTTTTCATGGCGCGCTTTCGGTGAATGCGGTCCAGGCGCATAGCTCTGGATGGTTGCAGGGCGTAATTATAAACGCGAGCAAGCTGATCTATGCCCTGATTCGCTATATATTTAATAGCTGCTTACGCAATATTTTATTGGGCTAGAGCCCTAAATGCTGGTCAGTCATGGCTGCGCACCTGCTGTGCCAGCGCTGTAGGCGTGTTTGCGCAGGTCATGCAGGCTGGCAAACTCTAGCGCCTTTTCGTGGGTGGACTCCAGCACCACTGGTGGGGCCACACCCGCTGCCAGTGCCTGGGCCCAGCGGGTAGCGCACAGACACCAGCGGTTGCCTGGTTGCAGGCCCGCAAAGCGGTACTCGGGGCGTGGGGTCATCAGGTCGTTGCCACGCTCCATCGAAAACACCAAAAAAGCCTGCGTTACCCGAACGCACACCAAGTGCGAGCCGCCATCGGTCTCGTCGGTGTTGCAGCAACCGTCGCGAAAATACCCGGTGAGTGGGTCGTAAGAGCAGGGCACCAGCGGGGTACCCAAGACATTGTTGGGCATGGAGATACTGCGAGTAAGTGAAAAAGTGGCAAGTTATGGCGCGTGGCTATTTGATAGAGTAGGCTTTAGCGGTGGGTGGTATCAGCTTATGCTAAGTCAACTCTTGCTTTGCTGCGCCTGCACCATCTTCATTGCCGAGCTGATCAGGGTGCTCACTTGGGTCATGTCGCTGGGTACGATCAAGGTCGTTGCCGCTTCGGAGGCCACTTTGCTATACGCCTCTACGGCTTTTTCAGCCACTTTGAGCTGCACCGCCTGCTCGCCACCGGGTTGGCGGATGGCGGCGGCGATGCGCTCGATAGCGCCAGCGGTGGCATCCGCCACCGCAGTGATGGACGCGGCCTGACCCTGGGCGTTGTTGATGACGGCTTGCTTCTCGCCCTCAGAGCGGGCAATAAAAGCCTCGCGCTCACCTGTGGCGATGTTGATCTGCTCCTGACGGCGGCCCTCCGACGCGGCAATCAGGGCGCGCTTGCCGCGCTCAGCGGTAATCTGCGCCTGCATGGCGTGCAAAATTTCTTTCGGCGGGGTCAGGTCTTTGATCTCGTAGCGCAGCACCTTCACGCCCCAGTTCAGCGCGGCTTCGTCAATGGCGGCGACCACCTGGGCGTTGATGATGTCGCGCTCTTCAAAGGTTTTGTCCAGCTCCAGCTTGCCGATGACGCTGCGCAGCGAGGTTTGTGCCAGTTGGCTGATGGCCAAAATGTAGTTGCTGGAACCGTAGCTTGCGCGCTGCGCGTCGGTGACCTGAAAGTACAAAATGCCGTCCACTTGCAGTTGCGTGTTGTCTCGCGTAATGCAGACCTGGCTGGCGATGTCCAGCGGGATTTCTTTCAGATTGTGTTTGTAGGCTACCTTGTCGACAAATGGTATGACAAAGTTCAAACCGGGCGTCAAGACGCTGTGAAACTTACCCAAACGCTCCATCACCCAAGCGTTGGTCTGCGGTACCACTTTGACGGTTTTGGCAATAAACACAGCTACCAGAATCAGCAGCACGATTGCGATTTCCATACATTTCTCCCAAGGTTAATTTCAAGTTAAAACTACAAGACAACTTGCCCACATCACATAGAACGGTGCAGTTGTCAAAAATCAAGTTCGTCACCGGCAAATCAGGACTGCTCAACCACTAGCTGGTTGCCGATCACCTCTTTCACGCGGAAACTCCCCGCTGTTTTTGCCACACCGGGTGCCGCCAGCACCGTCCATTGTGCCCCACGGTATTTGACGAAAGCGCTGCCATCGGTATTCCATGCATTCACTTGCACTACAGCGCCTACATCCTGGTTCACGTCGGGGTTCGCCTGGGCCTTGGCTGCACTGGGTTGTTTGATTTTGTAGAAATGCCATGCAATGGTAGCGCCGCCGCCGACCAGCGCGGCGACTACGCATTGGCCGCTCAGGCTGGCACCCGAGTGTGCAGCCAGCGCACCAGCGGCCAGACCCAGAGAAATCATCAGCAAATAAAAACTGCCCGTCATCAGCTCGGCAATCACCACCAAGCCTGTCAAAGCCCACCAAATTGTCGATAGCTCCATCCTTATCCTCCGTTTGTCAGTGATGCACCACATTTTGGGGCAAAACACCGTTGTTACAAGCCCTGAGGCAAAGAATATCCTTACACTTCCTCCATACCGCGCTGGGGCCCAAGCTGTCGAAGCCCCCTGTTCCTTCCATCTTGCCCATCGACAGACTCCGGGCAAGTGGGCACTGTAAGCACCACTGGCATGAAATTTCGTTTTCCCATTGTCATCATCGACGAAGACTTCCGCTCCGAAAATACCTCGGGTTTGGGCATCCGCGCCTTGGCTGAAGCTATTGAAAAAGAAGGCTTTGAGGTGCTGGGTGTCACCAGCTACGGCGACCTGTCGCAGTTTGCCCAGCAGCAAAGCCGGGCCAGCGCGTTTATTTTGTCGCTGGACGATGATGAATTTACGCCGGGCGACGATATTGACCCGGCTGTTTTAAATCTGCGTGCCTTCATCAACGAAGTGCGCCGCAAAAACGCCGATGTGCCGCTGTATGTGTATGGCGAGACCAAAACCTCCCGCCATTTGCCCAACGACATTTTGCGTGAGCTGCACGGCTTCATTCACATGTTTGAAGACACGCCCGAGTTTGTGGCGCGCCACATTCTGCGCGAAGCCAAAAGCTATCTGGAAGGCGTGCAACCCCCGTTCTTCAAAGCGCTGCTGGACTATGCCGAAGACGGTTCGTACTCCTGGCACTGCCCCGGCCACTCGGGCGGCGTGGCTTTTCTCAAGTCGCCCATTGGCCAGATGTTCCACCAGTTTTTTGGCGAGAACATGCTGCGCGCCGACGTGTGCAACGCGGTCGAAGAGCTGGGCCAGTTGCTCGACCACGACGGCGCGATAGGCGAGAGCGAGAAAAACGCCGCCCGCATTTTTAACGCCGACCACTGCTACTTTGTCACCAACGGCACCAGCACCAGCAACAAGATGGTGTGGCACCACACCGTGGCCCCAGGCGATGTGGTGGTGGTCGACCGCAACTGCCACAAATCCATCTTGCACGCCATCATCATGACGGGCTCTATTCCCGTGTTCTTGAAGCCCACGCGCAACCACTTTGGCATCATCGGGCCGATTCCTAAAAGCGAGTTCGAGCCCTCGGCCATCAAAGCCAAGATCAAGGCTAACCCGCTGCTCAAACACATTGATGCCGATACCGTCAAGCCGCGTGTGATGACCATCACCCAAAGTACTTACGACGGCGTGCTGTACAACACTGAGACCATCAAAGACCTGCTGGACGACTATGTCGATGCGCTGCATTTTGACGAAGCCTGGCTGCCGCACGCGGCCTTCCACAGTTTTTACAGCTCCTTCCACGCCATGGGCAAAAAGCGTGCGCGCCCCAAAGAGGCGCTGACCTTTGCCACCCAGTCCACCCACAAGCTGCTGGCCGGTATCAGCCAGGCCAGCCATGTGCTGGTGCAAGACGCGCAAAACCGCAAGCTGGACAGGCATTTGTTCAAC
>JAYVJV010000095.1:0-13604 GCA_043769005.1 Polaromonas sp. | reverse complement strand
CAGCTATAAATTATATAGTACTCAGCTACTCTGAAGCACGGCGCAAGGTGGCTACGACAGGTGTATTGAGCACACTGCGCAGACCCCACCAGCCCGCAGCCAAGGCCAGCACGGCACCCAGCAAACCGCCGGCCACGGGTACCCACAGCGATGCCGTCCACGCAAATTCAAACACAAAGCGGGCCAGCGCCCAGCCTACGATGATAGCCACGATGCTGGCCAGAACACCGGCCAGCATGCCCACGCCCGCCAGCTCGGCGCGCTGCACCTGGCGCAGCAGGCTGCTGCGCGCACCCACGGCGCGCATGATGGCGAACTCTCGTGCGCGCTCCTCGCGCGTGGCCGTCACAGCCGCAAACAGCACCACCAGGCCTGCGGCCAAGGTAAAGCCAAACAAAAACTCGACCGCGCGTATCACCTGGTCTAGCACGCGCTGCACCTGGTTGATGGTCAGGCTCATGTCGACATTGGTGACGTTGGGAAATGCACGCACCAAGGCGTTGTCAAAGCCTTTGGTGGTGGGCGCTTTGTAGGCGCTCATGTAGGTGACCGGTACGTCGGGCAGGCTGCTCACCGGGTACATGACGAAGAAGTTGGCGCGCATGCTGCCCCAGTCTACTTTGCGCAGGCTGGTGATTTTGCTTACCAACTGCGTACCGCCAATGTCAAAAGTGAGCGCGTCGCCCAGCTTGAGGCCCAGAGTTTTGGCTATACCCTCTTCTACACTGATGGCGTCTTTTTCTTCTTCTTTCCACTGCCCGGCTACCACCTTGTTGTGCTGCGGGTTGGTGGCGCTGTGCGACAGGTTGAACTCGCGGTCCACCAGGCGCTTGGCGCGGTCGTCGGTCAGAGTGTCGGGCGAGGTGGCTTGGCCGTTGATGGCGACCAGGCGGCCACGGATCATGGGGAAATAGTCAAATTTTTGGATGCCCGCGTCTTTGAGGTTTTGCACAAAGGCATCGCCCTGCTCGGGCATGATGTTGATGACAAAGCGGTTGGGCGCATCAGGCGGTGTGGCCTGGCGCCAGCTGGCGATGAGGTCTGTGCGCAGCAAGATAAGCAATATCAAAGCCAGCAGACCCACCGACAGCGCGCTCACTTGCACCACGGCGTAGGCGGGCCGGGCGCTGATTTGCCGCGTGGCCAGCACCAGCCAGCGCGGTGCGGTTTGCTCGTTCACGCTGCGGCGCAGCATCTTGACCGCTATATAGCTGGCCCCAGCAAACACGGCTACCGCAGCAGCAAAGCCGCCCACGGCGATCACGCCTAATTTGAGATCTGCACTGGCTGCCAGCAGCAATGCGGCAAAGCCTGTGATGCCAATCAGCAACACTGCCAGTGACGCGGGTTTGAGGCCGCCCACATCGCGCCGGATAACGCGCAGCGGCGGCACCTGGGCAAGCTGCAGCACCGGCGGCAGGCCAAAGGCAAACAGCAAGGTCAACCCCATGCCTAAACCAAAGGCCACTGGCCACAGCGACGCAGCGGGCAGCTCGGCATCTACCAACCCAGCCAGCATGGCCACAAAACCGTAATGCACCGCGTAGCCAATGGCCAAACCCATGGCGCTCGCTGCCAGGCCCACCAGCGCAAACTCAAAGGTATAGGCCAGCGCGATGGTGCGCTGGCGAGTGCCCAGCACGCGCAGCATGGCGCAGTCGTCCAAATGGCGCGCCGCGAAGCCGCGCGCCGCGATGGCGACGGCCACTGCGCTGAGCAGTGCAGCCAGCAAGGCCACCAGGTTTAAAAACTTCTCGGCGCGGTCCAGCGTTTGCCGCATTTCGGGGCGGCCACCTTCTAGCGACTCGATGCGCAGGCCACGCACATCGGCCTGTTTGATGTTGTCGTTAGCCCACTGGGTATAGGCTTTCACCGCAGCGTTATCGCCCACCATGGCGGTGCGGTAAGTAATGCGGCTGGCGGGTTGCACCAGGCCGGTGGCGGCCAGTGCGTCGGCGTGTAGCATGACGCGCGGAGCAAAGTTCATAAAGCCTGCACCACGGTCAGGCTCTATGACGATGATGCGCTCGATCTTCAGTGTGGAGTTGCCCAGCAGCAGCGGATCACCTACTTTGAGGCCCAAAGCGTCTAACAAGGATGCATCGACCCAAGCGCTGCCTTTGCTAGGCAGGTCGCGGGTGCTGGTCTCTGGCGTGTCGGACGCGGTGGTGGTTTTTAAACTGCCTCGCAAAGGGTAGCCCGCACTCACCGCCTTGAGCGCTACCAGCTTGCTAGCACCGCCCAACGGGTCGGTGGCGCGCGCCATGGTGGGAAAGCCCACGCTGGTGGCGCTTTGCAGACCCAATGCAGTGGCTTTGTCTTTAAAGGCCTCCGGCGTAGGGTTGTCGCTGCTGAGCACAATATCGCCACCCAAAAGCGAGCGCGCATCGCGCTGCAAACCGCCTTTGATGCGGTCGGCAAAAAAACCTACCGCAGTGAGCGCCGCCACCGCCAGCGTGACGGCCACCAGCAAGAGGCGCAGTTCGCCCGCGCGCAGGTCACGCCACAGCGTCTTCCAGCCCAGTTGGTAAAAAGGTATCCTCATGCTGCGCAGTGTAGCGCGCCACGCTGCTTGCGCGCTCAGCGCTCCAGTTTTGGCCCGGCCAGGCTGGGGTCAAGCTGCAATTTGTCTGCGGCGCTGTAGCACATAAAGCGTTTGTTCATGGCCCGTCCAATGGTGCATAAACCCAGCTTGGTAGCAATGTCGTAACCCATCTGCGTGATGCCGCTGCGCGAGACCACGATGGCCACGCCCATCTGCGCAGATTTGATCACCATCTCACTGGTGAGACGGCCCGTGGTGTAGAAGACGTAGGGGTTTTTGGGCGCAGAGGCAAGCGTGGTGGCATCGAGCGCCGATAGGCCGCCCTGAGGCGCGAGGGTCCCCTCGGGGGGCAGCGCAGCACACGCAGTGGCAAGCGTGGGGGCTATTCCATTCATCCACATCCAGCCCGCAATCGTGTCGATGGCATTGTGGCGGCCCACATCTTCTGCAAACATCACCATCTCTTCGCCGCGAAACAGTGCGCAACCGTGCACGCTGCCTGCGCTTTTATAGGTGGTTTCTTGCAGGCGGATGGCGTTGGTAATGCCGTAGAGCTGTGCCTGCGTAAGTACCGACGCTGGCAAGCGGATGCTGTCGATTTCGTCCATCAGGCTACCAAACACACTGCCCTGCCCGCAGCCCGTAGTGACCACTTTTTTAGCGGTGCGCGCCTCGATATTGTCGATGCCGCTGCGCGTCTTCACCGCAGCCGAGTTGACATCCCAGTCCACGGTAATGGACTCTACCTCGCCCACGTTGGCAACCAGGCGCTGATTGCGCAAAAAGCCCAGCACCAACAGCTCGGGGTGCGCGCCCAAGGTCATCAGCGTGACCAGCTCGCGCTTATCCACATACACCGTCAAATCGCGCTCTGCGGGTATGGCGGTGCTGCTGCGCTCGCCATGCTCATTGAGCACGCTGATCTCCCGGGTGAGTGGCGCGCGCGCTTGGCTTAGGTGGGGAAGTTCGATGGGGGCAGTCATGGTGTGCAGTCGCTAGGAGCAGAGGTAAACGACGCTAGCTTACCGCAGACAGCAAAACGGCGCGTTGTGAACGCGCCGTTTTGAGAAGCTGACAATACGACTGGCGGGACGATCAAATTTTCTTGGCGGGTGCCACCGCAGGCGCTGCCGCCGCAGCAGGCGCGGGTGCTGGTGCAGCGGGTGCCGCAGCCGTAGCGGCGGGCGCTGGTGGTGGGTAGACAAAGGCACCTGGGTCAGCGCAGGGCGCGATAGCGGTAGCAGGCTTGGTGGCTTTGCCAGCGGCTTGCGCCGTTTTGTAGTAGTGGGCAGAGGTTTTGTCCATCGACAGGCACAGCTTGTAACCATCTACCTTGCCGTTGTGTGCCGTTTTGGCAGCGGTTTCGGCGGCTTTGGTTTTGGCCTCATCGGTCAAAACGGGTGCAGGAATTTTGGCAAAGCTGCTGACGGCCAGCAGGGCAGATACGGCTGCAAAGATCAAAGGTTTCATTTCCAGGGTCTCCTCAAACTTGAACGGTCTGCACACTGACCGATGGCGGGGTGCGCTGTGCGGGTATCTTGCCTGCGGCAATGTCGTGAGCCCACAGCTCGTGGTGCTCTTTGGCCCAGGCTTCGTCTACGTAGCCGGTCTTCATGCCCTTGTAGGCGCCCTTCATGCCAATCGTGCCCAGATAAATGTGGCCCATGAACATGGCCATCATGAGCACAGCGGCGCTGGCGTGAATCATGTGCGATATTTGCATGGTTTCGCGCACATAGACCAAACCGGGGATCAGCTTGTCCAGCACCAAGCCAGAGCCCACAACTACCAAGCCTAACGCAAACACACCGCCCCAAAACACGACTTTTTCACCCGCGTTAAAACGGTGCGACGGCACTTCGTGGCCGCCAAACAGGCCTCCGCCTTTGAGCAACCAAGTGATGTCTTCTTTAGAGGGCATGTTATCGCGCAAGAAAGTGAAGAACACGATCACCAAGGACACCGCAAACAAGGGGCCCATAAAGTTATGTGCATTTTTGAGTGCATAAGCGAGCCAACCAAACAAGGTGTTTCCCATGACAGGCTGCAAAAAGTAGCGCCCAAAAGCCATCACGATGCCCGAGATTGCCAAGGTGCAAAACGCAATCGCATTGGCCCAGTGGGCAGCGCGCTCAAAATAGGTGAAGCGCTCGATTTTTTTGCCGGTTTCATTATCCGAGCCCAACGAACCTTTGCGCCAGTAGAACAAAGCAATAGCCAAGCCGACAATCACCAGCAAGGAGCCGCCGTAAGGAATGATGTAGTTGTTACGCACCTGACGCCAGGCTTCACCGGCGTTGGTGAAGCGGGTACCCGGATATTGCGTCATGCCTTGCATCAAAAACCCGGCCTCGGGTGCCTCACGCTTGGGCAGACTGCTGTAGCCCTCGACACCCTGCCCGGCTTGCCGCCAAATGGGGGCATTGTTGCCAGGTTGTACTTTGTTGCGCTCGGCATTGGATTGCTTGGCGTAATTGGGGTCGCTGCTGGCGTCGGGTTTGACTTCAAAAATACTCTGGCTTTGGATGCCCCCCGTTGCAGGCACCGTGGCGGCTGGTGCTGTAGCGGGCACTGCCGCTGGCGCAGCTTGCGCTGCGGGTGCGGGCTGCACAGGCTCGATTTGCAGCTTTTGCGCGAATGCGGTAGAGCAAGCAAACGCTACTAAAAAAATAGCTGCTTGCGCATATTTTATAGGGATTGTGACGGTTTTAGACATGAAAAGGCCTTTCGCAAGGGAAGCGTGACCCAGCACGCAACCTGCTTGCACAATCAATTGGTTTTGGCGTAGTCGTTTTGACCGTTTTGTGCACGGGCACGCAGGGCAGACTCCCAACTGGTCTTGTCGCCCTGCTTCCAGGTAGTTTCGACATAGGCCTTGCCAGTGCCAGAGTGCGCAGCGGCATCGAGCTTGGCGCTGCTACCCAAGGCTTGCGGTTTTTCGCCGCAAGCAGCCAGGGCCATCGCGGCGCACAGAACGAGTAAGGTACGCAGCATCATGACTTGGCTCCTTGCACAGGTGGCTGGCCAGCTTGCTTGGAACCATAAGCGGTGCCCCAGCCCCACACTTCGGCACCCTTGCCGCGCTTGAGTACTCGGTTTCTAAAGATGTCGGCCACTACGTCGCCGTCACCAGCGAGCAGCGCTTTGGTTGAGCACATCTCGGCGCATGCAGGCAACTTGCCTTCGGCCAAGCGGTTACGACCGTATTTTTCAAACTCGGCTTGCGAACCGTTAGCCTCAGGGCCACCTGCGCAGAAGGTACATTTGTCCATCTTGCCGCGCACACCGAAGGTGCCCGCAGACGGGAACTGGGGCGCGCCGAATGGGCAGGCGTAGGAGCAGTAGCCGCAGCCAATGCACACGTCTTTGTCGTGCAGTACCACGCCTTCATCAGTGCGGTAGAAGCAATTAACCGGGCACACTGCCATGCAAGGTGCGTCAGAGCAGTGCATGCAGGCAACCGAGATGGAGCGCTCGCCGGGTACACCATCGTTGAGCGTAATCACGCGGCGGCGGTTGACACCCCAAGGCACTTCGTGCTCGTTTTTGCAGGCGGTAACGCAGCCGTTGCATTCAATGCAGCGCTCTGCGTCGCAGATAAATTTCATTCTTGCCATGTTGTTCTCCTTAAGCCTTCTCGACGTTGCAGACCGTCGTCTTCGTCTCTTGCATCATCGTGACACTGTCGTAGCCGTAGGTGGTCGCGGTGTTGATGGCCTCGCCACGCACCACAGGGGCTGCGCCAGCCGGGTAACTGGCCAGCATGTCTTTACCCTGCCAATGGCCAGAAAAGTGGAACGGCATGAACACCGTATCGGCACCTACACGCTCGGTCACCTGGGCCATCACGTTCAAGCGCGCGCCGGTAGGGGTAGATACCCACACGCGGTCGCCGTTCTTCACGCCACGGTCGGCTGCGGCTTTCGGGTTCAGTTCAATGAACATGTCTTGCTGCAGCTCGGCCAACCAAGGGTTGGAGCGGGTTTCTTCGCCACCGCCTTCGTACTCCACCAATCGGCCAGAGGTCATGATGAGTGGGAACTTCTCATGCACTTTCTTGGCAAGGTTTTCCTGCTGGATCGACTTGTACAGCGTGGGCAAGCGCCAGAAGGCTTTCTTGTCGTCGTGCGTGGGGTACTTGGCCATCAAGTCTGGACGGTTGCCATACAGTGGCTCGCGGTGCTGTGGCACTGCGTCGGGGAAGTTCCAGACCACGGCACGCGCCTTGGCGTTGCCAAACGGATGGCAGCCATGGACTTGCATCGCCACGCGGATGATGCCGCCTGAGCTGTCGTTCTTCCAGTTTTTGCCTTCGGCAGCCACTTTCTCCGCATCCGTGAGGTCGTCCCACCAGCCGAGCTTTTTCAGCAGCACATGGTCAAACTCTGGATACCCCGTGGTGATGTCAGCACCCTTGGAGTGCGAGCCGTCTTCGGCCAGCAAGTTGGCTCCGTCCTTTTCCACACCAAAGTTGGCGCGGAAATTACCGCCGCCGTCCATGACGTGCTTGCTGGTGTCGTACAGGTTGGGCGAGCCGGGATGCTTGATCGCCGCCGTACCGTAGCAGGGCCATGGCAAGCCAAAGTAATCGCCCGTCATGTCGTAACCGGTGAGTTTGTCTTTGCCGCCTTTGGCTTTGAGCGTTTTCACGTCAAAGTTGCCCATGTTGCGCATGTGGGCCTGCAGGCGCTCTGGGCTTTGACCGGTGTAGCCAATCGTCCAGACCGATTTGTTGATCTCGCGCAATATATCGTCAGGCAATGGCTCATCCAGGCCTTTGATTTTCTGCATCTTGTAGTTTTTGGAGAGTTCATTGGCAAAGCCCAGCTTCTCGGCAAACTGGTGCATGATCATGTGATCCGAGCGGCTCTCCCACAAGGGGTCGATTACCTTCTCGCGCCACTGGATGGAGCGGTTAGAAGCTGTGGCCGAACCGCTTGTTTCAAACTGCGTGGCAGCGGGCAATAAATACACTGCGCGGTTAGGGTTCAGGTCTTCTGCCTTGCCGGGCATGGCAGCCATGGCAGCGGTGGCTGATGGATAAGGATCCACCACCACCAGCAAATCGAGCTTGTCCATGGCGCGCTTCATTTCCAAACCACGGGTTTGGGAGTTAGGCGCGTGGCCCCAGAAGAACACGGCGCGCAGGTTGCTGTCTTGGTCGATGAACTCGTTTTTCTCCATCACGCCGTCGATCCAGCGCGACACAGTCATGCCGGGCTTGGTCATCATGGCCGGGGATGCGTACTGCTTTTTGATCCACTCGTAGTCCACGTTCCAGGCCTTGGCAAAATGCCTCCACGATCCTTCCACCAGGCCGTAGTAGCCTGGCAACGAATCGGGGTTAGGGCCGACATCAGTCGCGCCTTGCACGTTGTCGTGGCCACGGAAAATGTTGGCACCGCCGCCGCTCTTGCCGATGTTGCCCAACGCAAGCTGCAAGATGCAGGATGCACGCACGATAGCGTTACCAGTTGTGTGCTGGGTCTGGCCCATGCACCACACTATGGTGCCCGGACGGCTCTCATTGAGCATCGTCGCTACCTTGATCATCTGCGCTTCGTTCACGCCGCAGGCTTCTTCTACCTTGTCGGGTGTCCACTTGGCCAAGACTTCTTCTTTGATCTTGTCCATGCCGAACACACGGTCGTTGATGTATTGCTTGTCTTCCCAGCCGTTTTTGAAGATGTGGTGCAGGAGGCCAAATAGGAAGGGAATATCCGAGCCAGAGCGGATGCGCACATACTCGTCAGCCTTGGCGGCCGTGCGGGTAAAGCGTGGGTCGACCACGATCATCTTGGTGCCAGTTTCTTTGGCGTGCAGCATGTGCAAGAGCGACACCGGGTGCGCCTCGGCGGCGTTGGAGCCGATGTACATGGCGACCTTGCTGTTTTGCATGTCGTTGTAGCTGTTGGTCATAGCGCCATAGCCCCAGGTGTTGGCAACGCCAGCAACCGTGGTGGAGTGGCAAATGCGCGCTTGATGGTCGCAGTTGTTGCTGCCCCAGAAGCTGACGAATTTGCGCAGCAAATAGGCTTGCTCGTTATTGTGCTTGGACGAGCCGACAAAATACACACTGTCCGGGCCGCTGGCTTTTTTCAGCTCCAGCATCTTGGCGCTTATTTCGGTGAGGGCCGTGTCCCAGCTGATGCGCTCGTACTTGCCGTTGACCAGCTTCATCGGGTAGCGCAGGCGGAACTCGCCGTGGCCGTGCTCGCGCAGCGCGGCACCTTTGGCGCAGTGGGCACCCAGGTTGATGGGTGAATCAAACACCGGCTCCTGGCGCACCCACACGCCGTTTTCTACCACGGCATCGACCGCGCAGCCTACCGAGCAGTGCGTACACACCGTGCGCTTGACTTCGATTTTGCCGTCGCCCAGGATGGACGCGCCTTCGCTTGCGGCCTTGGCTTTTTTGACCAAAGTGAGTTGGGTGGCGGCAATACCTACACCCACACCCAAACCCGAACGGCGCAAGAACATGCGGCGGTCCATGGTGGGGATAGCTTGGCTCAGGCCGCGTGAGAGGCTGTGCACAAATGGAGAACGCGCTCCATCACGCTGGGCAGTACCAGATTTTTTAGTTAACAACATAATGGCGCTCCGAAAAAGCTAGCAGTTAGACCAGGGTGGTGCGGTAGTAGTGCTTGACATGGTCTGTCAAGCTGTAGCCGCCGCCGTTTTCAGGGGCGGGCTTGGGTTGTGCAGCGGCTTGTAGCGGCGCTACCGCCTTGGGCAAAGCTGCAACAGTGACGGCCACAGCGCTGGCTGCGGCCGTACCAAATAAAAGTCCTCGGCGCGAGGTCTTTGAACTCGAATTTTCCATGGTTGTCTCCACAACGTTGAGAGGTATGTTCTACCTTTGTAACTATAGCGCGTTGGCGGGCAATGCACAAGGCAAGTGCACAAAAACCTAGCCTATTTCACACGAGGGAAAGTACGTATATACGTAAATGGTTTGACCAAATGCAACTCGGTGGCGGCGTTACACCAGCATGTCAAAACCTTGGGTTTCCACACTTAAAAAAGCCTGCGTAAAACCCGCTAGCGCAGCGTAAAAGCGGGCACGCGGGTGCGCAGCGACTGCGTCGCACATGGCCGCACTCCACGCCGCCATGTGGTCGCCAAAAAAGCTTTTCTGCTGAGTCAAGTTGGCGACAGCGACATCATCACCCGCGATCAAATAACGCATCACCTCGCATAGGTAGGCAAAGTGGTCTTCGGTCTCGGGCATGGTCTGATCGCGCTCCAGGCCCAGTTTGGTCAGATCGGTGCGCAGGCGCGCCAAGGGTTTTTCGTTGAGAAAGCCGCTGAGATAGTGAGAGCCAAACAGATACACCTCAGGCTTGCCGATGCCGCCAAACAGCGCATCGTATTCGGCCTGGATGCTTGCATCGTCCGCAGCGCGGGCCGCAGTGACCACCTCACGCCAAGGCTCTTCCAGCAAGCCACCCTTGGCAGGCGCTTCAGTGACGGCCACGCGCAGTTGGGCTAGCAACTCGGCGCTGGGCGGCGCGTAATACAGGGCCGCCAGCAGGCCATAGACCTCGGCGCGGGCGGTTTCTTCGTCAAGGGTGGAGCCAGAGAGTTCGCTCATAAATTGTTGATCTTGCTTTCGTTATCGGCGGAGTAGATGTCGATGACGCGGCAGTCGCCGCACATTTTGAGACGATTCAAGGCATCACCCTGGAACATGGCGTGACCAGCCAGTTTGCCCAGCATGGCTTCAATGGCTTTGAGAGTGCCAAAGGGCTGTTTGCAGCGCATGCACTGGTAAGGCGCGGCCTCGTTGAGAATGCGGGCCTCTTTGCGCTGGGGCGTGAGCAGCAGGCGTGGCTGCAAGGTGATGGCGTTTTCAGGACAGGTTTTTACGCACACACCGCATTGCACACAGTTCTTTTCGATAAAGCGCAGTTGCGGCTTTTCGATATTGTCTTGCAGCGCACTGGCCGGGCAGGCGCTGACGCAGCTCAGGCACATGGTGCAGGCATCTTTGTTGATGAGCAGGCTGCCAAAGGGTGCTCCCTGGGCGGGCAAAGCGATGGACTCCAGCGGCTCCTTGTCTGCTTTCATCCCGGGTGCGTGCTCGATCAAATGGTCAAGCGCCATGTCCAGCGTGCTGCGCTTTTCCTGCGCCAGGGCAAAGCGTGCGGGTGCCGTAGGTACCGCTTGCACTGTGTCTTTCAGGCTTTGCAGCGCCACGTCCAACTGTGCGGCGTTGCCTGCCTGGAGCAGGCGCAGGTGCAGGCCGCTATAGCCCAGGCCGTTCAAAATAGTTTGCGCTACATCCATCTGCTGTTGCAGGCCCGTCAAATAATCCGGGGCTTCTTCGTCCGTGGTCAGCACCGCTATTTGCGATGCGCCTAGCGCGATTGCGCTCAACCACATGTCCATGCCGACGCTGGCGGTGTGCCACACAGACACCGGAATCACGTTGTGCGGCACGCCCTTGGCTTTTTTCAGCTGCGCGGCGCGGCCCAACTGCTCTACCACGGCTTGGCCTTTGACCTGGCTGTGCAGCAGCAGCACCGCGTCTTTGCCCCCTGCTGCTGCATACGTGCTGAGCAGGGTTTTGACCTTCACGCCCTGCTCGTTGGCGCGCGGGTAGGCATAGGTGAGCGCGCCCGTGGGACACACGGTGGTGCAGGCACCGCAGCCTACGCACAGGTTGGGGTTGACGACGACGCGTTGGCGAGACTTTTCGCTGGTGATGGCCTTGGCCGAGCAGATATCGACGCAGGCGTTGCAGCCTACCTTTTCGTTGCGGCTATGGGCGCACAGCTTTTGTTTGTAGGCGAAGAACTTGGGTTTTTCAAACTCGCCCACCATGTCACGCAGCTTGATCAGCGTAGCCGGGCTGGCTTCTTTGAAGTAGCCCTGCGGCGCGGCATGCCAGCCGATCAAGGGCTGGCCGCTCAAGTCCAGCACCAAGTCAAACTTTTCGCTCAGGTCTTGCGCATCCCGGGTGAAGTCAATCGCGCCCGCCACATCGCACACCTTGACGCAGGCACGGTGCGACTGGCATTTGTTCAGGTCAATCTGGTAGTCCAGGCCAATGGCCTGCTCGGGGCACACGGCCAGGCATGCGTTGCAGCGGGTGCACAGGTCCAGATCAATCGGGTTATGGCGCTGCCATTTGAATTCAAAATCACCCAGCCAGCCTGTGAGCGACTGCACCTTGCCCGCCAACACAGGGTAGCGGCGCTCTTGCGCTGCCGGTGCAGCACCCGCGCTGGTGGCAAAAATGGTGACGCTCAAGGTATCGGCTAGCAGGTCGGCCATCGGCTCAGCAGCGTCTAGCGCACCGATGATGAGCAAGCGGCCTGCACTTTTGTAGGTGACGGTGCTGACCGGGTCTGGGTCGGGCAAATGCGCCGCCGCCAACAGCGCTGCCAGCTTTGGCATGGATTTGGCGGCATCTTGCCCCCAGCCCCCGGTTTCGCGGATGTTGACGAACTTAATCACCGTGCTTTTGGCACCCTCGGTTTGCTCAGCCAGCTCGCCAAACAGGCGCTGCTCTTGCCCGCAGGCAACCAGCACATCGTCGCCCGATTTGATGGCTTTTTGGAACGCCCCCGCCTCGCGGCGGCACAGCGTGCTGTGCAGTGTCAGGTCTTCATCCAAGGCTTTGCCCAATGCCTTGGCATCCAGGGGCATGGTTTGGTTGCAATCACAAATCAGAGTGGTCATGGTGTATGGGGCTTTAGAGGCAGCTTGGATTGCGTGGTACTGGCAAGTGCATTGTGGGGAGTAAGACCTTGAGGCACATCGGAGGGCGCAGGCAACAGGGCCTCTGGCGACGTGGCAATTACTGGCGTGGTCTTCATGGAGTCGGCATCTGCGCCTGCGGCAAGATCGGTCAAAGGCTCAGGCGCTTGGGCTGGAGGCACTGGTTTGCCATTGACCCTTTGGCCATCTTTAGCGCCCTCTTCTTCCTCATCACGTTCAAACAAGCGCAAAAACTTGGCGGAGACCAATTGCTTGAGCATGGACTCCGGGATCGGATCGGGCTTGGAATAGTCGTCCACATAGGTGTCCATCATGTCCATGACGTTGTAATGCGGGTCGGCAAACAGCTTTTTCATGGCGGCGTTTTTCACCTCAGAGGACACGTTGCTGGCCATGAAGGGTTTGAAATCCGACGCGGGCGTTAATGCGCCTGCGTCTTGCAACGTAGGTGGAGGCGGCAGCTCTGAAGTTTTTTCTGTATCCGCATTTGCTATATTATCTGTAGCTGCTTGCGCCCTGTTGACAGGGACTATGGGCTTATTTTCTTCCGAAAACGATGTATTTTGCACCCCTGGAGCAGTTTGCACTGGGTTTGGCTTGACCACAGGCTCTGCAACAGGTTTTCCGGCCAGTACATCTTGCTTGCGGCGCGCCCAGCGGCTCAGAAATCCGTCGCTGCGCAAATCATCGTCAGAGCGATCAACCATGGCCAGCTCCAAACTTTTTCTCGGTCGTTACCGTGGCGGGTTTACCAAAGCGGTCTTCCAGGCCAATGAAACTCTGGGGCCGTTTGCGCTTTTTAGGCTCCGCCTGAAAATGCTCTTGTGCAAAGGCGCTCAACCATTCGGCCACCTCTACGGCTGCGGGCACCTGGTCTACTTTTTCCTGTGCGTCCAGCCAGCGGCCAGCGTCGTGGTAGCTCAGGCTCACCGCCGTCGGCACGGCCATGGGTTCGTCGCTGTCCACGCCTTTGCTGCGCGGCTCGTCTTCCATACGCCAGAGCACGAACCAGCAAGGAGCATCCGTTGTCGCATTCAGGTAGTAGCCCTCGGCATCGTCTTTGAACAGTTCTACAACGTAGCCGGGGTGGAGCCAACGTTCTTCGTTATCGTTTTTCACCAACAGCTTAGGCACGGTGCCAAAGCCGTCTTGCTGTGGCACCACGTCGTGTAGCACCCAGCGCCAGTCCACCCAGCGGGCAGCCGCACCCGTCATGCGCTCTTTGCGCATAGTGACGGCGACGGTGATGGTGGGGCGTTGTTGCATGGTCTGCATTTTTGCATACTTAGCTGTGGCCTTGGCTTACTTGGGGCTTGGATCTAGTCGCGGA
>JAYVJV010000094.1:0-7123 GCA_043769005.1 Polaromonas sp. | reverse complement strand
TGTACTCAAGAAGCAACTGCTCGACCCGCACTGGGAAAAGAAAAGCGCCGAGGTTATCGCCCTGGAGCGTGCCACGCTGTACGGCATCGTCATCTACAGTGGCCGCCGCGTCAACTACAGCAAGGTAGACCCGGTGGCCGCGCGTGAGGTGTTTATCCGCGAGGGCCTGGTGGGCGGTGAGTGGGAGACCAAGCTGCCCTTTTTGGCCCACAACGAAAAACTGCTCAAGCAGGTAGAAGATATCGAGCACAAATCGCGCCGCCAAGACGTGCTGGTAGACGACGAGCTGATCTTTGCCTACTACGACCAGCAAATCCCCGCCACCGCGTGCAGCGGCCACCTGCTGGAGCTGTGGTACCGCGAAGAAGCCAGGCAAAACCCCAAGCTCTTGATGCTGACGCGCGAAGAGCTGATGCGCCACGAGGCCGCAGGCATCACCACCCAGGCCTTCCCCAAAACCGTGCGCTTAGGGGGTGTGGATTGCCGCGCCACCTACCTGCACGAGCCGGGCGATGCCAAAGACGGCATCACAGTCGAGGTGCCGCTGTTTGCGCTGAACCAGGTGAACGAAGAGCGCTGCGAATGGCTGGTGCCCGGCATGCTGCAAGGCAAAATTTTGGCCCTCATCAAAAGTCTGCACCAAAGGCCCCGCTCACGCCTGGTGCCCCTGCCAGCCAGTGCCGAGCGCTTGTATACCGTGCTGAGCGAACCGGCCGCCTTTGGTGCCAGCGGCTTGGTAGACGCGCTGCTCAAGCTGTGCCGCGATGCCACGGCGGTAGACATCAAGCGCGGCGACTTCAAGCTGGACATGTTGCCACCCCATCTGTTCATGAACTTCAAGGTCGTAGACGAGCATGGCCGCCAAATGGGCGCTGGGCGCAACCTGGCCGCACTCAAGGCCGAGCTGGGTGCGCAGGCGCGGGGCGCGTTCTCTTCTTTGGCGGCGTTGTCTAGTGCGGCCGGCAAGCTGCCCCAAGCGTCTGTCGATGCTGAAAATAAACCATCAAATCAGGCTGTAGCCCAACAAAATATTGCGCAAGCAGCTCCTAAAAATATGGCGAATACAGCACCCATCGCCATGCAGGCGGACGCACGCTACAGCACCTGGACGTTTGGCGAGCTGCCCGAGCTGCTGGAAATCTCGCGCCAGTCCGGGCGCGGCGCAGCGGCCCAGGTGCAAACGCTGATCGGCTTTCCGGCCTTGGTCGATCAGGGCGACGCGGTCAGCATCGAAGTGTTTGACGAACCCGAGGTAGCCGCCGCCAAACACCGCGCAGGCCTGCGCCGCCTGTGCGCTTTGCAGATCAAAGATGCCCTCAAGTATTTGGAGAAAAACATTCCCGATCTGCAAAAGATGAGCGTCGCCTACATGCCGCTGGGCACAGCAGATGAACTCAAAAGCCAGATCATCGACGTGGCGCTGGACAAAGCCTTTCTGCTTGATCCGCTGCCCACCAACGCCGACGACTTCAACCGCCGCATCACCGAAGGCCGTGGCCGCCTGACGCTGATCGCCAATGAAGTCGCCCGCCTGTGCGGCACCATCCTGATTGAATACGCCACCGCAGTGCGCAAAATCAAAGACACCAAAACCGCCCCCGAAGCCACGGCAGATGCCGCCCAGCAGCTTGCGCGCCTGATGCCCAAGCGCTTTCTCACGGCCACCACCTTCACCCAGCTCCAGCACTTCCCCCGCTACCTCAAGGCCATCACCCTGCGCCTGGAAAAGCACCGCGCCGACCCCGCCCGCGATGCCCTGCGCCTGAGTGAACTCAAGCCCCAAGAACAACGCTTCATCCGCCTGCTGGCCGAGCGTAAAGGCGTGCTAGACGTGCGCCTGGCCGAGCTGCGCTGGCTGCTGGAAGAACTGCGCGTCAGCTTCTTCGCCCAAGAGCTGCGCACCCCCCAGCCCGTCAGCACCAAGCGGCTGGACAAAGTGTGGGCGCAGTTGGCGCTGTAGGCATCGAATTGTTAGTCGAATCAGGCTATAGCCCAATAAAATATTGCGTAAGCAGCTATTAAAACTATAGTAACTGAGTAGCTGGAGAGTATTCGCTGCGATGGCGTTCAGGCAGAGACGATCATCTCAAACCCGCCAAAAATCATGCGCTTGCCGTCAAAAGGCATCGACTTTTCGCCACGCGGATCCTCCATCACTTTTTTCATGCCTTCGTCGCGCGCCTGGCGCGATGGCCAGACGATCCATGAAAACACCACGGTTTCGTCTGGTTGGCATTTGACGGCCATGGGAAACGAGGTGAGTACGCCGTCCGGCACATCTTTGCCCCAGCACTCGGCCACTTGCAAGGCACCGTGGTCTTTGAAAATAGTTGCGTAAGCCTGCGCATGCAACCGAAACAGTTCGCGGTCAGCCGTAGGAACTGCGATCACAAATCCGTCAACGTAGTTCATGTTTTTTCCTGGAATTCTATGTTTTTAGCCTATCTACGGAATATTTTAATGAAGCATTGTGCAATCTGCAAATGGGTGAATAAGTTGTCGCTGTACACCCACGATAAACGCCCACGAATACGTCCTAAATTGACATCTGGCCGCGACCGGGCACAATCTTGCCACATCCCCAGGAGAGAGAGCCACCATGGATCGCCGCAACTTTATTGAGTCTTGCTCTGCCAGTGCCGTCTGCCTCACGGCCAGTGCGGCGCTGCCTGCGTTTGCGGCGAATGCCGCGCCCAAGCAGTATGCCCGTGTGCTGCTGACCGACGAGCGGGGCGACCCATTGAAAGCTGCCAAGCTCACGGCGCAGACCAATTACGTCTTTCACTACCCGTTTGAAGCCACCCCGGTGTTTTTGCTCAACCTAGGCAAACCCGTCGTTGGCCACACCCTGGCCACCAAAACCCAAGACAGCTACGCCTGGCCGGGTGGTGTGGGCGCAGGCAAAAGCGTGGTGGCCTTTAGCGCCATCTGCGCCCACCATTTGGTCTACCCCACCAAAGACGTGAGCTTTATCAGCTTTCGCAAAGGTGCGGCGCTCAACCCCAAAACGCCCAACGCAGGCAACGATTTGATCCATTGCTGCGCTGACCACAGCCAGTACGACCCGGCGCAGGGTGCCAAAGTCCTCAGCGGCCCCGCCAGCCAGCCCCTGTGCGCCGTGCTGCTGGAGCACAACGCCAAGGACGACACCCTCACCGCCTACGCCACCCTGGGTGGCGAGCTGTTTGATGACTTCTTCAAAAAGTACGAGATGAAGCTCAGCATCGACGTAGGAAAAAAAGCCAAGAACGCGGTGCAAGCTACGTCTGTAGTGCGCGAGCTGGACAAGTTTTGCCGCAACTCCGTCAAATGCTGATGCTGGCGCAATCTAGGTGCGCAATCTGAGTGGTAAATCAGGCTATAGGCCAATAAATATTTGCGTAAGCAGCTATTAAATAAATAGCAGAACTAGAGCTTGGCCAGGCGTTCCAGCGCCGCCAGCAGCGTCTCATCCTTCTTCGCAAAGCAAAAGCGCACCACCCGCTGGTCAAAGCTGTCGCCGTAGAAGGCCGACAGCGGAATGGCGGCTACGCCGATCTCGCTGGTGAGCCATTTGCAAAAATCGGCTTCGCTCAGGCCTTGCGCGGCGCTCAATGTGCTGATGTCTACGCACTGAAAATAGCTGCCCTGGGTGTGCAGGGGTTTCAGGCGCGTTTTGCGGATGCCGTCCAAAAACAGGTCACGTTTGCGCTGGTAAAAGGCGGGCAGCTCGGTGTAGGGCGCTGGGTTGGCCATGTAGCTGGCCAGGCCATACTGCACCGGAGTGTTGACGGTGAACACGTTGAACTGGTGCACCTTGCGAAACTCGGCAGTCAGGGGCGCGGGCGCGGCCACGGTGCCCACCTTCCAGCCCGTCACATGGTAGGTTTTGCCGAAGCTGCTGACCACAAAAGCGCGGGCGGCCAGGGCCGGGTAGCGGGCCGCGCTCTCGTGCTGCTGGCCGTCAAACACCATGTGCTCGTAGACCTCGTCGCTGATCAGCAGCACATCGGTAGGAGCCAGGATTTCTTGCAGGCGCAGCATGTCGGCACGGCTCCAGATGGTGGCGCTGGGGTTGTGCGGGCTGTTGATGAGGATGGCGCGGGTTCTGCTGGTGATGGCGGCGCTGATTTTGTCGAAGTCGGGGCGGAAGGTGCCCGGCGTGAGCGGCACGCGCACCACTTTGCCGCCCGCCAGCTCAATATTGGGCACGTAGCTGTCATAGCAGGGCTCCAGCACGATCACCTCGTCATCGGGGTGCACGATGGCCAAAATGATAGTGATGATCGCCTGCGTGGCTCCGGCGGTGATGGTGATTTCAGTCGCAGTGCTGTATTGGCGGGCGTGGAGTGCTGCTATTTTGCTAGCAACAGCTTCGCGCAGCTGGGGTACACCCAGCATGGAGGGGTACTGGTTCAGGCCCCGCTGCATGGCATCGGTGACGGCATCGACTAGCTTTGAGTCGCAGGCAAAATCCGGAAAGCCCTGGCCCAGGTTGACCGCGTTTTTCTCCAGCGCCAGGGCCGACATGACGGTGAAGATGGTGGTGCCTACGTTGGGCAGCTTGCTGGTGAGTTGGGGGGTGTGTTCTAGAGTTTGCATGGTGTTTTGGATTTTAAATTCGGAACTACTGAACAGCCGGACTTCAGGACGCAGAGGACGCAAAAGTTACGCAGAGGGCGCAAAAGGGAGATTAAAAAATAAAAAAAGTTAGAAAAATAAAATGAAAACGTCAAAAATTTTTGTATTTCCTTTTTATCTTCTTTCGCGTCCTTTGCGTAACTTTTGCGTCCTCTGCGTCCGGATGCCCGTTTTCAAAGGCGGTAGAAGCTGTCACAACTCATAGTCATCCGCCTGCCCGCCCATAGCGCGGTCTATCAGTTTGCGGTTGAGCCGTTCACTGAGCAGTTCGGCGAAGGTATAGACAAAGTTGCGCAAATAGGCGCTGCGTTTGAAGGCGATGCGGGTGACGTTTTTGCCAAATAGCGCGCCTGCAGGTTTGACTATCAAGCCATCCATGGGCTCGTTGTTCACGGCCATCTCAGCCATGATGCCAATGCCCAACCCCGTTCGCACATAGGTGCGGATCACGTCCGAGTCAATCGCCTCCAGTGCAATCCGAGGGCTGAGTTTTTTGGCGGCAAAGGCAGCGTCTATCTTGGTGCGACCAGTAAACGAGGGGTGGTAGGTAATGATGGGCTCTTGCGCCAGGTCGGCCAGCGTGATGTTGGTTACCTTGGCCAGCTTGTGGTCGGCCGGTATCACCAGCATATGCTGCCATTCGTAGCAGGGCAGGGTGACCAGCTCGGCGTAGTCTGCTAGCGATTCTGTAGCTATCCCCACCTCGGCCACTTCGTCAATCAGCATCTTGGCGACCTGGTCGGGCGTGCCCTGGTGCAGGCTGACGTTGACCTTGGGGAAGGCGCCCCGCAGCTTGGCAATGGGCTGGGGCAGCACGTAGCGCGCTTGCGTGTGAGTGGTGGCAATGCCTAGCGTACCACTGTCTTGCTGGCTGAATTGTTCGCCAATTTTTTTGAGATTGCCCACCTCGCGCATGATGAGTTCAATGCTTTTGAGCACATGCGTGCCCGGCTCGGTGATGCGTTTGAGCCGCTTGCCATGGCGTGCAAAAATCTCTACGCCCAGCTCTTCTTCCAGCTCAATAATCGCCTTGGACACCCCTGGCTGCGAGGTGTGCAGTGCCTTGGCCGCCTCGGTCAGGTTCAAGTTGCGCCGGGCAGCCTCCTGGACGAAGCGAAATTGGTGTAGGTTCATATCAAAATTCGGCTAAAGAATGGTTTTATTATGCCTCGTAGGCAGAGGCCCAATACCCTCTTGCGAAGTTGGGTAATTCCGAGCAGAACGCTCAGTTATGTGCTATACTTGTTAGTAATAGTCGGGAACTGAAAAAGGTACGTTATCTGCTTCAGTTGAAAACAAGAACACAGCACAAGTACTGGCCTTGAGGCCAGGATGGATGGAGATCACGCCTTAGTGCCATAAGCGCTGGGGTATTTGAATGTAACTGTAGGCATTAAGGAGCTTGCTATGCGTCTCACCACCAAAGGCCGTTTCGCGGTCACTGCAATGATTGACTTGGCCCTGCGCCAAAATTCTGGTCCCGTCACTTTAGCGGCCATCAGTCAGCGTCAACAAATCTCACTGTCCTATTTAGAGCAGTTGTTTGGCAAACTGCGTCGCCACGAGCTGGTGGAGTCCACCCGTGGGCCAGGTGGCGGCTACACTTTGGGTCGCAAAGCTGCTGACATTACCATTGCCGACATTATTGTCTCGGTCGACGAGCCGATTGATGCCACGCAATGCGCTGGCAAAGAAAACTGCCAAGGTGATGCGGGTCGCTGCATGACGCACGAGCTGTGGGCATCGCTGAACACCCGCATGGTGGAGTTTTTGGACTCGGTCAACCTGCAAACCATGGTCAACGAGCAAATGGCCAAAGGCCTGCATGTGGAGTCCAAGCCGATGATTAAAAAAGCCATTGCTCCGATGCCAGTCAAACCTCTGCGCATCAATGCGCCCAACTCGGTTTTCGCCTTGGGTAATGCATTTATAAAGTCATAAGTACTGTATTCATTGCGCAAGCAGCTATCAATTTCATATCATATTTCTTACTTAACACGTAGTTGGCATCATCATGGACGGCACTCCCCACTTCCCTATCTACATGGACTACAGCGCCACCAACCCCTGCGACCCCAGGGTAGTGGACGCGATGATTCCGTGGTTGCGCGAGCACTTTGGCAACCCCGCGTCGCGCAGCCATGCGTGGGGCTGGGAGGCCGAAGCTGCCGTGGAGAAAGCGCGCGACCATGTTGCAGCGTTGATCGGTGCCGACCCGCGCGAGATTGTGTGGACATCGGGAGCTACCGAGTCGAACAACCTGGCCATCAAAGGCGCTGCGGGTTTCTACAAGACCAAGGGCAAGCATTTAATCACCGTAAAGACCGAGCACAAAGCCGTGCTGGACACCATGCGCGAGCTGGAGCGCCAGGGCTTTGAGGTGACCTACCTGGACGTGCAAGAGGACGGCCTGCTGAATCTGGACGTGTTCAAAGCCGCCATCCGCCCCGACACCATTTTGGCCAGCGTGATGTACGTCAACAACGAGATCGGCGTGATCCAG
>JAYVJV010000093.1:0-15080 GCA_043769005.1 Polaromonas sp. | reverse complement strand
CAACAAAGATTCCTGCTCCAGATCATGCATGGCGCGGCGCAGCGCCGCCAGTGGCAGGCTGCGTACCGCCCAGTACAGCGCCCCTGCCAGCAAACATGCCAGCAGCGCCACCAGCGCAGTGCGCAGCAGCAGGGGGCGCATGGAGGCGGTGAGTTCAATTCTTCCCACCTCTTTACCAGTGTCGTGAATGGGCTCGCTGTACGCCATCAACGGGCTCGCCAGCCCTGTAGCGCGCTCCAACACCAGCTCTATTGCAGCCCCATCATTGGCCACAATCCGTGCGACAAATGGGGCAGTATCAGTAAGTTTGTCTTCCAGCGCTACGAGCAACTCGTTTTGCATAAACCGCCAGTATTGTGGCTCGCGCAGGATCAATGTGTTGACAGTACGGGCCGTAGCCACGGCTTCAATGCGAAGCTCGGAATAGAGTTGTGCGTACCCTACTTGGAAAAAAATAGCGGGCAGCGCAATGGCGAATACCGCGCAGAACGCGCGGCTGATCGCGGTGATAACCTGTAGCGACCTGAGCGTGAATGCCGAAGATGTAGCCACTGCACTTATCGATTTTGAAAAGTGCCAACCCAACTACCGTGCGCAGAGAGCAGCGCCTGCGCCTCGGGCGAAACGGCAAAGGCCATAAAACGCTCGATGACAGGGGTAACCTGCGCCGCAGACACCAGGAAGTGCCGTTTAAAGTAGGGGTAGCTGCCATCCTGGATGGCCGACACATTGGGCACCATGTACTCTATGGACAGTGCTTTGAGTGGCCGCTTGTCCGCCAGAATTTGCCCTAGCGTGGTAAAACCAATGCCGCCCGGCAGGCGTTGAATGGAAGAAATCGTCTCTTCGTCGGTGGCAGAAATATAGGCCCCGTTGCGTTGGCGTGCGGCATCCCAGGCTTTGGCCACTGCGGGTGAAAAGCTGGCAACGATTTTGCTGTCATTGTCCTGCGCAGGCCGCAGAACCCAGCGTACCCGCGTACCGTCTGGCCATGTGGGCTCTGTCGCAGCCAGCAACGCAGCCAGCTCTGCAAAGCCCACATTGCTTTTAGGATTGGTGGCTGCTACCGTCAGCACAAATGGCGTGCGAGCAAACTCTGTCGCCCGCAAACCGCTCTCGCTGCCTGTCAAGGGCCGCGACACCAGTGCGACCGACACTGCGTTGACCGCCAAGGCCTTGAGACCACCAGCAGTACCCAAAGCGGGTGTCACAATAATCGAGTCCTGGGGATATTTCGCGTTGTAAGCGCTGGCTAGCAGCTTGGCCAGAGCCGTTGTAGAACCCGAGCCCCCAAGGCGCAACGTATCGCCAAAAGCTGATACACCGCAACCCAGCGCGAGCCATACGATGGCCAGCGAAGCGAGTGTGCGAAAGCCAGATTTTGCAGTCACGGACATCCTGTTATGTTACTTTTTGAAAACGGAAGTCGTACTTTTTTCGCACGCCATCCCTTGTTTTTTTCATCATAGCATTGGCTCTGTGCCATTAAGTGTCAGTAGGTAGGCAGAAGCAGCGAGGCACAGTATAAGTACACACAATTCTAGACTATCGCACGGTGATAGGAATGGTCACCGGCCCATCGTTGACCAAATGCACCTGCATATCCGCCGCAAACTGCCCGGTTTGCACGATCGGGTGTGCAGCGCGCGCTTGCTGCACAAAATAATCGTACAAGCGCTGCGCTTCAGTGGGCTGCGCTGCATTGGTAAAACTGGGCCGATTACCCCCCGAGACATCCGCCGCCAAAGTGAACTGGCTCACCAACAGCAAACCGCCGCCCACATCTTGCACCGAGCGGTTCATCTTGCCCGCCTCGTCACTGAAAATGCGCAGCTTGAGTATTTTGGCAAGCAGCTTGTCGGCCAGCGCGTCCGTGTCGCCCTGCTCGGCGCATAGCAAGACCAACAGGCCTTGGCCAATCGCGCCGACCACCGCGTCGGCCACTACCACGCGCGCCTCGCGCACCCGTTGAATCACTGCCTGCATGGGATGGTTTCCTGAATATGGTTGCGTGATACGCCACAGTAGGGTGACCTGGCCTGGAACTGTAAGCCATCGACCGCACTCCAATTGTTTTTTGCCTTGTCGAGGTATCCATGAAGCATTCTGCACTGCACTGCCTGCTGCTTTTGCTGGCGCTGGCTCCGGCCACTACACCGGCGCAGGTGGCACCCACCGCTGCCGAAGCCGCCAGCTACCAGGGGCTGCATGCTGCGGCCCACCAGGGCGATGTGGCGCAAATTCAAAAGCTTGCCGCCAGCAAAACCGGCCTTAACCGCCGCGACCACCATGGCCGCACCGCGCTGCATGTAGCCACCTTTGCCAGGCAGCGCGCTGCCATCCGCGCATTGGCCCAGGCCGGCGCGGACCTGAATGCGCTGGAGCATGACCGCTACGACGCGGTGACCATCGCCAGCGTGGCCGACGACGAAGCCAGTCTGCTCGTACTGCTGCAAGTGGGCGCGAGCGCCAAACAGGTCACCAGCCGCTACGATGGTTCGGCGCTGATTGCGGCGGCGCATCTGGGCCATGACGGCGTGGTGCGCCAACTGATTGCCGCTGGCGCGCCGCTGGACCTGGTGAACAATCTGGGCTGGACAGCCGTCATCGAGTCCATCGTGCTGGGCAACGCCGGGGCGCGCCACCAGGCCACACTGCAAGCCCTGATCAACGCCGGAGCCAACCTGCAACTGGCCGACCGGCAAGGTGCCACGCCGCTGCAGCTGGCCAAATCGCACGGCTACGGCGAGATGGTGAGGCTTCTGCAGAAGGCGGGGGCGCGGTAGACCCGGTGTTTAGGCTGTAGGCAAAAGCACCAACAACGAGCGTGGCAATAGCTGTCGGAAGCCTTTGTCGAAGGTCACAAAGGGCTCACTCAAGCTAAGCGACAATGCAGCCAGGTGCGCATGGGGTACTTGGTTGGCGCTGAGTTGCTTATCGAGCACAAGGTTGCGAAAATCGCGCCACTCTGAGCATTGACCCAGCAGAGACACATGCGGGTCTTCCAGCAGCCAGTCGACAAAATCAACCGCCTGATTGCTCGATGATGGATTGGGAAATATTTTGGCATTAGTCACCAAGCGCAGAAAACCACTCACGACCTGCATGGGCAGCACCATGATCTGGCCATCCTTGGTGTCTTTGAGCGCTTGCTTGAGCCAGTCGGCCGCCGCTTTGTGCTACCGGTGGTCTGCGCGGTGCGCAGCGACCAGTACGTTGATGTCAGGCAGCATGGTCTGCCGCGTCGAACATCTCTCGCGTGCTCAGGCCGCCCAGGCCCGGTGCCAGACCCGTCTTGCCGTTAAAGACCGGCATCGCTCTGCGCCTGCTGGGGGGCGCAACCTCTGTGACACGCAAGCGCATGCGCAAGCCCTCTTCGATCAAGCGCGTCAACGTCAAGCGTTGCCTGGCTGCCAGAGATTTAGCCTCAGCCAGCAAGACATCGTGAATATTGAGAGTTGTTTTCATTCATAGAATTATACAGATTTCTGTATTTTATTCAAAACGCAATACACCTCAATCCCTTTCAATTCACCGCATCATTCTGGTGTATCAGGATCATTGTCAGCGCCACCCGCCTCCAAGGCTTGCCGATCAAGTTCGTCATCTGTCATGGGTGGCAATGCATCCAAGATTTGTTGCGTCTCACGCATTTGCGCAGCAAGTCGCTCCACAGCCTCATCGTCCATCAGTGTTTCAGCGGAAACATTAAGTACACCGTCCACTTGATCACTCGATTGCAAGGCATTGTCTTGTTCATGTTTCAACTCTTGTTTCAGTTGAACTGATTTGTCCTGGGTCTGCTGCAAAAAAGACGCGAAATCACCATTTTTTGGTTCCATCATTTCCTGACTCCTTACACTAAGTTCACCCGCGCAAACTTGCGCTTACCCACCTGCACCACATAGGTGCCGGCATCCAGCTTCAGGCCCTTGTCGCTGATCACCGACGAATCGACCCGTACGCCGCCGCCGTCAATCAGTCGGCCCGCTTCGGAGGTGGAGGGGGCCAGCCCGGCTTGCTTGAGAATCTGTGCAATGCCCAAGGGCGCGCCACTTAACGTGATTTCATCAATCACATCGGGCACGCCGCCTTTGCTGCGGTTGATAAAGTCTTGCTCTGCGCTGTCCGCCGCTGCCGCACTGTGGAAGCGGGCGGTGATTTCTTTGGCCAGCATCACTTTGGCATCTTTGGGGTTACGCCCGGCTGCCACCTCGGCTTTCAAGACCTCGATTTCGGCGATGGACTTGAACGACAGCAGGGTGTACCAGCGCCACATCAGCACGTCGCTAATGGAGAGCACTTTGGCAAACATGGTGTTGGGCTCTTCGGTGATGCCGATGTAGTTGTTCTTGCTTTTGGACATTTGGTCCACGCCGTCCAGGCCTTCCAGCAGCGGCATCGTCAAGATGCACTGGGGTTCCTGGCCGTATTCGGCTTGCAGGTGACGGCCTACCAGCAGGTTGAACTTTTGGTCGGTGCCGCCCAGCTCCAGGTCGCTTTTCAGGGCCACCGAGTCGTAGCCTTGCATGAGAGGGTACAAAAACTCGTGCACGCTGATGGACTGGCCTGTGGTGTAGCGCTTATGGAAGTCTTCGCGCTCCATCATGCGGGCCACGTTGTACTTGGCGGCTAGCTGGATCATGCCGCGCGATCCCAGGGCATCGCCCCATTCGCTGTTGTAGCGCATCTCGGTTTTGGTGGGGTTCAGCACCTTGTAGGCTTGATCACGGTAGGTCACGGCGTTGATCTCTATCTGCTCCTTGGTCAAGGGCGGGCGGGTGGTGTTGCGGCCGGACGGGTCGCCAATCAAGGTAGTGAAGTCGCCAATCAAGAATATGACGGTATGGCCAATATCTTGTAACTGGCGCATTTTGTTGAGCACCACAGTGTGGCCAATGTGAATGTCGGGCGCGGTGGGGTCTAAACCCAGCTTGATTCGCAGCGGGATGCCGGTTTTTTCGCTCTTTTGCAGCTTTTTAAGCCAATCTTCCTGCGGAATAAGCTCTTCTACACCCCGTAGCGTGACGGTCATGGCCTCGCGCACCCGGTCGGATAATGCTAAATTACTATAAATTGAGGGTGTAACGGCTTGATTCATAAGGGTTTTGTCCAACTATTGCACATCTTGACATCGTTATACTAGCGTTCCTGCTTTTTTCAGCAGCCCATTTTACGTGCGTGCCAAGGCACCCACAGACCACACGATACTTTTACTTCATGCGGGTCTTATTTAGGAAACATCTTTTGGCGTTGATTCAGTTTGTAAATTTTGTGCATGTCCTGCGCCAGTCGCTGGTGGGCATATTGCAGCGCTATCCGCGCCAGCTCACCGCAGGAGTGGCTGCAATACTCTTGGGCACGGGCGCGACCGCGTTTGCCGTGGCCAATTTTGCACCGGATGCATCAGAGCTGCCGGTGCGCCAGGTGCTGGAAAGCGTCGAGCCTGCACCCGAGTCGGTCGCCAGCCTGGATGCAGGTGCCGCCCTCACGCTGTACCGCACCGATGCCACCCGCTCCAACGACACCGCAGAGGCGCTGCTGCGCCGCTTGGGCGTGGCAGACGCGACAGCAGCCACCTTTATCCGCAGCGATGCGTCCGCCCGCGCTGCCCTGCTCAGCCGCCCCGGTCGTTTGATCACGGTCGAGACCAACAGCGACAACCGCTTGGTCAAACTGCAAGCACGCTGGACGCATGACGACCTGCCCAACAACTTTATGCGCCTGACCATCGACAAAGCCGACGCAGGTTTTAAAGCGCGCATCGACATTGCGCCTTTGGTGGCTGGCTCGCGTTTGGCGGGCGGCATTATCCGCTCATCACTGTTTGCCGCCACCGACGAGGCTCGCATCCCCGACGCAGTGGCCACCCAAGTGGCTGAGATGTTCTCGGGCGATATTGATTTTCACCGAGAGCTGCGCAAGGGCGACCGCTTTAGTGTGGTGTACGAGACGCTGCAAGCCGATGGCGAGCATGTGCGCGCAGGCCGCGTGCTCAGCGCCGAGTTTGTCAACAAAGGCAAAACCTACCAAGCTGCGTGGTTCCAAGAGCCGGGTACCAAGGGCCAGTACTACACGATGGAAGGCAACAGCCTGCGCAAGGCCTTTTTGGCTTCGCCGCTCGAGTTTTCGCGTATTACCAGCGGCTTTGGTGGACGGGTGCACCCGATTTCACGCCAGTTTAAAAACCACACTGGCGTGGACTACGCTGCGCCCACGGGCACCGCAGTGCGTACGGTAGGTGACGGCGTGGTGAGCTTTGCAGGCACTCAGGGAGGCTACGGCAATGTGGTGGAAGTCAAACACCAGGGCGGCAAAAGCACCCTGTTTGCCCACTTAAGCCGCATTGGCGTGAAGGTCGGCCAAAAGGTTGAGCAGGGCGAAGTGGTGGGCGCGGTAGGCACTACTGGCTACAGCACAGGGCCGCATTTGCATTTTGAGTTCCGCGTAAGCGGCGTACACCACAACCCGCTGACCATAGCCAGCCAGAGCGAGAGCGTGCCCTTGAGCCCCGCAGCCCGCGTTGCTTTTAACCAGATGATCGGCCAGATCCGCG
The DNA here is from genome assembly GCA_043769005.1 of Polaromonas sp. Lineage (GTDB taxonomy): Bacteria > Pseudomonadota > Gammaproteobacteria > Burkholderiales > Burkholderiaceae_C > JAAFIP01. The sequence continues at coordinate 8,524 of JAYVJV010000093.1, read as the reverse complement.
TCAATCTGGCCGCTGCCCGCACCATGACTGTGGCCAGCGCACAGTAAGCTGGCGCGTTCGTTCTTGACTCAGCGGGCGTGTACCATTGCCGCCATGGCTGATTTATACATAGGATTGATGTCGGGCACCTCGATGGATGGGGTAGACGGTGTGCTGGTTGATTTTTCTGCACAAAAACCGCGTGTAATCCATACAAATAGTGCGCAACTAGCTCCTGAATTAAGAGCAGAACTGTTGGCGTTGAATACCCCCGGCCCTAACGAACTGCACCGCGCCGCGCTGGCAGCCAACGCCTTGGCACGCAGCTATGCTGTGGTGGTGAAGCGGTTGTTAGAAGACAGCGGTGTGCAGGCAGCGCAGGTACAAGCCATCGGAGCACACGGCCAAACCCTGCGCCACCAGCCTGGTCTACACGACGCCACGGGCTACACCCTGCAACTGAACAACCCGGCCCTGCTGGCCGAGCTCACCGGCATTGACGTAGTGGCCGACTTTCGCAGCCGCGATGTGGCAGCGGGTGGCCAGGGCGCGCCACTGGCACCGTTTTTTCACCGCGCCTGGTTTGCGCCCCAAGGGGAGGCGGATGATAAAACTATCGGCGTGCTCAATATCGGCGGCATCAGCAACCTGAGTATTTTGCAGCCCGGTGGTGGCACGCTGGGCTTTGACTGCGGCCCCGGCAACGCCCTGCTGGACATGTGGTGCCAGCAGCACACGGGCGCAGCCTACGACGCGGGCGGTGCATGGGGCGCGGGCGGTGTGCTCAACCCAGCCTTGCTACAAGCGTTTTTGTCTGACCCCTATTTCGCAAAACCTGCCCCCAAGAGCACGGGGCGCGATTTGTTTAACCGCGCCTGGTTAGACCAGCACCTGGCTGCGTTTACTACCGAAGCGCCTCAGAACATACAAAAAACACTGGTTGAATTGACCGCTAGCCCAATAAAATATAGTGTAAGCAGCTATGAAAAAAATAGCAAATTACAGCTCAAAGAACTTATCGTCTGTGGTGGTGGCGCGTTAAATAGCGATCTCATGCAGCGCCTGCAAGCCCTGTTGCCGCATCTGCAAGTGCTCTCCAGTGCCGAGCGCGGTCTGCCGCCGCAAGAAGTAGAGGCCACGGCATTTGCATGGCTGGCGCGCCAGACCGTGCTGCGCCAGGCCCTGCCCTTGGCCAGCGTGACAGGTGCACGGGGCGCAAGGGTGCTGGGCTGCGTGTACCCAGCCTGAGCGGTGCTCAGGCGGCCAACTGCTGCAAAGTGGGCGGCATGTTGTGCAGCACCGGCTCGGTGCGTGGGGCGACTTGGTCTGCGCTGCGTTGCGGACCGTGGTGGCCACTGTGGCGAAACAGCCCGGCTTGCATGCGCATCATGTCACCCAGGTCGCCACTTTGTGCCAGCATGGCACGCATCCAGCTGGCACCGTTTTGCCGCGCAGCCACCATCTCTTGCAAATACACCAGCGCCCGCACCGTGCCCAGCTGGGCAGCAGTGGGCATGAGCTGATCGAGCAGGTTGTCGAGCGACTGGCCCAGGTGAAACGGCTGCTTGCTGCGCGGGTCTACCAGCATGGCCTCATAGCCAAAGCGGCAGGCTTGAAAGCGGTTGTAGCCATACACGCGGTAGGTGGCCAGGTCGCCCACCTGGGCACTGGCAACGCTGCCGGGCTTGAGCGTGAGCAGTTGCGCTGCCAAAGTTTGCACCAACGCGGCCAAGGCTGCGGCCATCTCGACCGTGAGTGGGGTGTCAAAAATGCGGACTTCTACCGTACCAAACTCAGGCTTGGGGCGAATGTCCCAGTAAAAATCTTTCATGCTTTGCACAATGCCGTAGCTTTGCATTTCGGCAAAGTAGCGGCCAAACTCGGCCCAGTTGGCCAGGCGCGGCATGTGGCCCGACAACGGGAACACCGCCACCGCATGCAGGCGCGAGGTTTCAAAGGCCGTGTCTTCGCCCTGCGCATAGGGGCTGGCCGCCGACAGGGCAATAAAAAACGGAATGTAAGGGGCCAACTGGTGTGTGAGTTGGATGGCCACATCGCCGGTGGGGCAGCCGATGTGCACATGCTGGCCAAACACGGTGAACTGCTTGGCCAGGTAGCCATACAGGTGTGAGGTGTGCAAGAACCGCTCGGTGGGGTAGATGCGCCGGTCTTTCCACACGCTGACCGGGTGCGCGCCGCCACCGCTGATGTCGATATTGAGTTTATCGCCTGCCTCGCACAGCACATCGCGCAGTTGGCGCAGCTCGCCCAGCAGGGTGTCGTAGCTGCCGTGGATGCCGGTGTTGAGCTCCACCATGCTCTCGGTAATTTCGGGCTTGATGCGCTCTTTCAGGCTGGCTTTGCGGTGCAGCAAGTTAATCAGGTCGGGCGCATCGCGCGAGAGGGCAAAGTCGCGGGCATTGAGCAGTTGCAGCTCAAGCTCGACACCCATGGTCAAAGGGCGGGAGGCAGTATAGGACAGCATGGAGGTAGCGTGCTTTCAATAACAAAGAAGTTAACCCACAGCCTGGATGTCGACATGGGTGTCTACCCGCCGAGGCACCAGGCTGGACTGGGTGTGCAAGCCGCTGTAGTTGGCATGCAAGGTGATGGTCTGCGGCGCTGCAGCGACCTCGCGCATGGCGCGCAACACGCTGCGCATGAGCCAGGGGGCCAGCAGGTCGCTGGCGCACAGCATCAGCAGCAAAGCGTGCGCCAGCGGCGGATAGGTGCTGGCCAGTGCGCTGGCCGCCATGGCGGTAAACACCAGCCCGGTCATCGACAGGGGTTGCAGCATCACGCCCAGTGCCAAGCCTTGCACCCAGCGCAGCCCGGCCCAACGCGCGGTGAGGGTGCAGACCAGTGTTTTGGTGCACAGGCGCACCAACAGCAGCAAGGCGGCCAGTGATACCACCTGGATGCTAAGCGCTGAGCCCGAAACACCTGCTGTATCGCTTTGCAGCCCCGCCCATTGCCACCAGGGCAGGCAGGCCCCGGCCACTAAAAACATCAGCACTTGGGCCAATTGGCCCAGTCCCGCGCTACTGCCCGGCATGTCGGCCAGCAGGGCATGCGCCGCGCGCCTGCGCAGGCTCAAACCCAGGGCCAGGCAAGCCACCAACGCGGGCGCGCCCCACCACTGCGCCAAGCCCACGGCCACACATACGGCACCCAGCAGGCTGAGCCACTGGGCGCGATCGCCGTTGGGTGAGTGCAAGGGGGTGCCACCTGCCAGGCCTGCGTTTGCCGTCAACCCATTTCTCTCCTCGCGCAGCACCTGCCCTCGGATGCCCGGCGCAGACCGCAGGCGCGACAATAACGCACCCAGCCCAAAACCTATAGCGACACTGGCAAGCACTTCCCAAATGGGTTGCGCAAGCTCTAGCACACTGCGCAGCGACGAGGCATTGACGATGCCCTCTGTGGCCAGCCCCAGCACTGTGCCGGGTGCCTGCGAGGCGGCACCTAAGGCCAGCACCGCAGGCAATGTCACCGCCGTCAGCACCGTGTTGATGCTGCCCAGGTGCAAGGCCCTTTCGGTCACTTGCCCTTCTGATCGCCACTGTGCCAACAGGGTAGACAGCAGCACCGGCGAGCTGTGCGCCGCCAGGGTCGCCGCCACGCCCGCAGGCAGCCAGGCCAGGCCTAGGCTAGTGAGCATGAAGGCGGCCAAGCCCCAGGTGAGGGCGTATTCCAGCACCGCAGTGGCGGCCAGTGCCCGGTTGCGCAGTAGCCAGCGCAAGTCCATGCGCTGGCCCAGCTCCACCAGCACCCAGCCTAAAGCCAGATCAAAAATCCACGCCAGACTTTGCAAGGTGGCCCAGGTGCTGGGCAGGCCCTGGGCGATGGATGTGGCGGTAGCTAAAGGGGCTTGCGCGCCAGCCACATTACTTGCGCCGACTGCAGCCGTGTGCGGTACCAACCACATTTGTACCCCGACCAGTGCAACGCCAAAGACTGCGCCGCACAACCAGTACCCCGTGGTGCGCGCAGCACCCGCGCGCTGTAGCCTGTCGCCCAGCCACACGGCCAGCAGCAGTGCAAAGCCCACCCAGGCCGCACGCGGCAAGTCAACCAGCGCGGGTACAGCGGGCAGGTAGGACAAGGCATCGCTCAAAAACGAATTCCACTCGGTAGATAACAGTTGCATGCTTCACACCATACGCGAGCGGGCAGTTACGTGGGCACTGAAGTTGTAAAAGCCGTAATGTGCTGGTTACGCGCAGCCGTGCCCGTGCATGGATGCCAGAGCCGGAATGCCCGTGTCAGGCAAAGCGCGATACTACGAAAGCGTTTCTTTACTACGCGGGGTTTAGAACCCGTAGATCTGTGCGGGGTTGTCAACCAGAACGCGCTGGCGCAGGTCAGCGCTGGGCAACCAAGCGTGCAGGCCGCCTTGCAGCACATCGCGCCCTACACTGCGGTAGGCACTTTGCTCATGGGCCGATTTGCCTGGCTCGCGGTGAGTGTGGGGCCAGTCGCTGCCCCACAGCACGCGCTCGGGGTTGGCTTGCAGGTACTGGCGGGCGATACGGGCCACGGCCTGCGGGGCCTCGTGGGCAAAAGACTGAATGCGGTAGGGTGCAGACAGCTTGACATATGCACGCCCAGACTGCACCAGTTGCTGCACCGCGTGAAAGCGCGCATCGTCCAGCGCGGTGCTGCCCAGCACCATGGCAAAGTGGTCTAGCACGATGGGCAAACCCACACTTTGCAAGGTGGGGTGCACGGCCATCAATGTGTCCAGCGAAGCATAGATTTGAATATGCCAGGGCAGCGCCGCCAACCGTTGCGCCCAGTAGGCCAGGGCGGCGCTTACTGCCTTGGCAGCACTCTGGCCCGAGCTTTCAACATTGAGCCGCAGACCGCGCACACCCTGGGCGTGCAGGGCCTGCAATTGCGCGTCGCTGGCGCCTGGCTCCAGCACGGCCACGCCGCGCCCAGCGCCTGCCAACTGGCGCAAGCTGTCGAGCATGCAGCTATTGTCTGTGCCATAAAAACTGGGCTGCACAATCACCGTGCGCTCCAAGCCATTGCGCGCAAGGTGTTGGCGCAAACTGTCTAGGCTGGCCGGGCCGGGAGTGTACTGGCGCTGATCGACCATGGGGTAGGCCAGCGTATCGCCCACCACATGCACATGGCAATCGCAGGCACCGGGTGGCAAGGTGGGATGTGCAGCCATGGCCTGGGGTGTGGTGCGTCGCTTAATACGCGGCAACTCGCGCTGCAAAGGCCGCACCGGTCTCGCGTGTACCCAGCACGCCGCCCACGTCGCGCGTCACCTCACGCGCTTGCACTGCTGCGGCGGTGATGGCCTGTATCGCCACGCTGGCCTGCACAAATGCTGGGGTGCACGCACCACATGTGCCATCATGGCATCGACAATACTGTCGTCTACCGTCACTTGTGGAAACTCTTTCGCCACCTGGTGGCACAGTTCGATAAACATGCCGTCGCCCAGTTTGAGTACATTGGCTTTGTGCACGATGGTCACATGCTTGTTGCGCGACATGGCCAGCTCAAAAGCGCTATGGGCAATGCGCTCGCAGCAGTGGCGGGTGATGCGGCGCAGCGAGATCACTACGTCTTGCGTAATCAGCATTTCGCTATTGCCCGACTCGACATTGCGGTCGGCATAAAAACCCTCGGTGTTCTCGCGCACCACCACCAAATCAAAATCGCTAAAGCGCCCCGGCATACCGGGGTAGGTGCGGGCGGGGCGGGGGTCACTGTGGCGCCGTATTTTTGCAGGCTGGCGTGGCCTGCAATGTCGTATTGCAAATCGAGCTTCGAGTCAAAGCGCTTGGAGGCGGCCTGCAACACAGCGGTGGTGGCAGCCATGGTTTCGGGGCCGATGCCGTCGCCGGGAATGACAACAATGTTCATACAAGGGGCTGAATATGCTATGAATACAGTAGCTGCTCACACTCTATTTTATTGGGCTGCAGCCCTGTTTAGCAGTAAAAAAGCCGCTCTGAAGCGGCTTTGGGAAGAAGCAAGAAAGATTTAAGCAGAAAACGATGACCCGCAGCCGCAGGTGCTGGTGGCGTTAGGGTTTTTGATGACAAACTGGGCACCTTGCAGGTCTTCTTTGTAGTCAATCTCGGCACCGATCAGGTACTGATAGCTCATTGCGTCAATCAGCAGCGAGACACCGTTCTTGCTCATGGTGGTGTCGTCTTCGTTGGTGATTTCGTCAAAGGTAAAGCCGTACTGAAAACCCGAACAACCGCCGCCTTGCACAAACACGCGCAGCTTCAAATCGGGGTTGCCTTCTTCGGCGATCAGGTCGGCCACTTTGGCGGCGGCGCTGTCGGTGAAGACGATGGGCGCGGGCATCTCGGCCAGCTCGGGGGTGTGGATGTGTTCGGCGACTGCGCTCATGTTGGGCTTTCTAAGGGAAGAACGAATAAGTCAAATAGTACAGCAAAACGCTCAGGTATGCAGATCAACCGTTATTTGCCGCTAATTTGAGTGCGGGTTTGTCTTCGACCAAACCCATAGGGCGCAACTGGCCGGTGATGGTGGCACCTTGGTGCATTTCCAGGGCTTTGTAGTGCACGTCACCCTCGATGCGGGCCTTGGGTTGCAGCTCCAGCAGCTCGTTGGCGTACACCGGGCCTTGCACATGGCCGTTGATGATGACGTGGTCAGCATGGATCTCGCCCGTCACGTGGGCCGACTCGCTGATCACCAAAATACTGGCATGGTCTTCATTGGAGCGCACGTCGCCGACGATGACACCATCGACCCGCAGGCCATCGGTAAAGGCGAGATTGCCGCGAATTTCGGTCCCGGGAGCCACCAGGCTGCGGATGGGGGGCTGCTTCTTTTTACCAAACATATGCGTCTCCTAACGAGTGTGTACTAACTTTAAATTTTCACGCTTTAAATTTTCACGCTTTAAATTTTCACGCTATGCACCGCGCGGGTGGCTGTGCCTTCGGTGATCTTGGCGGATATCGTTTTTACCACGACTTGGGGGGGTAAGTCCACTACGCCTTCGAGGCGGCGGTACTGCTTGAATTGCAGCACTTGCTCGCCCCCCGGCATGGGCATGCTCCAAGGCTTGCCAGCCTGCAGGCCGCCCAGGGTCAGCTCGATCTTGCCGTTAAAATCTACCGCATTTTTGACCGGCTGGATCACCAGCACCTGCCATTTGATTTGCGTCCCCTCGCCCAGCAGCTCGGCCTGCATGCCGCGAATAGCCACGCTGTCTTTACCGTTGGAGGGCATGAGTCTTTCAAAAAACCCCAAATCTTCCCGAAGTGCACGGTTTTCAGTGGCTAGCTGCTTGACCTGGCTTGCGAGCTTCTCCTGAGCCGATTTTTCGGTGGTCAAAAGGCTCTCGGAAGTATTCACGATGGACTGGGCCTTGTCGCGCTCTTCGCGCAACTGGCCGACTTCTTTCTTGAGTTGGGCTAATTCTTCCTTGGCATCGCTGTCCAACCCGGCAATGCCTTTACCAAACTCAAAAGCCCACAGACCAATGGCCGCGCAAAACCCCAACATCAACGCCGCCATCGCCCAACGCAGCGGCCAAGGCGCATTCGTGCGAATGGCCATGGTGGGGGCGCTGATGGTCAGGCGGCGGCGAAGGAGTCTGAAACGCATGGGAAGGCAATTGTGCGCTAAAAAAAATACCGCCTAGTTTGACCGTAGGCGGTATTGATGAGCGACTGAAGTGGGCGTAGGGAGCGAGCTTTAGGCTAGGCGCAAACCGCAGACAGGCTATACGCCTGGCGAGGATTTGCAACGACGCATAAGACACCCACTCACGTAATGGCAGTAGCGTTTTAACGCTTGGAGAACTGCTTGCGGCGACGGGCACCATGCAAGCCGACCTTCTTACGCTCGACTTCACGCGCATCACGCGTCACGAAGCCAGCCGCGCTCAAGGCGGGCTTGAGAATCGCGTCATAGTCAATCAGCGCGCGGGTAATGCCGTGGCGCACTGCACCCGCCTGACCGGACTCACCACCACCAGCGACGGTGATTTTGATGTCAAACGCTTCTGCGTTATTCGTCAAAAACAGCGGCTGCTTGGCGATCATGATGGACGTTTGACGACCGAAGTAGTCGGCAATGTCTTTGTCGTTGATCGTGATCTTGCCGCTGCCTTTTTTCATGAAGACGCGGGCTACGCTGGATTTGCGACGGCCAGTGCCGTTATTCCATTCACCGATCATTTCGACTCCTTACGCACTGCATCACGCGAGATGCCTGCAATGTCCAGCACTTTGGGTTGCTGCGCGGTGTGGGGGTGCTCTGCGCCGCCATACACTTTGAGCTTTTTAATCATGGCGTAACCCAAGGGGCCCTTGGGCAACATGCCTTTGACCGCTTTTTCCAGCGCACGGCCCGGAAACTTGGCCTGCATGTCGCGGAAGTTGGTCTCGGAGATACCGCCGGGGTAGCCCGAGTGGCGGTAGTATTTTTTGTCCAGTGTCTTGGCACCTGTGACGCGCAGCTGGGCTGCGTTGATCACGATGATGTAGTCACCGGTGTCGATGTGAGGCGTGTAAATGGCCTTGTGTTTGCCGCG